>NZ_JBHMDO010000015.1:0-405397 GCF_042431225.1 Paenibacillus aurantiacus | reverse complement strand
AAGAGCTTGAACAAACACAGCTAAAGTGTTGAGTTTCGTATCCAGTTTTCAGGGTGTAACGCCTTGCTTACAATGGAATCCACCCACTCTTTTGTGGGTTTTGTTATTTACTGGCCTTTAGCTCAGCTGGTTAGAGCGCACCCCTGATAAGGGTGAGGTCGGTGGTTCGAGTCCACTAAGGCCAACCATTTAAATTATTAAGGGGCCATAGCTCAGCTGGGAGAGCGCCTGCCTTGCAAGCAGGAGGTCAGCGGTTCGATCCCGCTTGGCTCCACCATATAAGTTCGTGATGTTCCCTGATAGCTCAGTTGGTAGAGCACTCGACTGTTAATCGAGTTGTCACAGGTTCGAGTCCTGTTCGGGGAGCCATTTTCATGGAGAAGTACCCAAGTGGCTCAAGGGGACCCTCTGCTAAGGGGTTAGACTGCGTAAGTGGTGCGAGGGTTCGAATCCCTCCTTCTCCGTTCTTTATACATAAGGCCCGTTGGTCAAGGGGTTAAGACACCTCCCTTTCACGGAGGTAACAGGGGTTCGAATCCCCTACGGGTCACCAACATTTTGGAGGCTTAGCTCAGCTGGGAGAGCATCTGCCTTACAAGCAGAGGGTCGGCGGTTCGATCCCGTCAGCCTCCACCATATAAGTATTACAATGACGCGGGGTGGAGCAGCTCGGTAGCTCGTCGGGCTCATAACCCGAAGGCCGCAGGTTCAAATCCTGCCCCCGCAACCAATTTTCATGCGGAGCCGTGGTGTAGAGGCCTAACATGCCTGCCTGTCACGCAGGAGACCGCGGGTTCGAATCCCGTCGGCTCCGCCATTTGAATAAGGCTCGGTAGCTCAGTTGGTAGAGCAGAGGACTGAAAATCCTCGTGTCGGCGGTTCGATTCCGTCCCGAGCCACCATTTCAATTTATACGCCGCTGTAGCTCAATTGGTAGAGCAACTGACTTGTAATCAGTAGGTTGGGGGTTCAAGTCCTCTCGGCGGCACCAGCTTCATGGAGGATTAGCGAAGTGGCCAAACGCAGCAGACTGTAAATCTGTTCTCTGACGAGTTCGGTGGTTCGAATCCATCATCCTCCACCAGTTATAGGGGCATAGTTTAAAGGTAGAACAGCGGTCTCCAAAACCGTTAGTGTGGGTTCAATTCCTGCTGCCCCTGCCAGAAGCATTCTTGTACCGTGGCGGTCGTGGCGAAGTGGTTAACGCATCGGATTGTGATTCCGACATTCGGGGGTTCAATTCCCCTCGATCGCCCCATCATTGTTGGGGATTAGCCAAGCGGTAAGGCAACGGACTTTGACTCCGTCATGCCAAGGTTCGAATCCTTGATCCCCAGCCATTCGTTTGAGCCATTAGCTCAGTTGGTAGAGCACCTGACTTTTAATCAGGGTGTCGTAGGTTCGAGTCCTACATGGCTCACTTTCTTCATATGCTGATCTTAAGAAGAAGATCGCAACAACTCGCGCGTATGGCGGAATTGGCAGACGCACCAGACTTAGGATCTGGCGGGCGACCGTGGGGGTTCAAGTCCCTCTACGCGCACCAAATATTATTAAGCGGAAGTGGCTCAGCGGTAGAGCATCGCCTTGCCAAGGCGAGGGTCGCGGGTTCGATTCCCGTCTTCCGCTCCATTCTTATGGCGCCATAGCCAAGTGGTAAGGCAGAGCTCTGCAAAAGCTTCACCCCCAGTTCGAATCTGGGTGGCGCCTCCACCTTCATCTCATGCTTTGCATGGATGAGATGCCAATTGCATAACGGGATGTAGCTCAGCTTGGTAGAGCACCTGGTTTGGGACCAGGGGGTCGCATGTTCGAATCGTGTCATCCCGACCATCTTTCAATCGTAACCGACGGTATTTCGTCGGTTTTTTTGCATTCAATTATAGATATTGAGTGAGGCTTGTGGAAAAATCTAGTGAGGTATGCAACTTTTTTGCGGATTTCGTCGTCATTTGGACATGCTATGCATCAAGAGAAGCCATACATACGCCGAACAGGTCATCTGATAATGAGGAGGATCCACGTGCTCTATTGGATTGGTTTTACGTTGTCATTTTTGTTGGTGCTGCTGCTTATTCCACCGCTGCGCAGACTGGCGGTACGCATCGATTTCGTGGACAAGCCTAGGCCGGACGTCGAACGTAAAATTCACCGTGAACCGATACCGCTCACGGCGGGAATCGCGATATTTGTCGGGTTTTTCGCCATCTATTATGTATGCAGCGGCTCTTTCTCTGCACAGACGTGGGCGATTACAGGCGGTGGGCTATGTATTCTCGGTATCGGGCTTATCGATGATTGGTATAAGACGCGTGGCAAGGAACTTGCGTCCCTGCCCAAGCTGGTCGTACAGGTAGGCGCAGCGGTTATTGTCTATTTATCTGGTATTGCGTTTGAAGGCTTCACGAATCCGCTTAACGGGCAGTTCGTTAATTTGCCCGCGTGGCTGGAGCTGCTGCTCACGATTTTGTGGATCTTTGGCGTCACGACGGTCATTAATTTCTCGGATGGCATCGATGGGCTAGCAGGCGGTTTGTCGGCGATCTCGGGTGGGACGCTGTTCGTGGTGGCGCTTACGATGGGGCAGAGCGATTCCGCGCTGATGTCGATCATTTTGGTCGGGGCTGCACTTGGCTATTTGCGCTATAACAAGCCTCCCGCGCGGGTCTTCATGGGCGATGCAGGGGCGACGTTCTTGGGGTTCATGCTTGGCATTATTGCGCTGGACGGAGCCTTCAAAGGGGCGACGCTGCTGTCGCTGTTTATCCCAATTTTGGCGCTCGGCGTACCAATCTTCGATAATGTCATCGTCGTTGTTCGCCGGATGCTGGCCTCCCAACCGATTTACAAAGCCGATGCTTCCCAAGCGCATTATAAGCTGCTGGCGACTGGCCTGAATCAGAAGCAGACGCTAGTGTTCCTATGTCTGCTTAACGTGTGTTTCGGCTTGACGGCCATTATTATGGCGCTGCAAGTAGGAGCGTAAGTGAGAAGCTGCCTGGCTGTCGACGGGCAGCTTTTCTGCATACGTACGCAATCTTTCAACGGGCGGCGGTCGTCTTGGGATTAGAGGGGAATAGCACGACGAGCCATTGCCTGTTGGCAAAGGTGCCGAATTTCCGAGGGAGGGAGACAGGCAATGGTGAAGGTGCTGATTATAGATGGAGTGATAAAGAGGGGACAAGATGGCCAAATATCGAGTGAGCACGAAGGTGTTGTTAATCGTAGTGGCAGTTCTGTTCATCCTGTTGTCGTTCGGCCCGGTGCAGCGGATGACGGCGCGGGCAGCGGCCGCGTTATACGTCGTGCTTCATTATGGCGATCGCGATTTAACGTTTCAAAAGTTGGAATATTCATCGCAGTTCGGGACGTACATGGTTTCGTATCGGGGCCGTAACGGCGAATCGGTTGGATTTCAAGTCAGTTCGAAACAATTCCCCGTCTTCATCATGTATGATTCGCTTGACCCGGGTCCTTGACTCAAGACTGCACGGCAGGAGACGATGCCTTTAGCGAGTGAGTGTGTACGTAGGGCCGAGAGATGGTGGTGTATACGGGTATGCATCGGCAGCGCCTTGGCGAGCAGGGCGCTGCCGGGGGAGGCGAAAGTAAGAAGAAGTTGGGTGGTATGTGGGTAACACGATGAGCCGCCCCCGACGTGCGACCGATGCCGCTGGCCGGGCATGTGCGCGATGCTGGTCTCCAGAAGCTTCTAGCAGTTCGGTGTGCAGATTGGTTAGCGACCGGCGAGAAAAGCGCGAACAGCTTGCTCGGCCGCATGCTCCAGCAGTTCTGAAGCACGGGACATGGCTTCCTCCAGCGTCATGGGGGCGTTGACGATGCTGAAAGCGCAGCTGATGCCGTCTTCATAAAGCGCATCCAAGTGCGGACCGACCGCACCGGCAAGCGCGATGACGGGAATCCCGAGCGATTTGGCTTCCCGGGCAACGCCCAGAGGAGCCTTGCCAGATGCGGTCTGCGCATCGATGCGCCCTTCCCCCGTTATGACCAAGGCGGCTCCGGACAAATGGTCGCGCAGTCCGGTGGACGCGATGACCACCTCGATGCCAGGACGCAATCGAGAAGGGAATAACGCGAGGAAGGCGCCCGCTAATCCGCCCGCGGCTCCTGCGCCTGGATAATCGTGCAGACGCAGGCCCATCTTCGCCTCTATGAGATCCGCCCAGTGGTGCATATTCTGTTCCAACCGCTCGATATCGCCGGGAGAGGCGCCTTTTTGCGGAGCATAGACCGCGGAGGCCCCGCTTGCGCCTAGCAGCGGATTGTTCACGTCGCAGGCGATGAGAAAATCGGATTCGGCGATGCGCGAATCGAACCCTGTGTCGTCGATGACCGCGATCCGGCCGAGGTTACCGCCGGCAGAGTGGATCACGTCTCCGCTAGCATCATAGAAGGACATCCCGAGCGCCTCCAGCATACCCGCGCCGCCGTCGTTCGTCGCGCTCCCGCCAAGCGCGAGAATAAACCGTCTGCATCCTTGGTCTAAAGCATGGCGGATTAGCTCCCCCGTACCGTATGTAGACGTCAGCATCGGATTGCGCTCGGCGGGAGATACGAGCAGAAGACCTGACGCGCGCGCCATCTCGATCACAGCCGTCTTGTCGCGGCTGAGCATGCCGTAGGCAGCGTCTACCGAAGTGCCTAACGGGCCTTGAACGGTACAGCCAACGAACGTGCCGCCCGCACTGTGAACGATCGGCTCCAAGGAGCCTTCCCCTCCATCAGCCATCGGGACGATCACCGTGACAGCGGCCGGAAAAGCGTTATGGATGCCGCGTTCGATCGCTTGCGCGGCTTGGGGGGCGGTTAGGCTCCCTTTGAACGAATCGGGAGCGATGACGATTTTCATGTGAGCGTTCCTCCTTTGCGCTGCAGCGCGGCGAGCGATTTGGATCCGGGATAACGAGCGATGGAAGATATGGCCCGTATAGGATTGATTATACCGCAGAATGGAAAAAGCAGGACGCCGCCTGAAGAAGGGGTGTCCTGCTTTTGTCTATATATTGGATGGCTAAGGCGTTACCGTACGGCTTCCCCAGATCGTGATGCCTTCGTTCGACATGGCCGTGAAGGTCATGGTTTGGCGCGCCGCGGTTTCATCGTATTGGCGCAGGAAGACACCTTTATATACTGTGCCGTCGATGGTAATCGTCGCTGTGTGATCGTCGCCAAGCACCCATGCGCCGCTGACCGCTCCGGTTACCGTACCGTCTTCCGAAAGAGTGAGGAGGGTCGATTGCTGGATGTCGGCCGTAATGTCTTTGTTGTGATTCACGAATTTATACTCGCCGGCAATATCGGCCTTGGCATACTTGCCGATCTTCTCTCCGCCATAGCGGTAAGGCGCGATGACCGGCCAGCCGTCCTCGTTGAAGAATATTTGATGGACGCGGACTTCATGCTGTTCCCCTAGACCCGGGAAGCGCGCATGGAAGATCAAATAATAACGCTTCGTCTTCTCGTCGTAGTACGCGGAATTATGACCTGGCGAGACATAGCCGTATTCGCTGTCGTCCGGATCTCCCTCAGTGGGCTGGAATGCGAAGCTGCCCATCAATTTAGCACCGTATGGCGCATAGGAGGCGTCGTCGAAGGTGGTGCCGAAGGCGCCCATCGCTTCTTCCATCGGCTTGTCCTCGGAGTCGACGAACGGGCCGTCCGGATTCTTGGAACGGGCCACGCGGATGTTATAGCCGCCGTCGGCCGTCAAGCCGCCGTAGGAGAGGAACAGATAGTAATAGTCCGTATCCGGGCTATAGAGCATATAGGGACCCTCGATCCGGCTGTGGTTGCCGCCCAGCAGCTTCTTGCCGTACCCTTGGTCGGGAAGAGGGAAGCCGGTCTTCGGATCCATCTTGAGGATGAAAATACCGCCGGAGTAGGAGCCGTACACCATCCACAGTTGGCCATCCTTGTCGTAAAAAACGTCGGGATCGACGACATTCGGGTGCAAGGTTGCATCGTAAATCTCTCCGTCTGCGCCGGCCTCGCCTATCATGCCAGACTTGAGCATGATGCCGAGATTGCGATAAGGTCCTTCGATATGATCAGATACGGCGACGCCCATGGCGGATAACGGGGAATCGCCTCGGCAGGCGTTGTAATACATGTAGTATTTGCCGTCTTCAAGTTGAATGACATCCGCGGCCCAGAGCGTGTCGGTCTCCGCCCACGCGAACGTCTCGGCGAGCTCTTCCTTGACGTTCGGGATGAGCGGATTATCGTCGGATACGCTTGTGGAAATTTGCGTCCAAGCCATGAGATCGGTCGATTTGGCGGAAGCGAGATGGGAACCGAACACGTAATACGTGCCGTCCGACTCGATGATAGACGGGTCGTGCACGGAGACATTCTCGAATACCGGCAGCGTAGCAGCGGCATTCGTGGCGTTATTCGTATGATTGGCGCCGGCATTATCGGTCGAGCCGCTGCAGCCGCTCGACAGCAGGGATGCGGCGAGTAATACAAGGGCAAGTGCTTTCAATTTCATCTGTTAGACCTCCTTATGTATACCCTTACATTGTCGGCAAAACGGACGGAAGAGTCAATAGTATTTTTATGAATATATTAATATTTATGTTTATCTAATGGAGGAGGGACAGGAGAGGCAGGCTTGTTTTACAGACCGGAAGAAGGTTGGTGGTCGACGTTGATTTTCGCGTTACATGGATGGGAAGTCTTGTCCGCGGGAGCATTGCTTTAGGACGGACGAGAGTGGGGAGTAAGGCGGAAGCAGGTGTAAGCGTTCCGTGCTCGCCGTCGCGGGATGCTTCGATTGCGGCGTTGAGCGCGAGCAGATTCGTCTGTGTAGTAGTGAGCCAGCGGTAGGGTAGGTGTAATAGCCACCCAGCGGTGGTGCAGGAGAGTAGTAGCCATTCGGCGGTGGTGTAGGCTGGACGGGCGCAATACAATGGGGAAACGCGAAGGAGGGAAGTTGACGGACTTAGCGCGGTGGGACGGGTGATAAGACCCGGCGGCACAGCCCGCTCAGAGACAGGAGGTAGCCGTGTAGATACCATGATAAAGCGGGACTCGCGGTCAAGGGGCGAATGGTCATATGCCGGATTGGCGAGCTATACATCGGCATGCCGCATGACCGCGAAAGATATCAGATGAAAAAGAAGAGTTGCCGCAGGAAGCTGCGTTTCCTCGGCTTTTGTTTGATTGGAATCGGCGCCAGCTTGTTCGTCGAATCCCAGCCTGCCGCTGCGGCCATCTGCATGGGCATTTGAAGCTGCTCGACCGCCGCGGCCAGCTGACTGACGGTCAGACGCAGTTCTTCCAGCTCTTCGCGGTGCTGGAGCAGCTGAACGGAGACGACCTCGTCGGCTTTTTGCGCGAGTGCCAGCTCCAGCTGGTGAAGCCGTTCGCGGACGTCATTGGTGACGGTCTCCAGCTGTTCCGGCTTTAGTTCCGTGGCGGATGGAGTTTGGTCGATGGATGCTCTCGGGGCCGACGGGCTCGCTTCTGCATATACGGCGTTGCTCGTAATCTCATGAATCAGCTGCTGCATGGCGGGGTCAAATTCGTATTCGGGCGGCAACCCGGCAGTCTCTAGCGGTTCAGTCGGCTTCCGCGATGCCGAAGCATCGAAAGCACTTGAAGCACCTGAAACAACCAGGACCTCCGAGACATTCGAGGCAACTGAAGCAGCCAAGGCATCTGAGGTATTCGAAGCACCTGAAACAACCAGGGCACTCGAGACCTCCGAGACATTCGAGACAACTGGAGCCACTGGAGCAACAGAAGTATTAGAAGCACCTGAAGCAACCAAGGCGTCCGAAGCAACCGAAGCAACCGAAGCAACCGAAGCAACACTTTGGACGGCCAGCTTAACTTCGCCCATCCCTTTGCCGCTTTCGATTTGGTTCTGGATGTCGCGCAGATGCGCCAGATTGCGTTCATCGAACAGGAAGCTGCCGAAGGCGTCTTTGGCCGGTGTGGACGGAAGAAGGGTCATCCAGCGTCTGATCGTCGTTTGGCTTACCCCCAAATGCCGCGCAACTTCTTTGGTTTTCATCATCATCCCATCACCTCATTCAACGTCTTGGCCTCTGTATTCGCCATGCGCAGGTCCCCTCCCTGCCGGGGAGACAAAGGTAGTGGGCAATCGCTAAAACTAGTGTTATTGCGGGGAAAACGGCCTCGTCGCGCGCTTCGCCTGCGAGCGTTGTCGCTCCCTGTCTGCCTGGATGGGAGCAAGAGCAGAAAGCCCCAACCCTTCGGGAGGAAGAGTCGGGGCTGGATAGGATAGCTGCAGCGAGAAAGCGGCGCGAATGCTGTAACTCGGGTCAGCCGGTTCGCGCATCAAGCGCGCCTGGCGGTCACTCGTCTCGGCCAAACTGTCGGGGCACCGAAAACACGAAAATAGCACACGCGACGTTAGGCGCTCAAGGTACTGGTAAGAGGCACTAAAGGAGCGGTGGTCAGAGCCGCACGCCACCCGACGCAAGCAACGCATAAAGGGACTGCAAGGAAGCGGTGGGTTCAGGTTGATTCTTGCGTTCAAACCAGTCGGTTGTTCGGAAGGATTCCGGGTCTCCAAGCTCCTTCGCGGAACTATTACGACTGACTGACCGATGCGGCGCCTGCCTGCTTGATCGATCTAGGCCGGCTCGCGATGGCGTGGATGACAAAAAATCCGACCGACAGCAGCGCGGTGACGACGGCCAGCCATGCAACGGGATTTAATCCGCCTTGATCATAGAAAGCACCCATCATGTAAGGCCCAAGCACCCGCCCGGCGGAGCCGATGCCGCCAGAGAGGCCCAGGTAGAACGGTGTATACTTGCCGGCCCGCTCGGAGAGGAATGCGGGGATCGCCGGAGCGATGAGCATTTCGCCGAATGTCGCCAGAATCATGCCGAGCACCATGCCCGGATAACTCTGCATCGTCAGAATGCAGGCGTAACCGGCCATATAGAAAATGGCGCTTGCCGTCATTTGGCCATTGATGGTGCGGGCCGCCGTTCGTTTGATCAGCGTCATTAGCGGCTGAGCGACGAAGATGAGAATACCGTTCAACGTCCACAAGAAGCCGTACATCCGCTTGGGCATGTCTTCGGCGATGATGAATGGGGAGACGCCCGTATTCCATATCGAGTTACCCACGTTCAGCAGCAGCACAGCTACAGACATGTATAGGTAGATGCGGATGTTACGCATGAGCATCCAGGCGCTCTCTGCTTTCGTGACGGCTGCCTTGGTCATGACTGGAGAACCCGCGGATTCATGCTCGGTCCGTCCAAGATAAAGGAAGAAAAAGACGGCGAAAGCGCCCGACGTGACGCCGTTGAGCACGAAGCTGAGCGTATAGGAGACGTCTGCCAGGAAGCCGCTCAGCGCGGTACCGACCGCCACGCCGATGTTGTTCGCCACGTAGATGACGTTAAACAGCTCGCCACGCCGTTCGGGGAAACGAAAGCCGATGAAGGCTTGAATCGCAGGCATGGAGAGCGCGTTAAACAAGCCGATAAGCGCCATGAGTCCGATAAATAAGGGCCATGATTGACTCGCGATCGGAAGCGCGAATAAGCCAAGCGCGTTCATGCCCAAGGCTCCGACGATGAGCCGCTTTACGCCGACGCGATGGTATAACGCTCCGCCTAGCAGTTGACCGCAGATGCCGCCCAAGGAATGGATCAGGATGACGAAGCCCGCGGCTTTCATATTACGGCCGAGCTCGTCGAACACGAACATGGCGATCAGCGGCCACATAAGCGAACTGCCGGTCGAATTGATAAGACTAGCGCCGAGAAACACGTTGATTTCTTTCGGATACTTAGATAATAAGCGCATGGGATTTGCTCCGATTCTGGATGAAATATTGGAATATAAAGGGAGGGAACGCTAAGTGTTTGTTTGAATTGTTCTATTATAACGTAAAAAATGGCCTTATATCGTCAGACTTCTTACTGAAATTACATTAGACTTTCGGATTATGTTGAATAATATATGTAAAATAATTCCGTAAATGAATTTAACATAAAAGTGCTGGATGAGTTAAGCCGGGGATGAACGGAAAGCGGGAATAGGCCGCTCGAATACCGGTTTGAATACGCCGTTCGAATTCGCGAAACCGGGATATGGGCATTCAAAATCCGCGAAGCGGGCTTGGGATGCGAGTTGCTTTTTGGGAAGCGCATCTGTAGAATAAGTGTGAACAAATGATCATTTTCCAATTAACATTTGTCAACAAAACAACGGCGGGGGTCGACATGGAAGAGCGCGCGGAAGAGAAGCTGGCCAAGATGATCGATGCGGCCCGCATGTACTATCAGCTGGATTACAGCCAGCAGGAGATCGCCCGATTGTTCGGCGTATCCCGTCCGACGGTGTCCCGTTTCCTGCAGCAGGCGAAGGATGAAGGGTACGTGCAAATTACGATTCACGATCCGCGCGAGAGCAGCGTTATGCTGGCGGAACAGCTGGAGCAGGCGTTCGGGTTGAAGAAAGCCGTCGTCGTGACGGTCCCGCAATATGACGAGGAGATCGTGAAGAAGTATCTGGGCGAGACGGCTGCGGAGTATGTGCGAGACACGGTGAAGGATGGGGATATCATTGCCGCAACCTGGGGAACGACGCTATACGAAGTGGCGTTGAACCTGAAGGACAAGCACGTCAAGGATGTGAAGGTCGTGCAGCTCAACGGGGGCGTTAGCCACTCGGAGACGAACACATACGCTCACGAGATCATCCACTTGTTCGGCAAAGCGTTCCATACCGTGCCATATTTCATTCCGCTGCCTGCAATCGTCGATCATCCGGTCGTGAAGCAGTCGATCGAATCGGACCGGCACATCCGGGGCATTCTGGAGCTGGGCAAACAGTCGAATATCGCCGTTGTCACGGTAGGCGCGCCTACTGAAGATTCCGTCCTGATCCGGGCGGATTACTTTACGGAAGACGAGCTAGCGCTCATCTATGAGCGGGGAGCGGGCGATATCTGCTCTCGTTATATCGACGCACAAGGCCAGCTGTGTTCCGAAGAACTCAGTCAGCGTACGATCGGCATCGATCTCGAGGAGCTCCGTCACAAAGAACAGTCCATTCTCGTCGCCGGCGGCGCCCGCAAAGTAAACGGCATTCGTGGCGCGCTCCGAGGCGGTTATACGAATGTGCTGATTACCGACCATGTGACCGCCGCCTATCTGTTAGAGGGAGCGCAAGACGCCCCCACTCAAGCCAAAGGAGAGAATCAACCATGACAACTTATTCGCAGCAGGAACTGGCTTCTTACTTCGACCATACGCTGCTCAAGCCGGAAAGCACGAAAGAGGCCGTTATCACCTTGTGCAAGGAAGCAAAAGAATATGGGTTCGCGACGGTATGCGTCAACCCGTATTGGATCAGCACGGCGGCCGCGGAGCTGGCGGGCACGAATGTCGGCATTACGACCGTAGTCGGCTTCCCGCTCGGCGCTTCGACGACGATCGCCAAGACGCTGGAAGCGCGCGACGCGATCGCGGCTGGCGCGACGGAAGTCGATATGGTGCTGAACGTGGGCGCGCTGAAGTCCGGTCTGTATGAGGAAGTTGAACGCGACGTGGCATCCGTGGCTGCGGCTTGCCAAGGGCGCGCTATTCTGAAGGTGATCCTGGAAACGGGGTTGTTGACCGACGAAGAGAAGGTGAAGGCGTGCGAGTTGTGCGTCAAGGCGGGCGCGGACTTCGTAAAGACATCCACGGGCTTCGGTCCGGGCGGCGCGACGGCGGAAGACATCGCTCTTATGCGCAAGACGGTCGGTCCTAACATCGGCGTCAAAGCATCCGGCGGCGTGCGCAACCTGGAGACGGTACAAGCGATGATCGAAGCGGGCGCGACGCGCATCGGCGCGAGCGCGAGCGTCGCCATCGTGAAAGGGCTTCAAGGCGAAGGGTATTAAGATCAGGTTAAGACGGTGGGATGAATCGGCGGCGCGGCATCGGCAGATGCGCCGCCGATTTGTTTTCGAGAGCGGGGAATAACCGGATGATCGGGCTTGGCAGTAGTGGCATTGTTCGAAATTACCATGGTAGGCGCTGCGCTTGTCTGCATAATCCGGATGAAATTTACGCAAATTTCTTTTGACATCCCCTTAGACGCTCTGCTACACTCGGTCTATCGGACAATTGTCCGGTCATTTTTTTGTACGCTGCGGACAATTGTCCGCGACAAGCGTTACATAGAGGAGGAACTTTGCTTGAACCCTGCAGGCGCAGAATCAACCGCTTCGAATCTCGATTTGAGCGGCATTAAGAGAGGCCCGATCGTCGCGGCCCTCGTTATCGGCGCGTTCGTGGCGATTCTGAACGAGACGCTGCTGAACATCGCCTTCCCGGATCTAATGGTCGAATTCGCCGTATCGCCGGCCACGATTCAATGGCTGTCCACGGCCTACATGCTCGTCATCGGTATCCTTGTACCGGTCACGGCGCTGCTGCAGCTGTGGTTTACGACCCGCCAGATGTTCTTGTCGGCTATGATATTGTTCTTGGTGGGCACGATATTATGCGGCATTGCGCCATCGTTCGAGATGCTGCTGATCGGCCGTATTATCCAGGCGCTTGGAACCGGGCTTATGCTTCCGGTTATGATGAACACGATCCTCGCGATCTTCCCGCCTGAGCAGCGCGGCGGCGCGATGGGCATGATCGGTCTGGTCATCATGTTCGGTCCGGCGATCGGCCCGACGCTGGCCGGCCTGCTCATCGAGCAGCTCGACTGGCGCTGGCTGTTCTACTCCGTCATTCCGCTGGCGGCGTTCTCGATTATTTTCGCATTCGTATTCTTGAAGAACGTATCCGAATTGACGCGTCCGAAGGTAGACATCATCTCGATTCTTCTCTCGACGGTCGGCTTCGGCGGACTTGTGTACAGCTTCAGTAAGTCCGGCGAGATTGGCTGGCACGAACAAGAGGTATACTTGACGCTCATCGCGGGCATTATCGGCCTGCTGCTGTTCGTCTGGCGTCAGCTGGTGGTCAAGGAGCCGATCCTCGACCTGCGCGCCTTCAAATTCCCGATGTTCTCGCTCGTGACGATCCTCATGCTCGTTATGATGATGACCCTCTTCTCGACGATGATCATCATGCCGCTCTATCTGCAGAACGTGCTGCTGCTCTCCGCATTCGCGGCCGGACTCACTATGATGCCGGGCGGCATCGTGAACGGCATTATGGCGCCGGTATCCGGTAAGCTGTTCGATAAGTTCGGGCCTCGTGTACTCGTCATTCCAGGTCTGATTCTGATCGTATTGTCCATCTGGTTGTTCACGGGTATCTCATCCGAGTGGAGCCGCGGGCACGTTATCGCCGTCAATATCATCATGATGGTCGGCATTTCGCTCGTCATGATGCCGGCGCAGACGACGGCGCTGAATCAGCTGCCGCGCAGCTTGTATCCGCACGGCACGGCGATCATGAATACGCTGCAGCAGGTAGCCGGCGCGATCGGAACCGCTTTGTTCATCAGCGTGATGACGTCCGGTACGAAGGAATATCTCGGCGGGGTGGATAACCCAGCGGCCCCAACTCCGCAGGATATGATCCAGGCGACGGTAGCAGGCATGGATGACGCCTTCACGTTGGCATTCATCATCTCCATTGCCGCGCTCGTCATCGGATTCTTCATCAAACCGACCAAAGCACCCGAGGAGCAGGCCAAACAGGCAGCTTAAGCGGTATTCCTTCAAGGAGGAAGTTGGCCTATGACCAGCGGTAACGATGAACTGGGCGTGCAGATTCTGCGCAAGGCCCAAGGGTTATTCGCCGAACATGGCGTAGAAGCCGTGAGCATGCACCAGGTGGCGAAGGCGGCCGGCGTGGGGCAGGGCACATTGTATCGGCGCTACCCGAGCAAGAGCAACCTGTGCATGTCGATCATGCAATCGAAGATCGATAGTTTCTTGGATGAGATCCGCCTCTATTTGGCAGCGAATGCCGAGGTCCCAGTGTTAGAGCGGCTGTCCGGCATTATGACGAAGCAAATCGTATTCTGCCATTCCGACATCGCTTGGATGAAAGAGCTGTTCCGATCCGGGAAGCTGAAGGACGTCAAGACGAATGCATTCGAATCGCCGCCATTCGTGTTCATGCTCCAGACGGTGCAGACGCTGCTGGAGGAGGCGGTGGAGAAAGAAGAGCTTCCGCCGATCGACCCGGTGTTCACGGCGAGCCTAATCGCGGCGTCGCTCTCGCCGGAGCTGCTCTTCTATCTCGACGACAAAGGATATACGGGCCCGCAGATCGCGGAGCAGTTCGTCCGGTCGTTCGTCGCGCCGCTCTTCACGGCTCGCACTTAAATACGCAATCGCAAAAAGCCGATCCTCCAGGGGAAACCCCGAGGGATCGGCTTTTTGCCGTTTGATTGTCACGCTCCGGCAGCGAATGGTGGCGGTTACCCCTGTCGAAAATCATAAAATAAATACTAAATAATAATTATTATAAAAAAGTATTGATATTTCTCTGATAAGTGTTATCATATCCTCATAAGCCCAACAACACATATGAGGTGATCTATCGATGACGGCAGACAAGAACTACTTGACGACAAGCACGGGCGCTCCCGTTGGCGACAACCAGAACTCGTTGACCGCGGGACAGCGCGGACCCGTACTTATTCAGGACATCCATCTACTTGAGAAACTCGCGCACTTCAACCGGGAGCGCGTTCCGGAACGCGTCGTGCACGCGAAAGGCGCAGGGGCGCACGGTTATTTCGAAGTGACGAACGATATTTCCCAATATACGAAAGCTGCATTCCTGTCGGAAGTCGGCAAACGCACGCCGATGTTCATTCGCTTCTCGACGGTAGCCGGCGAGCTCGGTTCGGCTGATACGGTGCGCGATCCGCGCGGGTTCGCCGTGAAGTTCTACACCGAAGAAGGCAACTACGATCTGGTCGGCAACAACACGCCGGTATTCTTCATCCGCGACGCGATCAAGTTCCCGGACTTCATTCACACGCAGAAGCGCCACCCGCAGACGCACTTGAAGAACCCGAACGCGGTATGGGATTTCTGGTCGCTCTCGCCGGAATCGCTTCACCAAGTGACGATTCTGATGTCCGACCGCGGCATCCCGGCTACTCTTAGACATATGCACGGTTTCGGCAGCCATACCTTCAAATGGGTCAACGCGCAGGGCGAAGGCGTATGGGTGAAATACCACTTCAAGACGGAGCAAGGCGTCCGCAACCTGGATCCGAAGCTGGCGGCGCAGATCGCAGGCGACAACCCGGACTACCATACGGAAGATCTGTTCCGCGCGATCGAACGCGGCGAGTTCCCGGCTTGGAAGTTGTATGTGCAAATCATGCCGCTTGCGGACGCCGACACCTACCGATTCGATCCGTTCGACGTGACGAAAGTATGGTCGCAGAAGGATTATCCGCTCATCGAAGTCGGCCGCATGGTACTCGACCGGAACCCAGAGAACTACTTCGCGGAAGTCGAGCAGGTGACGCTGTCTCCAGGCAACTTTGTGCCGGGTATCGAAGCTTCGCCGGATAAAATGCTGCAGGGCCGCCTGTTCGCCTACGCCGATGCGCACCGTTACCGGGTCGGCGCGAACCACAATGCGCTGCCGATCAACAAGCCGCAATGCCCGGTTCACAACAACCAGCGCGACGGCGCGATGCGTCCGGACAATAACGGCGGCTCCGGCGTCTACTACGAGCCGAATAGCTTCGGCGGACCGACGGAAGCGCCGCAGCACCGCATCTCGGCATTCCCGGTTACCGGCAACGCGGACAGCGTAGCTTATGACCATAATGACCACTATACGCAAGCTGGCGATCTGTACCGGCTGATGAGCGAGCCGGAGCGCGCGTACCTGATCGACACGATCGTCGGTGCCATGAAGCCGGTTGAACGCGACGATATCAAGATCCGTCAGATCGGCCACTTCTATAAGGCGGATCCCGAATACGGGCGCCGCGTTGCGGAAGGTCTTGGCCTGCCGGCGCCGCAAGGCGAATAAGGTTGCCGAGTTCTCGTCCGCTTGAGGGAGGCACCCAAGCGCCTTCCGGGGGCAGAAGCCTCAAGGGCTGCGATCTAGCCGGTCCGGCTGCATGCGACCCGATATCGGGAGCAGCGCAGTCCGCGAGCAGCCGTGACAAGGCCGGCAGGCGGTTATATCTTGGCGGCGGCGCAGGCTAGCTCGAGCACGACCGGCCGGTTCCAGCTGCGGCCAAGCGCATCTTCATAACCCAAAAAGCCGCGTCAAACTGTACGTACAGGAAGACGCGGCTTTTGGCTATTCGGCGCGTTATCCGCTTACAAGGTGGAGATTAGGCAATATTGAGTTCTTGATTATAATCGTTATTAATTGATATTAAATTTACAAGCGCGTATACTGAATATAAATCAGGTGAAAGGGGGAGCTGCAATGAACGAGCCAATGGACATGGAAGCCGTACTCGAACGGCTGAAAGAGAAGGGGCTGCGCCTCACTCCCCAACGGGTTGAGGTCATTACGCTGTTGTATCAATTGTCGCATCCGACGGCCGAGCAGGTGTATTCGCTCATGTCGAAGAAGTTTCCCTATGTCAGCCAGACGACGGTATACAGCACGCTGAAGATGCTGAAGGATCTGGGCATCGTGAACGAGCTGACGTACGGCGACCGGTCGAGCCATTTCGAGCTGACGCAGGAGGAGCATGCGCATTTCAACTGCAAATCGTGCGGCGAGATTTATGACGTGGACGTGAAAGACGCCCGGCAGCTGCAGCATTTACTGCACACGGAACAAGGGTATCAAGTGGACTTCGTGCGGCTGGAGTTCTACGGAACATGTCCGGCCTGCGCCGCGGGCGGGGAGGCCGGGACGGACTCGGTACGAACGGCGCATTAGCCGCTGGCAGCCGGAAGAGAATGATAGACCCTAACGGAGCATACAATCAAGCCTTCAGTGCCGCGAGTCGGCTGTGGAGGCTTTTTTGCGCTGCAAGGGCATCTCCTCCCCCAAACGGGTGATGGCAAGCGGATGCGCATGTAGTATGATGCAGGCAGAACCGAGTCAGGGAGGTGCGAATGATGTCCGACGACCAGAAGCCAGCCGAGCAAGAGGCGGAGCTGAAAGATATTGAGCAAGAACTGTCCGAACAGGAGAAGGAGGACGTGCAGGGCGGCAAAATCCCCGTGAAGCGGCCGCCATCGACAGGCCGATTCTAAACGCCAAAGCTGCATCCTGCGCCGATACCGGTTGTATAAATGATGTGCGGCTCTAGGCTTCATAACGCCAAAAAAGCGGCTTTTCCAGCTCGCGCCCTAATTGGGACAGTTGGAAAAGCCGCTTTTGTGTTAGGGTCGCCACGATTGGAACCTGAGGGAAGCGGGCGACTGCGCCGCGATCGGTCTTGACTTAGGCGTATTTGGCAAATACGCTGTCCGTGACGAGTGCCGGCAGTTCGGCGAGATGCGCCTCGTACTGGGCAAGCGTAATGCTGCCGGCTGCGTACCGCTGATGCAGCTGGTCCGCCAATTCGCTCAGCTGAAGATCGACCACCTGCTGGGCGCTCGCGCCGCCGCGGGAAGCGATCTCGGCCAGCGAACCTCCGCTGTAGAGCGCTTCGCGCACTTCTTCCGCCGAGGAAGCGCCCAAGGCTTGCAGGAAACGCTGCTCCGCGTGCGGAGCTTGCTGCTGCGCGCTTGGTTGGCCGGCCTGCTTCGTCTTGACCGGCATGGGCGCCAAGGCGGCTGCGTAACCGCGGTCGTATAGCAAGCCGCTGCTCAGGGTGATGGCGGCTGCCAGAGAGGCGGCCATAATCATTCGGGTGGATTTCATCGGTAAAGCACCTTCTTCTCGATTTATGTAGAACTCGTCGGTTATGGTTCGTGATTGGGTTGCAACGCTATGGAAACATCCGTAAAGGAGGGCGCAGTGTTTGGTTATACGGCGGGGATAACGAACCGTTTCAATTACGCGCTGCCATGAATAAAGCATAACCGTCTTCTATTAAACGCACCTTAAATCCGATTAAACATTCCATAAAAAAATCCCCGCACGGCGGCTGGAACTCCAGCTTGCCTGCGGGGATTTCGGTTGAACGGGGTGATGGCGTGCCGTACTAGCCGATTTTCGTAATGCGGCCTTCGGTCTTCGCCGTAATGTCGGCCGTGCCGAATTTGGATTTGACGTAGGCGATCGTCGCGTCGAGGTCCACCGGACCTGCTTCGCGGTTCGTGCCTTTCGTCAGCACCGTGTAGCCGTCGCCGCCCGTCGCCATGAAGTCGTTCACGACGATCGTATACGTTTGGTCGTCCTTCAGCGCCGTGCCGTCGGCTTTCTTGATGTCGACGATACGGGAACCGACCGGCTTGCTCAGGTCATAGCTGTACGTGAAGCCGGACACTTGGCCGATCTTCGCGGACGTGCCCGCCCATTGCTGGTTCATCAGCTCTTTCATTTGGGCGCCGGTGAGCGTCATCTTGATCAGCACGTTGCCGAATGGCTGAATGCTGAACATGTTGCCGTACGTGACGTTGCCTTGCGGCAGATCGTTGCGGATGCCGCCGGAGTTCATGAAGGCGAAGTCCGTCTTCATCGTTTCGCGCATGCCGTCCGCGATCAGGTTGCCGAGCGCGGATTCGCCGGCAGCCGTTACGTCGCGGGTGATTGCCGCAGCGGACTTGCCGACAGCCGCGTTCATGACCGGCGCGTTCTTCTCTTGGTACGATTTGATCATGGCGGAGATTTCGGCATCCGGCGTTACGCCTTGCTGCTTCACGTCCACGATCTCGGCTCTGGACTTGGCGACGTTGATGTTCTTCGTCGCGCGGTCGATCGACAGGTCGATGTCCGCGAATGCCGTACCGTAGGAGTACGCTTCGACGACGATTTTGCCGTCGATGACTTGGTTCAGGCCGCCATGGTTGTGGCCGGCGAAGATCACGTCGACTTCGTCGTCTACCGCGTTCGCCAGGTCAACGACTTCGCCCGTAGGCGCGTCCGCTTTGCCTTCAAATGGATCGTGCGCGAGGATGACGATCGATTTGATGCCTTGAGCTTTCAGCTCGGCCACGGCTTTGTTCACGACCGGTGCTTGTTCGACGAACGTAACGCCTTTGATGCTCTCGGCTTTCACGATCGATGGCGTAATGTTGGTCACGACGCCGATGAAGCCGATCTTCACGCCGCCAACTTCTTTCACCACGTACGGATCGAGAAGCGGTTTGCCGTCTGCGCCGATGACGTTCGCCGCGACGTAAGGGAAGTTCGCGCCCGCGAATTCCTCGCCCGTGTCCGGGTTCTTGCCGCCGTTGATTAGACGGAGCGCTTCAGTTGCGCCGCGGTCGAACTCGTGGTTACCGAGCGTGCCTGCGTCGAAGCCAAGGCGGTTCAGGAAGTCGATCGTCGGCTCGTCGCGCAGCAGCGCCGATACCGGAGCGGAAGCGCCTACCGCGTCGCCTGCGTGCACGAGCAGCGTGTTCGGGTTCGTCGCTTCGCGCTGCTTCAGGTATGTCGCCAGGTAATCCGCGCCGCCGAGCGTCGCCGTTACTTTACCAGCAGCGTCCTTCACGTCCTTCTTGTAGTCCAGCTGGCCGTGGAAGTCGTTGATGCCGAGCAGCTGAACGGAGATGTCCGTCGTCAGCGTGTCGATGACTTTCGCCGCTTCGGCGCGCGTCGTGGAAGCTTGCGGCTTGAATGCGCCGGCGCTGCCGTTCATGACGCCGCGGTCGACGACGAGGTCGATCGCCGATTGAGCCCAAGCGCTGAACGCTTTGCTATCGGAGAAGGAAGCCGCTTTGTCCGCTTTCAGTTCTGCTTTGGCTTGCAGTTCAAGCGCGTTCGCGGCCATAACCGCCATTTGCTCGCGCGTGATCGTCCGATCCGGCGCGAATTCCGTCTTGCTGACGCCGCTCACAAGACCGTTCTCGAACGCCGCCGTTACGTATGGCGTGAACCATTTGCCGTCTGCAACGTCTTTGAACGAGGATTTGCCCGCTGCTTTCAGATCAAGCGCTTTGGCCAACAGGGTAGCGAACTCCGCGCGGGTGACGGATGCGTTCGGATCGAACGTTGTCTCCGTCTTGCCTGTTACGATGCCTTTGCCCGCCAGCTTGTTGATCGATGCGGATGCCCAGTGGGAAGCCGGCACGTCCGCGAACGATTTGCTCAAGTTGATGGAATAGATGCCGAAACCTTTCTCGTCGGTTCTGCCCGTGTACGTAATGTTCGTCGTTGCTTTGGCGTAGTCCGCGCCTTTAGGCGACGAAGTGAATGTCACGTTCACGTTGCCGGAGATCGGTGCGATCGACCAGTTGTTGTCGGCCGTTGGGTTGATTTCCTTCTGCGACGTGATGTAATCCATCAGAATTTGGCGATTCTCGTCCGGCGAGTCGATGATGTATTTGCTCCCCTTAACGCCCGGGAAGTTGCCGCCGCCGCCAGCGCGGTAGTTGTTCGTGACAACGATGAACTCCTGGTTCGGGTCGAGGGCTTTGCCTTTGTACTTCAGGTTGACGATTCGGCTGGAATCCGCGTTCACCAGCGTGCCGTCGAATTTGTACTTGGCCGGCTTGGTGACGTCGACTTGGTACGTGACGCCATCGATGACGTCGAAATTGTACACCTGGAATTGCGGGTCAAGCAGCTGCTGCTCTTCCGTCTTTGACGGGTCGATCTGGTTGAATTTGCCCGCGGTCATCTCGAGCCATTCTTTCACGACCGAGCCTTTGACGAGAATCGCCTTCAGCGTGTTGTCGTACAGATACAGGTCGCCTGCGCTCTTGATCGCCAGCGGACCGGCTTTGATCTCCGTGAATTCCTCGACGCCGTTGCGGCCTGCCTTGAACGGTGCGCCTACGGATAGGATTGGCGTATCTTTGTACTGCGGGAGGTTCTTCGCCACGTAATCGGCAACGTAGGCCTTCTGGGCATTCGTCACGATTTGGATCGAAGGGTCGTCCTGCACGAGCGCGAAGTAGCTGTGAATCGGCGCTGTCGTCGTACCGATCGGGCTGTTCGCATATTTGATCGTCGCTTCGTGGTCGGATTTGACCGCGTCCACGATCGCTTGGTCGAGCTCGACTTTCGGCTTCTTCGCGACCGAATCGTAGATCGCGCGCGTGGACGATTGGGAAGTCGCGACTTTCCATTTGCCGTCTGCTTTCTCTAGCGTCAGGTCGATCAGGCCGAGGTTGTTGCCGCCGTAGCCGGCTTGCACGGCCGGAACGCCGTTGATCGTGCCCTTGGCATTGTCTACGCCCGGAAGCGCGTTGCCGGAAGCGTCTTTGAACAGGGCGTCAAGCGACTTCACGTCTGCCGCCGGGAATACTTTGTGCGTGTGGGAGAACGTGATGGCGTCGATGCCTGGCACTTTGCTCAGCGGCAGAATCGCGTCTTCAGCCATCGAGTTGGCCGTCGCGCTGCCGTTGAAGCCGGAGTGCGTCATCGCGATGATGATGTCGGCGCCCGCTTCGCGCAGCTTCGGTACGAATTTCTCCGCCGTCGCGACGATATCCTTGGCGATGACTTGGCCTTCGAGCCAGGTCTTGTCCCACGTCGTGATTTGCGGCGTGACAAGGCCAAGCACGCCGATTTTCACGACTTGCTCTTTGCCCGATTCATCGAGGAATTTCTTCTCGATGATTTTATAAGGTTCGAACTTGTTGACGTCGTTGTCCGGATTGGTATCTTTGTCGTCGATGTATACGTTTGCATTGACATAAGGGAAGTTGGCGCCTTTGATCGCGTTGCCCAGGTAGTCCAAGCCGTAGTTGAACTCATGGTTGCCGAAAGTAGCGGCATCGTAGCCCAGCTGGTTCATGGCTTTGTAGACGGTGTGCGTCTCGCCTGCCTTCAGGGGAGCGACCGTCGCCTTATATGTGCCAAGCGGCGTGCCCTGAATCAGGTCGCCGTTGTCGACCAGGAACGAG
This sequence comes from Paenibacillus aurantiacus, assembly GCF_042431225.1. Classification (NCBI taxonomy): domain Bacteria; kingdom Bacillati; phylum Bacillota; class Bacilli; order Caryophanales; family Paenibacillaceae; genus Paenibacillus; species Paenibacillus aurantiacus. The sequence goes on along the minus strand of NZ_JBHMDO010000015.1, from coordinate 383,517 downwards.
TTTTTCACTTCGGCGCGCGCGTTTTTGATCACCGTGGCCGTTCTAGCAAGACCGACGGTATCAGATGCGGCATCCTTGTAGTAATCATAGTTCATGATATTCGTGTGGATGTCCGTCGTCTCCATGATCCGCATTTTCAGCGTGGATCCGGCGTCGGCCGCCTCTGCGAACGTGCCGCCGAATGGCAGGGCAAGCAGACTGAATGTCAGCGAGGTCGCCAACATCGAGCTGAGGCGCTTCTTGTTAGGTTGTTGCATGCAAGAACCTTCCCTTCATGTTATCTATATTTACAAATCTATCATAATGCAGATAGGTTCGAATTGGTATACTAAACTTTCAGCGAAAAATAAGAAAATAGGATCAATATCACCTACAAAATGCGACAAATTGTAAAATGATGACTCATATAAGGGATTAATAGAGAAAAAGACGCCCGATTGGGCGTCATGGAACAACATAAATATAGAAATATATGGGTGTATTGGTTGACGCGAGTGTGTTAGTAAAATTGACGCGTTAATGCGTCGACGGAGTTAAGTCCAAAGATGGGGAATCAGAAGCGGCGAGAACAGGTTCGTGTCGATCGGGCATGATTCCGCATTGCGTCCGTACTGCCAAGCCCAAACATGAGCCTCGCATGGCGGCGTCTGCGGCTTGTATGCGGGGGCTTCGGACGGTTTGGTGACACCGGGTTCGGGCTCCGCGCTCCACAGAATCGTATGCGCGCGAACCTTCTCGTCTTCCGCTTGCGCCGCGCAGTAAGCCGCGCTGAAACCGCCTTCGATCGGGTCGTGATAGATACCCGGCTTATAATCGCTAACATAGAACGTGTTGACCCATCCGCGGATCCAGGCCGCATCCACGGCGAAGAACCGCTCGACGTTCGCGAATATGGCCACATTCTTCGGAATGCCTAACCGACCGGCATGGTAGATGGCGTTGCGCGCGACCGTTTGGCCTTCCCGGTAGCCGGTCGCTTGGCGGAAGTCGCTGTAGATCGGCAAGATTTTGATCCCGTTTCTTCTAATTAACGATATCTCCTGCGCGGTCAAGCCATCGGCGGCTCCAGGCACGGTTTTAATATAGCGGCCCCATACTTTCGGGGTACCGAACTCTCTCTTCACGCAGTCCAGCAGCTGCTGGTTCACGGGCGCCGCGGAATCGACGCCCCATACCGGATTTGCCATGCGTTCTACTCCTTTTATCAAGTCGGATTCCCCTATATATATGCGGTTGCCTAACCGCTTGCGAGTACGCGCGGGAGATCCAGGCATTCGCCCAACGGTTAGAGTGAGGGGCGTCTGTTGATCTTCCAGAATAACTTTCCTCGCAGCTATTCAAAATGACGCCGCTGCGTTCGACAATAGATATACGGGCTAGCTGGTTAACTATAGGAGATGAGAGCCGTGAAAATATACCGGCATCTGGCCTTGCTGACGGCGGTGCTGTTTACGCTGCTATGGTTGGGCGAATCGGTCATGCGCCAGTACGAGAAATCGCTGCTTGAAGCCGTCGATAGCGATACGCAGGCCGAGTTGGCCTCCGCAAGCATGACGCTGCAGGCTGTCGCCGACCGCAATTTTGATCTGATGGCAAGCCTGGACGCCTATGTGCGTTCGTTCGATGATGCCTATCCGAAGGCGGCGATCGAATCGCTAACGCCGAATTTTCTGCGTACGCTCTACGATTCCTCCGGGAGCACTGCGTTTAATTTCATCATCGCGCCAAGGGGCATCGCTTCCTACGTTTATCCTACGGCCGGGAACGAGGCGATCGTCGGCTGGAATTTCTTCGAGGATCCGAGACCGGAGATTCAGCGGCAAATCCAGCACGATTTAGCGGATAAGAAGATGCATATTTATGGACCGGTCAAGCTGCTTCAGGGCAACACCGCGCTCATCGCCCGCAAGGCGGTATACCGCCATGGACAATTCTGGGGATTTATTTCGGTATCGCTGGATCTGGAGCGTCTGCTGGCGCAATCCCAAATCGGGGAAGGCGAAGCGCCTATGGCGATCCGTCAGACCGGGGAGCCGGCTTTCTACGGCGATAACGCTTTGTTCGACGGCAAACATTTCGCGCGCGACGTCATCTTTATGGACAACCGATGGGAAATGGGCGTCACTCCCTCGGAGAAGAGTCTGCGCGAGGCGGGGAGGCAGGCCGATATCGTTCGGGGCATGGGGCTGTTCGCGCTGGTCCTGATCATGCTGCTGTACGTGGGCATTTGGCGGCAGCGGGACACGCTGCGCAGGATGGTCGATCGGCGGACGCGGGAGCTGCGCGAATCCAATGAGGAACTCGCCGCCATTAATGAGAATTTGGCGTCCGGCGAGCGGGAACTTCGCGAACAATACGTACTGCTCGATCAGTACGCCGACGCGCTGCGCGAATCCGAACAGAAGCTGAGCCATATGGCTTATCACGATATGCTGACCAATGTGTCCAATCGGGCTGCCTTCTTGAAGGAGCTCGGGCGGACGTTGTCCGGCGGCGATGAAATGTCGGCGGCGGTGTTGTTCTTCGACCTAGACCGCTTCAAGTCCATCAACGACAATTATGGCCATCAGAAAGGCGACGAGATGTTGATCGAGGTCGTGGGTCGCATCCGGGCGAAAAGGCTGAATGCGCGGATGATCGCTCGCTTCGGGGGCGACGAATTCGCCATTCTGCTGGCGGGTCCGGCGGAGGAAATGGGTCGAAGCGCAGTAAAGGCTGCCGCGGAGACGGTATTGACCGCGTTCGAGGAGCCGTTCGTTATCCTGGGGCAATCCATTTACATGTCGCCGAGCATCGGGATTGCCCGCTACCCGGAGGATGGCGCCGACCAGGGCACGCTGCTCATGAAGGCGGATATCGCGATGTATCAAGTGAAGCGCGAAGGCGGCGGCCATTACCGGTTTTTCGAGCCGCTGATGGAGACGGAGTCGCTGCTCAAGCTGGAGATGGGCAATCATTTGCGCGAAGCGATGCAGCGGGGCGAGTTGGAGGTACATTATCAACCGCAGGTGGACTGCGCGATGGAGCGGGTGTTCGGTATCGAGGCGCTGCTGCGGTGGAATCATACGAGCCGCGGTTATATCTCGCCGGCGCAATTCATTCCGCTCGCCGAAGAATTGAATCTGATCTCGGCTATAGGCGAGTGGGTGCTGCGCGAGGCGTGCGGGTACACGAAACGATTGCAGCAGACTTATGGCATCCCGCTGCAAGTATCCGTCAATTTATCAGTGAGGCAGCTTCGCGAGAAGGAAATCGTCGCCAAGGTGCAGGCGGCGCTCGCGGCTACAGGACTTCATCCGTCGGACCTGGAGCTGGAGATTACCGAGAATATGGCGATGAAGGACGAGCAATTGGAGACGTTAAGAGAATTGCGACGCCTCGGCGTGGCCATCTCCATCGACGACTTCGGCACGCACTACTCCTCGCTTAGCTATCTGAAGCGCTTCCCCGTGACCAAGATCAAGCTGGACCAGTACTTCGTGCGCGGGATTGGATCGGACGAGCGGGACCGGGCGATGATTCAAGCGATCATACTGATGGCGAAGTCGTTCCGTCTGGACGTGCTGGCCGAAGGCGTGGAGACGCGGGAGCAAGCAAGGTTCCTGCGTGAGAGCGGGTGCGAGCTGATCCAGGGCTATTACTTCTACCGCCCGATGGAACCAGGCGCGGTCGAGGGCGCGTTGCTGCAGCGCATCGACGACAAGATTCCGCGGCTGGGCGATAAGACGGGCAATGACGTGTAGTCGCGGGCGTGAGACTATACCAAAAGCGAAAGGCAGGCCGCAAAGCGGACCTGCCTTTCGTCTATTGTCTGTGGCTGGGCGAAACCTACAGCTTCGCACCTGAATTCATGCGGCACTAACCTTCCTTGGTTAAGGGAGGAGGGGCGGATGAAGTAAGACCGGGCGTGGGCGCCGGCTCCTTCCGCGGCGAGGCGCCTGCTTCCGCTTTCTCCGCTCGCAAGTATAGGTAAAGACCGTAAATAATGAAGGCACCGCCGAACAATTGCATCCCGGACACCATCTCGCTGAACAGCAGCATGCCGAGCAGGCTGGCGCCGATGGGCTCGGCCAGCACCGACATGGAGATCGTCGTCGCCTTGACGTATTGCATGAGCCAGTTGAAGACGAGATGGCCGAACACGGTCGGGATGATGGCCAGCAGCAGGAAGACCACCCACTCTTTGCGCGGATACCCCGTCAGCTCGATGCCCATGGACAGGTTGTAGGCCAAGAAGCAAAGAAAGGTAAAGAAGAACACGATCAAGCTGTACAGATAAGCGGGCACGCGGGTCAGGATCTGCTTGGCGATCAGCATGTTGATCGCGACGGCCACGGTGCCTAGGAAAGACAGCAGGTCGCCGAATACCGCTTCCTGCGAGATGCTCATGTCGCCAGAGCCGACGATGATCGCGCCGGCCAGCGCGATGACCATACCGATAACGGCAAGCCGGCTTGCCCGGTCTTTGAAGATCAGGAACGTGCCGATCATGACGAACACCGGCTCAAGCGATAGCAGAATCGTCGAACTGGCTATGGATGTGTACGTAAGCGAGGCCATCCATAATAGGAAGTGGAGCGCCAGGAAGAAGCCAGCCCAGAAGAGCAGCCACCAGTCTTTCAGCGTCAGCCGTTTGAAGGCTGGCATATATTTGGCGCCAAAAGGCAGCATGAGCAAGAATGTAAATAGCATCCGGTACATGCCCTGAACGGATACAGGGGCATCGGAATAACGGACTAAAATCGGCGCGAACGAGATGGCAATCATGCCGACAAGCAGGGGTGCGATCGTCGGTATCGGCGGTGCGGTTGGTTTCACTTGAATACTCTCTCCTAAGATGCGATTAAACAGACAGTTCATCTATTCTACTGCCGCCGGCGCAAAATGAAAAGAGTAAGCTGTCGACGGTTGTCCCCGCAGCTCGGACAAGCGCTCGCTTCGGGCAAGCACCTCGCGACTGGCCGCATTAGCCGACCGGGCGGGAGGCCAAGCCGCTGTCAGGCTGCCGGAATTTGTGTTTTCGTGCGAAGTATAACGGCATAGATGCGCTCCTCGCACGCGGCTACCTCTTTCTTCTGCTCCAAGATTTGGCGAGATAACTGAAGCGTTGCGGTTAATCCCGCGAGCGCGCCCGCCGCGTTCTTCTTGCGAGCGGCGGAAGTAAAGTTGCTCCATGCCGTCGACAGATGCTTCTTGGGCGTGCGCATGGCGCTTTTGTAAGCCTGGATGCGTGTATTGAGCGGGTCGATCCCCTCGAGCACCTCGCGCGCCAGCTTGATCTGCTTCGCGACTTGCGCTTTGGCGGCGGCAAGCGCTTCCTGCTTGGCCCGAATATCGAGCTTGGCCAGCTGGACGGCCGGCTTCATGGCATCCTGCTGCGCCTTCAGCAGCGAAGCCGCGGTCTTGCTGCCGATCTGCCGGGCGAGCGCTAGCTGTTGGCCGACCGAGCTGTAGCTGGCGAAGAGCGGCTCATATTGCTTCTTCTTGGCGGCAGTCTCTTGCTCTAGCTTCGCGATGCGCGATTGGCCGATCTCTCGGATCGACTTGCGAACGGCCGCCAGCGCATCCGTATTCCGGTAGTGAAAAGCGTCGATGCGTTCATCCTGCTGCTCCTGCTGGCGTTCGAGCAAGACGAGTTCGTTCCAGCCGGACTGCAGCTTGCCGCGGGTCGCCGTATCGGCTTCGGCGGCGGTCTTGTCCAGCGCGGACTTCGCGCTCTCGGTCAGCGAGAGGGCCGAGACGGCAAGCGGAGCGGATAGCGTCAGCAGCAACAGGATGGAAGCGAATAGCAGCGACAAGTGGAAGGATGGGGCGTAAGGCGCGTTGCGATGGATCATCTTATTAGCCTCCTTAAATAGCTGCGAACGCAAAAAAGCACCGGAAGGCAAGGGCAGTGGCCCTTACGCTCCGGTGCTTCCGTTCGTAGTGGTTATGATTGACTTTATAATAGCGAACATATGTGCTTGTGTCAAGCGGCGACTTCCAACTATTCTAGCCATTTCCTACCGAGCGGCGTTATCGTCAGCTCTAACGAAGCCGCATGCACCATCATGGTGTTCTCGTGCGAGATCGGTTGGCCCTTACGCGGCGGCGTTACGTCATGCATACCCGGACATGTCGTAGGGTACAATGCTAGCAACTGAGAATGGCAGAAGGCGGGGATTTTGGATGGAGAAAAAGTTTGTGCGTGAAACAAGATGCTTTAAGGTCGCCCGCGTGTTCCCGACGGACGTCAACAATCACGATACGCTCTTCGGCGGCAAATTGATGTCCTATATCGACGATATCGCGTCCATCTCCGCGTCGAAGCTGTGCCGGGTATCGGCGGTTACTGCTTCCACGGATTCCGTGGATTTCCTGCAGCCGATCCGGCAGACCGATTCCGTATCGCTGGAATCGTTCGTCACGTATACGGGCCGCACGTCAATGGAGATTTTCGTGAAAGTCATCCGTGAAGATTTGCGCAGCGGCGAACGCAAAATCGCCGCGACCTCATTCCTGACGTTCGTCGCGCTCGGCGACGACAACCGGCCGATCGAGGTGCCGCAGATCGTGCCGGAGACGGAAGAGGAGAAGAAGCTGTACGAGACGGCGGACGAGCGGGCGCAGATGCGTAAGCACCGTCGAGCGGAGAGCAAGAAGTTCGCCGATTATCTGTTGACGAAATATCCGTGGGAGTGAGGCGCGCGGCATAAATGAACCCGGGATGGCGCACGGTATAGGAGGCGGCAAGGCAAGAAGCGATGCCGCACACCACGTGCAAAGGCAGGGAGAAGCGCATGACATCAAGCAGAGGCCATCAAGGCGCGCTGGGGTTGGGTCAAGCTGAGAAACAGCTGGACCGCCAGATCAAAGCAGGCACCGCCATTCAAGGCGAGAATCCGGTCGACCAGGAGATTATCGCGGCAAGCCATGAGCATGCCAGCGAGTTGGACGATATTATCGTGAAGTACGAAGAATAGCTGCAGGTAATGGAGTGTCATCCCGGCCTTAATGGCCGGGATTTTTTTGTTGCGGTTGCGTTGGGGGAGGCGTGGGGACTTTTTGTCAAAAAATATCGATTCCTTCAATTTTTTGTTTGTTTTTGTCAATCATTTTATTATACTTGTCGATGATAGAAATATTTTCTAATCGTAATAGAAGCTAGCCGAATACATTAGTCATAAGGCAAGGGAGAGGCGTTTGAACATGGGGAAGAGATTGTGGGCGATTGTGTTAACAGCTGCGCTATTAACGGGGAGCGTATCGACGGCAGCCGCGGATGAGGGGGTTGCGGCGGGCACGATTGCAGCCGATCAGGCGCAACAGCTTCCGCTAACGACGGCGGCCGATGGCCTGGCGGGAGCGGGCTCGACGATGTCAGACTACGAAGGACCGGGAGCCGTGAAGTTCGCGACGCCCGATGGATACAAGGTTTACGATACCCAGGCGTATATACAGAAGATGGTTGAAGAAGGCGCGTACGCTTCCGTCGGCTATCTGCCTTATAATGCCTTGAACGGGACATTTGAATTTGGGTCTGCGATCGAATGGGACCCCGACGGCCGATACCGGATTGTACTTGCGGTATCGCTGCGCTCAACGAATGGCGGCGAGAATCTTTATTATGTGGATGAAGCGGTGTTGTCCTATGAAGAGCTTGCGGATAAAAGGAGCTGGGAAGTCTCCTCCTCAGCCGTCAAGGTCCGTTTGAATCGCGATGAGCTGCAAGACTATCAAAATTTTGATTTAGCCTATGCGATGTTTAAGGAAGGGAGTAGAAATATTTATTTCCGTCATCCCGATGGCTATACGCTATTCACGGCACCGAGGCAGCTGGATTATGCATGGAGCGCCCTGAAGGCGGGAGTCGGCTATATTCAGCGGAATTCGATCCGGGTCAATGAGGCGATGACGCTTCGATTCGCGGAACAAGACTTGGTTCACGATGCCGTAAGCATGCAATTGCCTGTCGCAGGAGCGTTTGAATTTCAGGTAAATACCGAGGGCGCCTACTTTCGCTTCCCGATTGGAACGAAGAAAATACGGGCGGTTCGCGGCGCGTATCAAGTCAGCATGGATGAGCAGTTGGAGGAACAAACCGTACACTGGCACAGCGACTCGCGAACCGTATTGGAAGATACGGCTTACCTGTTCGGCGAGCCTGAGATGCAATTCGAGCGATTATCGGCAAGCGCCGGCGAGGTGTACGGTTATACGCCTGTGCGCAGAGGGGACTTCGAGCTGGGAGACGTGAGCGGGCGCAATCTCGCCGAGCGCTTCCATACCGAATATGTGCTCCGTGATGCCGCAGGGCGTATCGTTTCGTCTCAAGAGCTATCCGACCCGGAAGACTATCGCTTTCAATACGCGGAACGCTTCGAGCCGCCGCTACCATCGGGGACCTATCAGCTCACCGCTACCGTGACTTTCCCGGGCTTTACCGAATCGCTGACAGCCGTGCGCGCGTTCGAAGTGGCGGTCATGGATTCGGACATGCTAAACGGAACGATGGTTCGGGCGGAGAATGAAGCAGGCAATCCGCTTCAAGCCGGGCAGTTACTCGTTTACGAGAAAAGGACGGTCGGGGCGGCGGGAACGAGTTCAATCGGCTATGCGCCGGTGTACAGGACCGGAGTGGTTGAACCGGGCGCCTTCTTCGTGCCCAATGCATACTTGCTAGCCGGCCGGCAGTACGAGCTTGTCGTAACAGGCAGCAGCGAGAGTCCGATGAGCAGGGTTATCTATCATCGTTCGATCACCGCCGGCGAGGGGGACATCGTGCTGCGCGGCGAACAGCTGACCCGGGTGACCTTTTCCTCTGCCAACGCAGACGGCAATGACGCTCTATTGCTGTCGATTATCGGCGGCGATGATGCACAGACGAGTTGGCCGATCCTGCTGCCTTTCGACGGGAGCGGGCGAGCGGTCGTGTACGCGCAGACCAGCCAGCGGGTGAAGGCGATCGCGAATCTGTACGACGAGCAGTCTGATACGGGCTACTATTTGGAGCGAGAAGCACATCTAAGAGGCGCGAAGCAACTTAACGTTACGCTTGAAGGAGATATGGTTCGGTTGACTCCTCCGGCAAACGCCGATGATGCCGCCATTAAGGTGGTGTCTTCCCGGTATTTGAACGGAGTGGAGGCGGCCGTCTATAAGGTAAACAAAGGTTCGAGCGCGACGGCTTACTACAGCGTGACGAACGGGGAATACCGGTATACGTTCAAGTCGGATGCATTCGATATCCAGCAGGACATCCGATATGCCGTGGGCGAACGGGACAACCGCTTGGACAGTCAGGGCACGCTCCAAGCCGGAGGCGTCAACCAGAAGGTGTATACCGATTACTACGACGAGCAACAACAGCGCGCCAATTTGTACGCCGTCAGTCGGATCGGCGGTGCGCCTCCCGGCATCGCGGCGAACGGCGGCATTCAATTCGAGGCCGCCGTGGGAAGCGATACGCAATTGATGACCGTTTCGGAGACGAAGGAAGGCCTTCTTGCCTATCAGGCGACGGCGCTATCGGCCGGATCGTCTGCATGGAGCGCTGGACTGACGCCGGTATTGGAGTATCGGTTGTACGATGCGAATAATGTGCAGGTGGGCGAGCCGATCTTTGCCAGTTCGTTCGAGTCGGCTTACGTGCAAGCCCCCGATATTCCGGGCGCCTATACGTTAAAGCTCGTCAATCAGCTTTTTCCGGACGATCTGAAGTCCTACCGGGGCCAAGTGAGGCTGGTGAACGAGTATGCGAACAGCGGGAAGCGCATCCCGCTGGTGGGAACCGATGAGTATCCGGTTGTCGTCAATTGGAATGGGGGCGTTGAAATTCGTTCGCCGGGCGAGGAGACGATCTACGGCGGCATTGACGAGAACGATCTCGTCATTCGGGATTTCGAGCAGATCCAAGCGGACAAGACTTATACGCTCCATCTTTATGGCCTATTGGCGAGTCGGACCGGACAACGCATCCAATATTACACGCGGCACACGCTGAAGGGCGGGGAACTGCTCAAGTTAGGCAGCATCAAGGTCGGGGAAGGTAACCGCCTCGGCAGCAGCGATATGGCCGATTGGGACGCATTCAACCAAGTCATGAAAATGGAGGTCGTTATTCCGGCCCATGGCGCGGATGCCGCCTTCGCGTTTGCTGCAGACGAACGACGGGATATCATTACGAACGTGCCGCGCATCGCGTGGTACATAGGCGCGCGCGGGGCGATAAGCACAGAGGCATATGGCTTATATAAAGAAGCGGTATGGAACAGCGCGTCCGGAAAGTTTGACGTAGCGAATAAACCGCTGCATAGCGTGAAACTGCAAAATGGCAAAAGCTTCGTGAATTTCGATGTGGAACGTTATGAGAGGCCGAGGATTGGGATCAGCAGCTATGATCCTCGGAAGCTGTTTAATCAATTGCGCGTAACGCCAGGAACGCAGCGGCTGAAATTCGAAACGATCCGCATCGACGCAAACGAATCGCCGTGGCTGTACAGTTGGCGTTCCGAAGAGATGGACATCCAACGGGACGAGACGCTGCCGTTCTACGGTACAGTCGTAGAGGAGGCGTCCTCGCTGCAGATCGCACAGTCTTACGAGGCGGGCAAGGGTTATTATCTGACGATATCCCCTAAGCTTATGAGCGGCGGACTGCAGGTTGAATCCATCACGGTAATGCGCGAATATATGCGGTTCCCGACAGGTCCTTTGGGAGGGGCTCGTGCCGCGGCGCAAACCACTTATCCGTACGAAGGTGAATTTTACGCTTATAGCAGCGTGTTCGGAACGTTGACGGTGAAGGATGCTCAGGGCGCTATCGTGTATGAGGACAGCGGCTTCGCAATATCGGGAGACGAGAAGTTAGGTACAGCGCTCCCTGCCGGCAGTTATCTGGTGGAGATGTCGATTCCGACGGGGCCGAACGAACAGACGAAGCTTAGACAGTCCGTCACCGTGAATGCCGGGGGCAATCAGGGCGGCATTGGCGGTAATCCGGGCGGCGGCGCTGGCGGCGGCGGCGGTATGGGCGGCATCGGAGGCGGCGCTGGCGGAAGCGCGGCATTGCCGGGAGGACAGACGGAGGCGTCTTCTTTGGCCAAGACGATTGAATTTACGGAGTCCGCCTTGCCGGCGCCGGTAGACAAATGGCTCCGGCTAAGCGCCGGCGGCGCGGAAACGGTCAAGTTTCCGGCTAGCGTCACTCGGCGGAGCGACATCGTAGGTGTAGCGATCCGGGCTGCAGGCGTCGAAGTACCGATTCCAATGGCCGTGATCAAGCAGCTGGTCGCGCTACTTCCAGCCGGACAGGAAGAAGGGGCTGTCGTCACCCTTGACATCAAGCTGATATCGGCGGAAGACGTATTGCGGCGTATCGCCGGTGGCGGAGTAGAATTCGCCGTCGCCGGTGCCGCTTATGAACTGAGTCTGTCCGTAACGGGCAAGGACGGCAAGATGATATTCCTCAGAAATTTCGATGAACCGATCTCGCTTTCGCTGCAGGTGAACTCGGATGTTAATCCGGACCTGACGAATGTGTACTACATCGCAGATAACGGCACGGTCGCGTATAAGAAAGGACGCCGGAACGGGGATGCGCTAATAGCGGAAGTGCGTCACTTTAGCCTGTACGGCGTCCTGACCTGGAAGAAAACGTTCGCGGATGTATCCGCCAAGCACTGGGCATACGGCGTCATTCAGCAGTTGGCGGCCCGTCAGATCGTGCAAGGGGTATCGGACAACGCGTTCGCGCCGGAGAAGAAGCTTACGCGCGCGGAGTTTATCGCGATGGTCGCGAAGGCGCTCGATCTCAAGGCGTCCGGCGCGGCGCCGTTCAGCGACGTGGCGTCCAGCGCCTGGTACGCGGATGAAGCGGCTGCCGCCTATGAAGCTGGTCTGGTTCGAGGCGATCAGGCGAAGCGCTTCCGCCCGCTGAGCCCGATCACGCGCGAAGAGATGGTCGTTATTCTGGTCAAAGCGCTTGAACGGAGTAACATTCCAAATGAGGCGGACGAGACTGCGGCTGCGTTCAAGGATCAAAATCGTATTAGCGGTTGGGCGAAGGATGCTGCCCGGGTGGCTGTAAGGGCGGGCTTGATCAACGGCGATGCGGAGGGCAGGCTGCGTCCGCAAGGATTGGCAAGCCGTGCCGAGGCTGTTCAGATGGTGCGGAATTTGCTCGGTCGATTAGAACGATAGCGCCGCAAGGAGATCAATACGAAGCGAGGCCGTCGACTCCCGATGTTCGGAGGGAAAGACGGCCTCTTTGCATACGGCGCCCCCGTGTCCGGCCGGTCTCTTATTCGCAGAATCTTTACGTGGAATATTTCCAGATTTCTGTTTAATTTTACAATCGCATTCATTATACTTAAGTAGCTTGATAGGTATTTCGATCTACATAATAAATAGTAGAGTCAAGCCATGATAACGGGGAGAGAAGGGGCGGCATTCGCGAATGGGGAAAAGATGGTGGTCATGGCTTTTAGTTGCAGCGCTTACATTGGGGAGCATAGCTCCGGCGGCTGCGGAAGGGGATACGGTTGGCACGGAGGCCGGCGCGGGGACGGATCTTCCCGTCCAGCAAGCGCTGCCTGGAGGAGCGGATCAGGAGCTTCCTTTACCGGAAGCGGGCGCTTCTGAGGCGCAATCGGCCAGTGCTGCGAAGGTTTCTTCCACGCCGGGCGTCGTGAAGATCGAAGCGCCGGAAGGATACTACGTATCGTATGCGGAGGCGTATATCCAGGTGGTTTCAGCTAGCGGCAATTTAGAGAGTTTAAACTATGCAGGATGGGACTATGCTTCGCAAAGTCTTAACTTTGCGACCGCGATCGCCAATATGCCGGCAGAGAAATATCGGATTACCTTGATGGCGCGTTTCGGGGATGGGAACGGAAGGGATGTTCGGTATATCGAATCAGCCGATATGACCAAAACCGAACTTCTGGCGAATGCCAGCTGGAAAGTCGATGATACCGTGGTGGCCGTCCACGTGGATACGACCGCGATCAAGGGGTTTCAAGGAAGCCAGGTTCAATATAAGGTTCAACAGGAGTCCAAGCCCAATCTATTTAACCCTATTGTCGGAGGCAACGTGAATACGATTCTGCTGATGAAGCCCGGCAAGTTGGAGATTGGCTTGAGCGGAACGAAGGCAGGGGCGGGCTATTTTCTGCGAAAAACCGTCGACATTGCCGAAGAGACAACGGTGGCGTTCCACGAAGAGGAGCTCGCGACCGTTAGCGTCGCCATTCATATCCCAACGGTGGATAACGGGCAGGTCATCCTGAACGATGGAGAGATGGGCTTCTCCTATCCGTATGGTATTGGGACCGTGTACGTAGCGAACGGGGTGTACCAAGTATATCTTCTGGAAGAGTTCGAGAATCGGTCGTTATTCTGGATGATCAGTAATCGAGAGATTACGGGAGAGACGACGCTCCAGTTCGGGAAGCCCGAATTGAAGTTCGGCCAAGTCAAGCTTGGCGGCGGTGAAGAAGTGAACGTGTCTACTTACGTGCAGAGCGGCGATTTCCGTCTGAACGAGTTTTGGCTGAAGCCCGGCATGGATTCGAGTGGCTACTACGCCGAGTACGCCATTCAGAATCAAGCGGGGGAGAACGTTCAAGCCTATAAGGTCAGTGGACCGAACGGGTCGCGATTCAATTGGAATGAGAAGTTCGCGAAACCGCTGGCATCCGGTAAGTACGTGTTGTCGGCTACGGTTAACTTCCCTGGATTGGAGAAGCCGCTGACGGTCTCGAGCTCTTACGATGTGGTGTCCACGCATACGGACCAACTGAACGGGACCATGGTCGCGGCGGAGGATGAGACGGGCGCTGCGCTTCGGGCAGGACAGATCTACCTGTACGAGAAGCATCCGTACAGCTACAATCCAGACCGCGAGGCCTATTACTCGGTGCCGATTTTCCAAGCCAAGCTGGCAGAGCCGGGCAAGTTCTTCATCCCGAACGCCTATCTGCTCGCAGGGCACAACTATGACGTCGTGGTCGTTGGGCAGAGCGCCGACCTGACGAGCAAAGTGTACTACAACAAGTCCATCACGGCCGGTCAAGACGAACTTTCGTTTAAAGGTCAGGATTTGTCCAAATTAACGTTCACGTCCGCTCATGCGGACAGCTCGGACTCCGTGCTTCTGACGACGAGCGGGAATGACAATAATGGGTATATGACTTGGCCGGTCCTCGTACCGTTCGATAAGCAGGGCACGGCTTCGCTTTATGCCCATACGAGTCGCACGCTGAACGCCGCGGCGGCGCTGCAGGACGAAGCCGACAATCACGGCTACTATCTCCAGCGCACGTTCGACCTCGTCCCAGGCCAAGCGAAAGCCATTCAATTGGACAGAGATGTTGTTCGGCTGACGCCGCCATCCGGTTTCGAAGACGCGACCATTCTGCTCCAGGCGGGCGGCAAGGAAGCGGCGGTTTACGATGTAAGCAAGGGCGTCAGCACGGACGTATATTATACCGTGACGAAAGACAATTACCGCTATATGTTCAAGGCGTTCCTGGATAATGTCCAGCAGAACCGGCAGTTCAGCGTCGGCGCGCGCGAGCTGCGCATGGATGCGACAGGGGCGATGGAAGCGGGCATCGTCAACCAGAAGATCTACACGGATTATTATGCGGGCGAAGAGAAGTCCGATTTATACAAAGTGAGCCTCGTTAACGCCGTCCCGAAGGTTGCCAATACTGTAGAGGGTGCGCAGTTCAAGGCGATAACCTCGAGCGGAATCAAGACGATGGTCGTGGTGGATGCTCCGGAGGGCGTGCGTTACAACGAAATCAATGCTGCTTCTTCCGGCACATCGCCCAAAGCGGCCGCGGCGGCAACGCTGCCTGCCGTGCTGGAATATCAGCTATATGATAAAGACGATAAGGCTGTGGGAGACGTCATCCGCGCGGAGTCCTTCGATGCGGTGAGTCTGAATGCGCCGGCTGCGGAAGGTGCATACACTCTCCGGTTGGTCAACCAGCTATTCCCGACGGATGTGAAGCAAGTCGCTGGCCAAATGACGCTAGTGAATCAAAAGACCACGACCGCGTTGAGCGGCAAACGAATCCCGTTGGTCGGGCCTAAATCCTATCCGTTCCTCCGCGATTGGGGGTCGGCACAGATCTTGTCGTCCGATCGAAACGAGCGGATCTACGGTTACATCGAGCAGGGGGCGCTCGTAATACGCGACGTATCCGCCGTGCAAGCCGACAAGAAGTATACCTTGCATATTAACGGTACGATGAGCGAGAACAAGACGTCATCGGCACGCGCATATTACACGCAGCTGACGTTGACTGGCCGACAATTGCTCGATTTGCAAAGCGTAAAAGTCGGAGAAGGCACGTTGCTTCAGTCTGATGACCTTCTTGAGCCCATGCGGCCTTACTATGTTCAGTATGCCGAGTTGGCGATACCGGTTGAAGGCAGCGAGGAGCCGTTCGTCTTCTATAGTTATCCGGGCAATGGCATCGTCTTGAATGTGCCTCGGTTCAACTGGAGCGCCTCTGCAAGAGATTTCAAATCAACGGGTTACGTCATTCATAAAGAAGGGGAGCTTAACGCGGCGGAGGACAAGTTTTCGATTAATTCTTTGCCGACCAGCACTGTGAAGTTGCAAGGGGACCGTTCATTTACATCGTTCGCTTACGATAAATACAATGGGAATAGTTATTACTCTTACTATTATTCCGACCTCAACTCGGCATTGGACCGGCTTATGGTTACCGAAGGTCGACAGACGCTTTCGTTTACTACGGTAAGAGGCGAAACGAACGAAACACCTTGGAAATATGGATGGAAAACGGCGTCGCCCCTGAATGTGAAGGGCGATATGGTTCTTCCGTTTACGGGCAAAGCTGAAGCGGCATCTTCTTCCCTGTTGTTGAGTCAGAAGCACGTCAAAGGCGAGAACGGGGCTTATCTGACGATTTCCCCTAAAATCATGAGCGGGAGCCTTCAGTTGTTATCGGTCGACGTCATGCGGCAAAGCATCAATCCGCCGACCGGTCCGCTCGGACTGCGGGCCGCGGAACAAACGACTTATCCGTACCAAGGTAATTTCAACTACGCGAATAGCGTGTTCGCGAATGTCACCGTGAAGGATAGCCAAGGGAAGAGCGTACTCAAAAATCAAATGAATGTGCTGGAAGGCAGCTTGGATATTCCATGGACGCTCCCTGCCGGGAAGTATACCGTGGAGTTCTCCTTGCCGATCGGACCGAACGAGCAAATCAAGCTGCAGCAATCCATTACGCTAACGGACACGGATGAAGGCGGCGGCAACGGCGGCGGCAACGGCGGCGGCAACGGCGGCGGCGGTGGCGGCGCAGGCGGCGGTGTACCAGGCGGCGTGCCAGGTAGCGTACCGGGCAACGCGGGAACACCGCCGGAGCAATCCGGAGCGAAGAAAGCGGAGTTCACGGAAGCAACGCTTCCGGCTCCGGTCAACGGCAAGCTGAACCTGGACGTTAAAGGTGCCCAGCAGGTGTCGCTCCCGGCCAGCGTATTGAAGGTAGGCAGCATCGACAAAGGGGTTGCGATCGAATCGGAGAGCGGTACGGTCCAGCTTCCGGCTGCCGTATTGAAGCAGCTCTCCTCCCTCATCCCGAGCGGGCAAGAGACAGGCGCAAGCGTCGGTCTTGCGATGGAGCCGGTGTCAAGCGCGGAGCTTGGCAAGCTTGGCTCCGGCGGCGACGAGATTGTCGTAGCCGGGACCGTATATAATTTGAAGCTCACCGTCTCGACCAAGGACGGACAAAGCAAGACGTTGTCCGAATTCGACGAGCCGATTACGCTGACGCTGAAGGCGGCGGCAGGCGTGGATAAGAATCTTACGCATGTGTACTTCATCGGTGAAGATGGCAAGCTGGAGTACGTCGCCGGCCGTTGGGAAGGCGATGCGCTTATTGCGGAAGTTCATCATTTCAGCACGTACGGCGTCCTGACTTGGAAGAAGACGTTCGCGGATGTATCCGCCAAGCACTGGGCATACGGCGTCATTCAGCAGCTGGCTGCCCGTCAGATCGTACAAGGGGTATCGGCTACCGCGTTCGCGCCGGAGAAGAAGCTTACGCGCGCGGAGTTTATCGCGATGGTCGCGAAGGCGCTGGATCTTAAGGCGTCCGGCGCGGCGCCGTTCAGCGACGTGGCGTCCAGCGCCTGGTACGCGGATGAAGCGGCTGCCGCCTACGAAGCTGGTCTGGTTCGAGGCGATCAAGCGAAGCGTTTCCGCCCGCTGAGCCCGATTACGCGCGAGGAGATGACCGTGATTCTGGTGCAGGCGCTTAAGCTGAACGGAACGGAGGCGGCCGCACAGCAAGGCAGTGCTGCCTTCAAAGATCAGAAGCAAATTAGCGGGTGGGCCAAAGAGGCTTCCGCTCAGGCGCTTCGGACCGGCCTCGTGCAGGGCGACGCAATGGGCAATTTCCGGCCACAAGGCGCAGCTACTAGAGCTGAAGCATCTCAGATGGTGTGGAATCTTCTGCAGCATTCTTCTAAATAATGATGTACACTCGAGAGGCCCGTGCAAGCGGGTCTCTCGTTGTTTAGTTCCGAATGGAAAAGGATGTAGGGTGTGATGGGAACGAAACGCAATTCGGCGGCTTCGCCCGCCAAAACCAACACGGAGCGCGTCGCCTTCTGGGCGCTCGCGGGTTTCCTTGTTTCGGGTATGCTGCTTCACGGTCTCCTGCTGGAACGCGAATTTTTGACGGCCTCGACTGTATGCGCCCTCCTGCTGTTACTCGTTGCCATGAGTGACCGGCTTCGGTTGCGCCAGCCTGCGTTGATTGGAGCGCTAGCCGCCTGCATGGTTGGCTATGGCATCCCCGTCTTCTATGCGGTTGCGCCAGCGCATGCGCTCCAGGAGGCGCTGAAATCGATCATTCCTGTGTCGGTAGCCGTCCTTGGATGGGCGATTACCGCGACGGCATACCGGAAGCTTATTCAGGTTATGGTGATGTCCGCCGCGCTGACGACGATACTCGGGCTTGCCCTCGGCCTATTCTATGAGGGTCGTCTGGCGGGCTTCATGGATTATGCGAACGGGTTAGGTATTCTCCTGCTGGTTTGTTCCGTGCTTGGGTTTCCCTTATACATGGCGGGCAAGCAGACGTTTTATTTGCCGGCAGCCTATACCTTCGCGCTCGGCATAGGATTGACCCAATCGAGAACCGTATTTGCGCTCGGCGTTCTCGGCGCGTTCGTTAGTCTGTTGGCCTCCCGAAGAGGCGACCGGCTGGCGTGGGGGAACTATGCGAGCGTATCGCTAATGGGCGTCGCGGGGGCGGCTTGTTACGGCAATTCGCTGTGGTTATTCGCATTGACGATCCTCTTCGCCGGGGGATTCGTCTGGGGGCTGTCGCGCATGGCGACTCGGAGACTCCCGCTGGCCGCAGTCGGTATGGGCGCCTTAGCTGCGATTTTCGCCGCGCTCGTGCTCTGGGGCGGGAGCATCTTCAGATGGCTGTCGCTCTCCTCCAATCTGACCGACTTGCGAACCCGGCTTGTTTATTACGAAGACGGTCTCGACATGATCCGTGATTCCATCTGGACGGGGTATGGCGGTGGGGCTTGGGCCGAGCTGCAGTATCGCTATCAGAGCGCGGATTATTATATCGCTTATCTTCACAATCATCTGCTGCAAACTTGGCTGGACGCCGGAATAGTCGGAGTCGGAACATTCCTGGCCGTCACGGTGCTTGTCGTGGCGAACGGCATCCGAAGCGTGCGTCGAAGCAAGGAGGGGCTGCATTCGTTCGAGGTCGCGCGGCTGGCGGCTTGTATCGCTCTTTGGCTGCAAAGCTTGCTCGATTTTACGTTCTCCTCTCCGTATTTGTTCGCGCTATTCATCTTCCTGGGCATTCAAACGGAAGACGGCGATAACCTGGTGAAGCGCGACGCCGGGTTGCGAGCAGGATGGGCGAAGGCCCCGATAGCGGCATGTTGTATCATGTTAGCTCTCCTGGCCGGCAGCACCTTGCTCGCGCAGACCTATTATGACCGCGCGATACGGGCTGCAAGTCAAGAAAGGCTGGCGGATGCGGTCAGCTATTTAGAGCGGAGTATGGCATTCGGAATATACGATGATGCCGCGCATGACCGTAAAGCACGGCTCTATTACGAGGGTTACATGGAGCGGCGCGATCGCGCCTACTTGACCATCGCCGATGCGGAGATCGACGCGGCGCTGGCGGGGAACCCGGAGCATGTCTGGTATCGGAAGCTGCGCAGCGATATCGATTGGGAACTGGGGGAGCGGGCTGCCGCGTTGTCGGAGCTGGAACGATTGGTTCGGCAAAATCCGTTCATGGCCAGTTGGCGGGAAGAACTGAACAAGAAGCGATCCGAAACTTCATGAAGCTGCACGTATGCGAGCCGCGGACAGGCGATCCTGTCCGCGGCTTTTTCTTGCATCGCGCAACGATTGAACGCGCCCAGATTGTGGCATCCTACGGAGTAGAACTTACCCGGATGCGGCTCGAGGAAGGAGGGCAGGGCGGTGGACGATCCGACGCTGTTGAATTTTGACTATTGGTCCCGGCGCATACTGCTCTTCTACTTGTTCATCGTCATGCTGTCGGTGACGGGCGAAATGCTGGCCTGGGTGATCACGCGCACGATTAGCGAAGGGCTGCAGATGGACTTTTTCGTCTCGATCGTCGTACGACCGACGATCATGCAGCTGGCGGTGATCGGTCTGACCTACGCGATCGTTCGCGTAGCTCCGCGGTCGCTGGCGATCTACGTGCTGGTGCTGGGCGGCATCGGCATCACGATGGCGCTTACGGTGACGATGCCGGACGTGCACGGGTTGGAACTGGCGCTCCTGCTGCCGATGGCGGTGTCGCTCATTTTCTTTCGCTTAGGCGTGCTCATGTTCAGTTTCGTGGCCAGCCTGTTTAGTTACATGCTGGCTTACGTGTTTCTTCCGGAGTATCAGGATCGGCTATTGCACTATGAATTGATGGCCTACACCGCCCTATTGTGCGCGGGATACATCATCTATTACGCGGTGCTGCAGCGGGAAGTCGAGGTCATGGGGTCGCTTCGCAAGGCGATCGATACCGAGCAAGAACTGCGGATCGAGAAGATGATCGTCGACAAGATGGCCCGAACCGATTCGCTGACGGGCTTGTATAATCACCGGACGTTCCAGGAGGAACTGGACCGCTTGGTGGATCGGGGCTGCCGCGGGGAGTCGGAGGTTCAGCTGGCGATCGTGGACATCGACCATTTCAAGCGGATTAACGACAATTACGGCCATAGCGCGGGGGACGCCATTCTCCGGCGAGTGGCCAAGACGATCGCGGAGTCCGTGACGGCGGCGGAGTTCGTCGCGCGTTACGGCGGCGAGGAATTCGCGATCCTGTTCAGCGGCAAAACGATGGACGAGGCGTTCCGGCTCATGGAGCACGTGCGCGTCGCGATCAGCCGGCTGCGCCATCCCGAGATGGAAGAGGGGACGGCGACGATCAGCGCCGGCTTGCGGGCGCTTCAGCCAGGTCAGGGGAAAGCCGCGTTCTTCGCCGAAGCCGACGCGCTGTTATACGAGGCGAAGCGCAGCGGGCGCAACCGGATCGTGGCTTCGCCTAGCCCTTCGCCGGTTGTCCGATAACGGCGAACGCCCTTCGGGAGGAAGGGCGTTCGGGCAGGGGCGGGGCTATTTTCGTTTCATAGCGAAAAATTCGCAGCCTCGCCGCGAGTGGTACGCGACGTCGCTGACGGAGGATTGGATCACGACCGTCTCGGCATCGAATCGGATAATGACGCCGCCGGAATCGATGACGTGATCGTCTTGGAACACCCGAAGGCGGGCACCTTTGTCCATGGCCTCGGCGAAATCCTGATCGGTTAGCAGCTTCTGGTTATGCATATAAGGTCCTCCCTTCCCGGTGCGAACTCGGATACTTCTATTGTACCGTCTGGCCGGGAAGACGACAAACAGAGATGGCGATGAACGCAACCTGCGCGCGAGAGAGCTGGAGGTCAATAGCTTGAGGGTAACTAAGGCAAATACACGAATCTGGTTATTGGCGATAGCCATAGCGGGATATGCGGGACTGCATTATCTCCTCATATACGCGCCTTATCTTAGCCCATGGGGCGAGGGGCCGTTGCTTGCGCTGCCGCTGGCTCCGCCTCTGGCGTCATGGGTCATGCTGCGCCGTATCGCGGCACAGCATGACGCGACCTTGCGCAGGTTCTGGCAGCTGATTGGCTTCAGCAGCTTGATCTATGCGGCAGCTCAGCTTGTCTGGGACGCCTTGTATCTGGCGAATGACGGCCCCCCGCGTTCCCCCAGCCTAGCGGATTTACTTTGGAATCTGCAAATTTTCACCATGATTGCGGCATTCGTCTATTTATTCGGCAAGCATCGGAACTTGTATCGCGGCATGCGCTATTTGCTGGACACGCTCACAGTCATTATGGTGGTGGGGACGTTGTTCTGGGTGTACGCGGTATCTCCAGGGCTATGGGCGTTCTGGGAAACGAGGAACGGCTTCGAGTTCCTTGCGACGGCCATGTATCCCGTCTACGACTTCATCGCGCTCAGCAGCATGTCGGCGCTGTTCTTCGGGTATCGCACGTTTCTATCTACGCGCGCTTGGCTCGTTATGACCGCCGCCATCGTGCTGCTTGGCATTTCGGACGGTCTATACGCGCTGCTAGCCCATCGGGGCGAGAGCTTCATCGCGAGCTGGACCGCGCCGCTCTACGGCATCAGCATAATGCTGTTTCCATTGGCAGGGTTATTCCCCAATGCGCGGCAGGACGAGACACCTGGTAGGGAGGAGCAACTCTCGTCCCCCGCTCGCTCGCAGATCAGGACGTTCCTGCCAGCTGTGGCACTGGTCGTGCTCGTCGGCTGCGCCCTGGATCAACTCGAGCAATGGAATGGCGTCTTGATCGGCGGCAGTCTAACGGTGGCCGTTATCGTCGTCCGCCAGATGATCGTCTTGCGCGAGAATGAAGCGCTGGTCAAGCAATCCCAACACCTGCTGGAGCGTTATGAATATTTGGCCAATCACGACCCGTTGTCCAATTTGCCGAACCGGCGGTATTTCGAGCAGCGGGTTGAGGAGGCGCTGGCGGGAAGAGAGATGCAGGGGGCGGAAATGAAGACGGTGGTCATCATCGTCGACCTCGACCGCTTCAAATACGCGAACGATACGTACGGACATGCGGCCGGCGATCTGATTATCTGTCAGGTAGCGGAGCGATTGACTGCCGTCGTCGGCAACCGGGGAATCGTCGCGCGGCAGAGCGGCGACGAGTTCGCGATTCTGCTGGAAGGGCGATACGATCGGCTGGATCTCCAGGAATGGGCGCAGCGTGTGCAGCGTTCCCTATCAAGACCGTTCCATCTGGCGCAGCGAGTCGAATTCCTCATGACGGCGAGTCTCGGCATTACCGTAGCGGAGTCCGGGGAGGAGGCTTCCGACCTGATGCGGAGCGTGGATCTGGCCTTGGACAAAGCGAAGAGCCAAGGCGGGGGGAAGGTCGTCTTCTACACGGAGGCGCTGTCGGAGGCGGTGACGCGAAAGTTGGAGATGGAACAGGCGCTGCGAAGAGCGCTCGAGCAGGACGAGCTCCGGTTGCATTACCAGCCGCAGGTCAACGCACAGACGCAGCAGATCGTAGGCGCCGAGGCGCTCATCCGCTGGCAGCCGAAGAGCGGTGCGATGATCTCGCCGGCTGCGTTCATACCCATCGCCGAGGAGACGGGGCTCATCGTGCCGATCGGCGAATGGGTCATCCGGACCGCATGTATACAGGCGCTGCAATGGTTCGGGGAGGGGCTGGGTGCGTTTCAAATCTCGGTCAACGTATCGTCGCGTCAATTCCAAGAGACGGATTTCGCGGCGGGCGTGCTGCGAATTGTCGAGGAGACCGGACTGCCGCCAGATCGGCTGGTGCTGGAGATCACGGAGAGTATTGCGATCCAAGACGAGGGGGACGCCATCGTCAAGCTGTTGGCTATTAAGAATGCCGGCATCCAAATTGCGATGGACGATTTCGGCACGGGGTACTCGTCGCTCGGCGTGCTGAAACGAATCCGGGTCGACAAGCTGAAGATCGATCAGACATTCGTGCGCGACATCGGCGGGAACGAAGAGCAGGCGACGATCGTGGAGGCGATTCTCGCTATGGCGTCGAGTTTGAAGCTGGAAGTCATCGCCGAAGGCGTCGAGACGGCGGACCAGTACCAATTCCTGAGGTCGCGCGGGTGTGGCTGGATTCAGGGCTATTATTTCAGCCGGCCCTTGCCGGCGGATCAATTCGGCCATGCTTATGTGCGGAAGCGGTGACGATGGACTTGGTCCGGGGCTGGGGAGGAAGGGCCGGGAATCCGATCTTGTGCTGTCGTCAGAGGGATAGGCTGCTTTTTCTCAGCGGATAGGATTGAACGAGAGGAAAGCTGGCCGGCATGTCGAAAACGTATTCATCAGGAAGGGAGGAGCCGATGTTTAGCCGTTTGTATATACCGAGGCATCGATTCGGACGCACCATCTACATCGCCGTGCTGACGGGCGGGCTGCTGCTCATCCTGCTGGAATCGATGGGCTTGTACTGGATCAACCAGGATTTCAAAGAATCCATCCGCGCGCAAGGCGGACTGCACAAGTTTACGCAGCATCTGGATAAGCTGCGCTCCTCCCTGATCGACCAAGAGACCGGTCAGCGCGGATTCGAGCTGACGGGCGACGATGCGTTTCTTGAGCCGTACGAATCGGGGACGCTTGAGTTCTACAGGCTGATCGCGGTTATCGACGTGGAGGGCAACACCTATATGAAAGCCTCCGTCGCGATCCAGGAGGCGATCAAACAAGGGTTGTATTGGCACGATTACGCGGAAGAACAGATCGCGGCCAAACGGCTCGGCCATACCTCCGGGACCGAACAGCTGGCGAGAGGGAAGCAGTTGTTCGACGAGTTCCGGCGGAAAATCGATTTCGCGGGGAGTGTGCTCCAGGGAGAGAAGGAAGCCGCCTTCTCCCATCTGCAGCGCAGTATTGGGATCAAGCTGTTTGGGTTCGGAATCGGTGCAATTGCGATTATCGTGCTGTTAATCATGCTGCTGGCGCGCAAGCTTCACCGGGATACGACGGTGCTTCACGACCTGTCCGAGGCGGTGCGCGGCTTCGGGGACCGCAAATTCGACGAACGCTTGCCAGCCCGCAGAGAGCGTGACGATCTCTACCGCCTTATCGCGGGCATCGACGTCATGCGCATGGAACTGAAGCTGAAATTCGGCAAAATAGAGGAGCTGGCCTTGCTGGACGGCTTAACCGGCATACCGAACCGGCGGCAGCTGAACGTGCATTTGGCCGCGATGGCCGAGGCTGCGCTATCCAGCGGCATGCCGCTTAGCTTAGTGTTGTGCGACATCGACCACTTCAAACAGTTCAACGACCGATACGGCCACTTGGAAGGAGACCGGGTGCTGCGTCATACGGCTCGCGTGCTTCAAGGCGGCGAAGCGGGCAGCCGGTTTGCCTTCCGTTACGGAGGGGAAGAGTTCTGCATTTTGCTGCCGGGCTGCGATCGCCAAGCGGCGGCCGAGGAAGCGGAGCGGCTTCGGGTAGCGGTCATCGAACAATCGCTGCCGCCCTATGAGCTGACCATGAGTTTCGGCGCGGCGCAGTTGAGCGATGACGACGACCCATCCGGCGAAGCGCTAATCGCACGGGCGGATAAAGCGCTTTATATGGCCAAGGCGAACGGCCGCAACCGGGTCGAAACTTCAGGATAAGGCAGAGATGTTATGTTTACTAACATTTTTGCAAATCTTTCATTGTATAGATATCTGATTCCTGCTACTATTTTGATAAATCCATCAAATAGTAAAGGGTGTTCGTATGAAGAAATTGAAGTTATTGTCAATTCTTGCGTTACTTGTCGTTGTTCTGGCGGCTTGTGGATCGAAAAATGACGAAAGCACGAACAATGCGGCTAACAGCGGAAGCGGCGGTGAAAATGCGAAGACCTACATGATCGCGAGCGACGCTACCTATGCGCCGATGGAGTACATGGACAAAGAAGATATCGTCGGCTTCGACATCGACTTCCTCAAGGCCGTCATGGAAGAAGCGGGACTGAAGTACGAAGTGAAGAACGTCGCGTGGGAGACAATGCTCGCCAGCGTGCAGCAGGGCAAAGACTACGACGGCTCGATTTCGTCCGTGACGATCACCGACAAGCGCTTGGAGACCTATGATTTCTCCCTGCCATACTTCGAATCGACGAACATCATCCTCGTCAAAGAAGGCAGCGGCATCACGTCTGCCCAAGATTTGAAGGACAAGACGGTCGCGGTACAGATCTCCACGACGGCCGATGAGATTATGACCGGCATCATGGGCAACGGCAACACGAAGCTGAAGCGCTTCGAGAGCAACACGCTGGCGTTCATGGACATGGATCAAGGCGGCGCGGACGCGGTCGTCGCGGACATTGCGATCGTGCAAGAGTATTTGAAGAACAATCCGGACAAGAAATACGAAAGCGTAACGGACCCTTCGTTCGCCTCCGAATATTACGGTATCCTGCTTCCGAAAGGCAGCGAGTTGAAAGCGAAGCTCGACCCGGCCGTGAAAGCGGTCATCGAGAATGGCAAATACGCGGAAGTGTACAAGACTTGGTTCGGCGAAGAGCCGGACACGACGAACCTGCTCGCGGAGCTGAAGAAGCACGAAGAAGCGAAGTAAGCGGCAGGTACGGATTCGGAGCATGCGTCAAGCGGTAGCGACACGCATGCTTTTTGTTTGAGAAGGCTGATTGGTTTGCATTCGCGCATTGCGAATGCAGCATTCAGCCCATGCGCATTGGTTTGCGTTCACGGTCGAAAGAGCGGGAATGCAGCATTGCGCTAATAAGGCTGATTGGTTTGCGTTCGCAATCCGAAGATTGCGAATGCAGCATTCAGCCCATGCGCATTGGTTTGCGTTCACGGTCGTAAGACCGGGAATACAGCATTCAGCCCATGCGCATTGGTTTGCGTTCACGGTCGTAAGACCGGGAATACAGCATTCAGTCGGAGTTAATAAAGCGGAAAGGGCGACATACATGGATTTTAGGTTTGATATCATACTGGACTACTTACCGCTTCTTATGAAGGGAACCTTGTACACGATCGGAATCTCGCTTGCGGGGATTATCATCGGTTCGATTCTCGGTCTTGTCATCAGCCTGGGCAAAATGTCCGTGCGCTGGTATTTCAATTATCCCGCGAGCATCTACATCAACTTCTTCCGCGGCACGCCGCTGCTCGTGCAAATTTTCCTCGTCTATTACGGCCTCGTGCCGCTGATTCTGGACCGCACGGACGCCATCATCGCGGCCGTCGTTGCGCTGGCGCTTAATGCAGCCGCTTACACGGCGGAAATCTACAGGGCCGGCATTCAATCGATCGACCGCGGCCAGACCGAGGCGGCGTATTCGCTCGGCATGACGCACGCCCAGGCAATGCGGCTCGTCATCCTGCCGCAGGCGATCCGGAGAATGGTGCCGGCGTTCAGCAACGAGTTCATTACGCTGATCAAGGATTCGTCGCTGGTAGCGGTGATCACGGCGCCGGAGATTATGTATTGGAGCAAGGCGATGGCGGCGCAGTATTCCCGCGTATGGGAGCCTTATTTGGCAGCGGCGCTCATCTATTTCATCTTGACGTACGTACTTGGCAAGGTGCTCAGCTACGTAGAGAGGAAGGTGTAGCCCATGGCGGCCGTAATTGAAGTAAGCCAACTGAGAAAAGCCTACGGCGCGAACGTAGTCCTCGAGAACGTCAGCGTGGATGTGCAGGAAGGCGAAGTGATGGTCGTGATCGGTCCTTCCGGCTCTGGCAAATCGACGCTGCTTCGCTGTCTGAACGGGCTGGAGACCGCGCAGAACGGGGATATTCGCATCGAGGGCCGGTCGCTCATGGACAAGGCGACGAAGCTGACCGAGATCCGGACCGAGGTTGGGATGGTGTTTCAACAGTTCAATCTGTTCCCGCATTTGACGGTGCTCGACAACATTATGCTTTCTCCTATTAAAGTGAGAAAGCAAGATCCTGCGCGGGCGAAGGCCAAAGCGATAGAGCTGCTCGGCAAGGTGGGGCTGGCGGAGAAGGCCGGCGCCTATCCTGCTTCGCTCTCCGGCGGACAGTCGCAGCGGGTGGCGATCGCGCGGGCGCTGGCGATGGAGCCGAAGATCATGCTGTTCGACGAGCCGACCTCCGCCCTCGACCCGGAGATGGTCGGCGAAGTGCTTGCGGTCATGAAGCAGCTGGCGAAGGAAGGCATGACGATGGTCGTGGTAACGCACGAGATGGGCTTCGCCCGAGAAGTGGCGGACCGGGTCGTCTTCATGGAGCAGGGCGGCATCGTGGAGATCGGATCGCCGTCGGAGATTTTCGAGCAGCCGAAGCAGGAGCGGACGCGCGTCTTCTTGTCGAAGGTGCTGTAGCCAATCGAATGGCCTTCGAGAGCGGCGGGGGGACACGTCCGCAGACAATAACGCTAAGTTTGAAGAGACCCACGGCAGCGTGGGTCTTTTTGGCATGCCGTCCGGACGAGTGCTGGCTTCCGCTTGCGGAGAAGGCGGCATGCATAGTGAATTAGAGCATAATGGCGGGGGCAATCTAAGAATGATTTCTGCCGATAGCAAAAATACCATTGACCTAGAGCGAGGAAATAAGGTATATTACTAAATGTTTTAGAGCTAAAGGTTTAGATCTAAACAATTGAGCGGTAAATGAAAAAGAAGGTGGAGCCGATGCAGGCGAATGCCCGGTTGCTGGAGTTACCTGCGCTATTCAAGTGTTTCATGAAGAAAGCGACGCAAGAGTGGAAAGAGACGATGGAGCACGACTTGTCCATTTCGCAGTTTCGCATGCTCTATGCGCTGCATGCCGAAGGACCTGGGAAGTCGGCTGATCTGGCGGAGATGCTCGGCGTAACGCCGGGCGCGGTGACGGGGCTAGCCGACAGGCTGATGCAAAAGCGGTACGTGACGCGTACGCGCGACGGCCACGATCGGCGAGTCGCCCTTCTTGCCATTACGGATGAGGGACGCGAGTTCGTCGAACGGATCAAAAACCGGCAGCAGGATGCGCTCGAGACGATTTTCGCCCGGCTGGACGACGAGGACATCGAGCATTTGTGTCGGATCTTCACGCTGCTGTTGGACCGCCCGTCGAGCGATGCGCAAGCAAGCGCCCGGGCTGCCGAATAGACGCGCGTCGCCTTCACCATACATTAAACAGAGAGTGAGAGAGGGAACAAACATGAGTCAAGCTATAACGCAAACGCTGCGGAGGGGACCGATCGTCGCCTCCCTGCTGATCGGGGCTTTCGTCGCCCTGCTCGCGCAAACGCTGCTGAACGTCGCGCTTCCGAAGATCATGGCGGATTTGAGCGTCAGCGCCAATACGGTGCAATGGCTGTCTAACGGCTATATGCTCGTCAACGGGGTTCTGATTCCGGTCAGCGCCTATCTGATTAGCAAATTTACGACGCGGAATTTATTTATCACCTCGGTTTCTCTATTCGTTCTCGGAACGATCCTGTGCGCCATCGCGCCAGGCTTCGAGACGCTGCTGGCCGGCCGTCTCGTGCAAGCCGCCGGCGCAGGTATTCTGATGCCGCTCATGTCGATCGTCTTCCTGACCATCTTCCCGGTCGAGGAACGCGGCAAGGCGATGGGCATGATGGGTCTTGCGATGATCTTCGCCCCTGCGGTCGGACCGACGCTGTCCGGCTGGATCGTCGAGCATTACTCGTGGCGCGTACTCTTCTACGTGGTGCTGCCGCTGTCGCTGTTCGCGCTGATCTACGGCGCGATCTCGATGAAGAACGTGACGCGCAACGTCGACTCGAAGCTCGATACGCTCGGCGTCATTCTGTCGACGCTCGGTTTCGGCGGTCTGCTGTACGGCTTCAGCGACGCCGGCAAAGACGGCTGGGACAGCGCGATCGTGCTGACTTGTCTCATCGTGGGCGTCGTCTCGCTGGCGTTGTTCGTCTGGCGCGAACTCACCGTCGACAAGCCGCTGCTGGAGATCCGCGTGTTCTCCTACGGCATGTTCTCGCTGACGACAGTCATTAACGTTATTATCACGATGGCGATGTTCTCGGGCATGATCCTGCTGCCAATCTATCTGCAGACGATCCGGGGCTTCACGCCGCTCGAATCCGGCTTGCTGCTCCTGCCTGGCGCGATTCTCATGGGTATCATGTCACCGATCACCGGTATTATTTTCGATAAAATCGGCGCACGTTGGCTGGCGGTCGTCGGTCTGATCATCACGACGATCACGACGTACGAATTCAGCAAGCTGACGGTCGATACGACGTACAATCACATGCTCTTCATGTACACAGCCCGCATGTTCGGGATGTCGATGCTGATGATGCCAATCCAAACGGCGGGCATGAACCAGCTGCCGGCGCGGCTGAATGCGCACGGCTCGGCGATGTCGCAGACGCTCCGCAACGTGGCGGGCGCGCTCGGCACGGCGCTGCTGGTGACGATCATGTCCAACCATGCTGCGGACCGGGTGAAAGAACTCGTGATCGCCGGCCAAGTCGATCAGACGGACAAAGTCAAAATGGGCGCGATCGTTCAGCAAGCAACGGTAGATGGCATCAACCACTCCTTCGTCGTCGCGACATGGATTACGATTGCGGCGCTCGTGCTGGCCTTCTTCATCCGTAAGGTGAAGCCGCATCAGGAGAGCAACACCGTTCAAGAAGCGGGCGAGACAGCAACGCCTGCTCCTACACCGGCGAAATAACCGATCGAATCGGGCAATCAACCCTCGAACGCGACTATCCGCGGTCGAGGGTTTTTTTGCAAAAAAAATTTAGCCATTAAATTCCTATATGCTTATTTAAAGGTGAGTTTCGTGATAGAATATTAGTCGAAACTACCTAATTCGACATACATAGTCATAGGTTGACAATCTTCTAGCATAGGCATTACTATTTTTAATGTTAAGTTTCGTGACATCAATGTAATACAGAAGAAACTGCTTGTAGCCTGGCATGATGATGAATAAAAGATGGGGTGGCGAAATTGCGGTTGAAGGAGCGGCTTAACGCAAGTAAGCGGTTGAAGATGCTAAAGTCATGGGGGAACACAGCCTCGGCGAAGGCGCGCCCGCTCGTGCGCGTGGCGGTCCGCAAGTGGAAAGAAGCGAACGTGGGCCGGAAGATCAGGGAGGTAGAATTCAAAGGCGGGTTGAAGTTTTTGCACTCGGTCGGCTTTAAGCTGTTTACGACGATATTCGTCGCGATCGTCGCCTTCGTGCTCGTCGTCGGATCGTTCTCGTACTCGATCGCCAAGAATATGCTGGAGGATAACGTATCCGCCGCTAGTGAACAGAGTGTTATGCTGACTGGCGACAAGGTCGACGCGACATTAATGCGGTACGAATCGCTTGTCTCCTCCATTCTGATGGAATCGGACATCATCCAACAAGCACAGGGCATGATCGCCGCGAAGGGGGACGCGCAGCGGATGGCCGCGGGGCTCGTCCTGAAGCAGCGTCTGCAGGAGCGGCTGCTCTCGGATGGGGACGTGCTGGGCGTATCTCTCTATACGCTGCAGGGCAATCAATTCCTTCATATGGGCAATACGGCCAATAACGTCAAGTACGTCGCCGGCGAGAACTGGTTCAGATCTGCGCTGAAGAACAAGGATAAGATGGCGTGGAGCGCTGCGAAGAACGGCGAAGTGCCGGTCGTAACGATGACGCGTCTGATTAAGAATCCGGCGACGAGCTCCGACCTGTACGTCATCCAGCTGGAGATGAAGGCGGAAGCGCTGGCTAAGCAACTGGACGTGAAGCTGGGCGAATCCGGCGGGCTCAAGCGGATCGTACGCGAGGATATGATGGTCATTGCCTCCACGGATCTGACGGAAGTCGGCAAGCGAGCCGATATCGAGATGCCGAAGGAGAAAGCGGCCGCCGGCTCGTTCAACGACAAAGTGCAGGGCGAGGAAATGATCATGCTCTACCAGAACCTGACGGCCGTGGAAGGATGGCTGGTCGTCGGCAGCTTCAGTTCGGAGGAGCTGGTTGCGCAAGCGGATCGAATTTTCAATTTCGTCGTGATCATGGCGGTGCTCGCGGCGGTGCTGGCCATCGGGATTGGCTGGTTCATCGTACACAAAGTCGCCCGCCCGCTCGTGCAGCTTAGTATGCTGATGAACGAGGGCGAGCAGGGCAATCTGACCGTTCGCTCCGACATTAAAGGCAGGGACGAAATCGGGCGACTCGGAATGAGCTTCAACGTTATGATGGAGAATATTACGAAGCTGGTCACGCGTACGAATGAATCGGCCCTGCATGTACTGAAGACCGCGCAAGAGCTGGCTGATGCTTCCAAGCGGACCGCCCAAGCGGCGAAGGAAATTTCCACGGCGACTGAAGAGATCGCCGGCGGCGCGTCCACGCTTGCGATCGAAGCCGAACGCGGCCAATCGCTGACCGACGCGATTAACGAGCGTGTTGTGCGGACGATCCATGCCAACGACGAGATGGGAGCTTCCGCGGAGGAAGTACGGGCAGCCAGCGCGCGAGGAACCGATGCGATGAAGGTGTTGATCGTGCAGACGGACAAGACGGAGGAGATGACCCGCGCGCTCGTCGAGAAGGTCGGCAAGCTCGGAGACAGTGCGAAGGCAGTCGACCAGATCTCGGTGCTGCTGAACGACATTACGAAGCAGACGAATGTCCTTTCACTGAACGCGACGATCGAGGCATCCCGCGCCGGGGAGGCCGGGCGCGGCTTCATGGTCGTGGCGGGCGAGATCCGCAAGCTGGCTGAGCAGTCCAAGTCGTCCATCCAGACGGTCAGCAAGATGGCGAAGCAAATCCAGCTGGAAGTGGCCGAGACGGTGTCTTCGCTCTCCGAGGTATATCCGATGTTCCGCCAGCAGGCGGTGTCCGTACAAGAAGCGGACGTCATCTTCGGCAGCGTGCAGGAGCGCATGGGCAGCCTCTCCGCCAAGCTGTCGGAAGTCACGACTTCGGTCCAGGAGCTGGAGCAGACGCAGCGCCAGCTATCCGAGACGATGAGCGGCGTCAGCGCCGTTGCCGAGCAATCGTCGGCCTCCTCGGAGGAAGTGGCATCGCTTGGCAGCGAACAGCTTGGCGTTAGCAACAATCTGGTCGAGCTGGCTGACCGCTTGCAGGAACTCTCCGGCGAGCTGAAGAC
The DNA here is from genome assembly GCF_042431225.1 of Paenibacillus aurantiacus. NCBI lineage: Bacteria > Bacillati > Bacillota > Bacilli > Caryophanales > Paenibacillaceae > Paenibacillus > Paenibacillus aurantiacus. The sequence continues at coordinate 351,310 of NZ_JBHMDO010000015.1, read as the reverse complement.
GATTATCGGCGAGTTCAAGTTCTAAGTTGAGAAGGGAGGCGGCGTTTGCCGCCTCTTTGCTTTGGGCTGCAACGCCGCTAAGCCGCTGCTCGGGTTCATGCCTGGCAGCGGCTGCTTTTCTATTGAATAGATGTGCGTATTCCGTTCCCGCGGCGGCCTATAAGACCGGGGCGCTCGTTATACGTTGCGGCGAGCGAGTCGTCAGGCGATCGTCGTGCGGCTGAGCAGGCGCTTGATCGCACGGTCCGATTCGCGCAGGACGATGTCTTTATCGACGGTGGCCATGATGCCCTGATGCATGACGGTCTTGCCGTCGATGATCGTCGTCTCGACGTCGGCTCGGGTTGCCGAGTAGACGATGCGCGAGATGGGATCGACGTCGAAGGATGGGAAGGTGTGGAAGTTGTACAGGTTCAAAATGGCCAGGTCCGCCTTCTTGCCGACCTCGAGACTGCCGATCTGATCGGCTAGGCCGACCGCTCGGGCGCCGCCGATCGTCGCCATCCGGAATACGGTGCGCGCGTCCATCGCCGTCGGGCCATGAACGGGCTTCTGGATGAGGGCGGCGAGGCGCATCTCGTTGAACATATCCAGGTTGTTGTTGCACGGCGCGCCGTCCGCGCCCAAGCTGACGGAGACATGCGTATGCAGCAATTCCGGCGTCTGCGCAATGCCTGAAGCCAGCTTCAAGTTGGAACCCGGACAGTGGCTGACGTGCACGCCGCGCTCCCGAAGGATGCGTTTCTCTTCGGCATCCAGCCAGATGGCATGGGCGAGGATGAGCCGTTCGTTGGCCAGCCCGATATGATCGAGATACACCACGTTGCGCATGCCGGTCTCCGCCTGCACGATTTCGATCTCGCCCTGGTTCTCCGAGGCGTGCGTGTGCACCTTCACGTTATAGGAAGCGGACAGATCGCGCACTTCCGTGAGCAGCCGTTCCGTACAGGAGATGACGAAGCGCGGCGAGAAGGCGTATTGGATGCGGCCGTTGTCGTGTCCGTGCCACTTCTCGAGCAGATCGACGCTCTCTTGGATGGAACCGGCCGTCTCTTCTTGCAGCGCGGCCGGAATGTCGCTGCTTTTGCGGTCCATCATCACTTTGCCCGATAGGGCGCGGATGCCGCTCTTGGCGATCGCTTGGAACGCCGAATCGGTGTGGTGCACGGTCTCCATATCGACGATCGTCGTCGTGCCGCTGGCGATGAGCTCCCCGATGCCGAGCATCGCCGAGTAATAGAGCGACTCCTCGTCATGCGCGGCCTCCAGCGGCCAAATCCGTTTGCGCAGCCAATCCATTAACTCGAGGTCGTCCCCTTTGCCGCGGAACAGCGTTTGGCATAGATGGATATGCGTTTGGACGAAGCCGGGAATGACGGTGCGGTTCGTGGCATCGATGACGCGGTCGACAGGTCCCGGATTCAGATTTGCTCCGATTGCCGCAATGCGGTCGTTCTCGATCAGGAGATCGCCGTGGATGATCTCCTCCGCTTTGTTCATCGTGACGATCTGCGCGTTCTTGATCAGCAGTTTGGACATGGGCGGTTCCTCCTTTAGTGAGCGGCACCTGGCCAGCGGGCATGAAAAAAGCCACGAAAAATACGCTGGCGAGCATATTTTTCGTAGCTAGAAATTTACGGTTTCTAAGTAGAGACCCTTAATCCGATTATTAAGGTTATACGAAAGTTGACGTATTCAGTTGCCGTTATTGATGTCATATTAATCCAAATGGAGACAATGTGTCAAGTTTGGGTTAGGAAATATGTCATTAAAGTGTGGGATTGCGAGGCTGTATGTGTTGCTAACCGCGTTTTTCGAATAATTGGTTGTTGGCCTGAGAGATAAAGTAACGTCGCGTGCCGTTATCAGGGCGCTTCTACAGATTACTCGGATGAGGCGGCCGCTATACGTGTCCTTACAACCAAAAATCCCGCTCTCCGCAAACGAAGCGGCGAACGGGATTCTCGCGGGTAAGACCGCGAACGGCCGGGAGATCTAGGCAGCTGGCAGCATATACAGCAGCACCGAGAAGAAGTGCAGCGCGGAGCCGGCCAGCACGAACAGATGCCAGACCGCGTGGTGGTAAGGGAAGCCGCGCCAGACGTAGAAAATCGTACCGACGGTGTAGCAGATGCCGCCCGCGATGAGCAAATTCAGCCCGCCTGCCGGCAGGCTCGCGGTTAGCGGTCCCCAGGCGAAGACGATCAGCCAGCCCATCGCAATGTAGAAAATCGTGGAGGTGAAGAGAAATCGCTTCGTGAAGAACGACTTGAACACGACGCCGACGAGCGCGATGCCCCACACTAGCCCGAACAGCGTCCAGCCAAGCGGGCCGCGCAGAATGCCGAATAGAATCGGGGTATACGTGCCGGCGATGAATAAATAAATGGACGAGTGATCCATGATTTCGAAGAAGTCTTTCAGCCGTCCCTCCGGGAAACTGTGTACGAGGGTGGAAGCCGTATAGAGCAGCAGCATGGTCGAGCCGAAAATGGTAAAGCTGACGACATGCCAGGCACTGCCGTGCAGACTGGCGTAGACAATGAGCAGCACGAGCGCCGCGACGCTCAGAAGCGCGCCGATGCCATGGGTAATGGCGTTGGCGACTTCTTCCCGGCGGCTGTAGGTATACGTATTGGCCATCCGATTCACTCCGCTTCCTAAAATATAAACAGGGTTAAGTACGGTCGAGGCTGCCCGTCCGGGTGCCTTATTTCCGCCTAAGGGTCTTGTATTTCTCCGGAATGAAACGCGCGGCGCCGCAAAGACGGCGCAGCCGGTTCACCTTCATTATACCATATGGGCGACCCGATGCCGAAGTGCAGCCTGCCGCCTCGACAGAAGAGAGCGAGATCGTTCATAATAAGGGGAAAACGGTGGGAGGACAGGCAAGATGATCATCATGAATGAGAAAATCAAAGCGTCGGAGGTGCATCTCACCGGCGTGGACGGGGAAGATCTTGGCGTCATGCCGCGCGAGGAAGCGCTGGCGCTGGCGAAGAAGCTGAAGGTGGATTTGGTATGCACGTCGCTCATGAGCAGTCCGCCGCCGTGCAAGCTAATCGGTGCGGGAGCGGCCAAGCAGCAGGCGCAGAAGGACAAGCAGGCGGAGCGCCGTCAAGAGCAGGGGGCGAAGGTAAAGGAGCTGCGGCTGACGCCTCATATCGAGGAGCACGATTATGATACGAAGAAGCGGCAGGCCGAGAAGCTGCTCGCATCCGGACATGCCGTGCAGCTGGTCGTGAAGCTGTCCGGCAGCAAAGAGGGACAGCAGGCGCGCGAGCTGCTGGAGCGGCTGACCAAGGAGTTGGTCGCTTTCGGCACCCGCGACAGCGGCATCCAAGTGAGCGGCAAGCAAGCCGCCGTGAAGGTTAATCCGAAATAAGGAAGCAGGGAAAGGCCGATTTCGCGCCGTATTGGCGGAGTCGGCCTTTCGTGCGTTCTCGGGGGGCAGCCCATACTCTTAAAGCATGGGCGAAGGCTGATTAGAATGGCCATCCGCAGCGAGCGATCCGGCGGCGGATTCTGCCGCGAATGGTTCGAATCGATCCAAGGTGGTCATGCCCGCGGTGAACCGAAGGCGCGTCTCCATGTGCGCCCAAGTGACACCGGGCTACCCGCCTCCGGCTTGTCCAAGCGGGAAGCGGGCTAGCGGCTCGTACATCGGCTTGTGGTTCAAGCGGCTGCGATAGAGCACAATATCGGCGGCCTCCCAAGCGAACGGTCTGCCGAGCGGGTCTGCAGGCTTGCCATAGGCCCCGAGCGTATCCGGCTGCATCGGCGTCTCGCCTCGATATTCGCGGGCGACGGTCAGATGCGGGTGGAAGGGACGGTTGTCGGGCACGAAGCCGATGCTCCTCATGGCATCGGCGACGCGGCGCTGGATCTCGTGCAGCGGCTCGGCGCCGTCCCCGCCGATGCCGGCCCATAGAATGGCCGGCGACGCCGGTCGTCCGAACGTGCCGAGGGAGCCGGCCGTCAACGCGAGCGATGGCCCTTCGTGATCGGCCGCCGCGGCAGACAGTTTCCGGGTTATTTGCTCCAGGCGGTCGGTCTCCGTATTGCCGAGAAATTGCAGCGTAATATGCAGGTCCTCCGGGTGGGTCCATTTGCGAAAAGGCAGCTCGCGCACAAGCGGCGCGCACCAAGCGTGGATCCCCGATTTGATCGGCTTGGGCAGCGAGATCGCGACGAAGAGACGGTGCGATTCCGTCATGCGAATCATCTCCTTCACGGGCTAGGATGCCCAAATGTGGTTCCAAGATTGCGCCTCTATTAGGCATATCCGGCCGCAACCATTCCTGGGTTAAGGGCGTTTAAGATACAGGAGAGTATGGTGAAAAAATGCGTATTCCGTTCGTGGAACGGTTTTACTAGGAGGCGAATAAGGGATGGAGCGTTCCACTTTGCATCAGACACAGCCGGCCGAGCAAGTCGGACAAAACCTGTTGGATGACACGCACGTGCTGGAACAGCTGTCAGGCAGCCAGCGGATCGAAGGCGGCGGGCCGCCGCGTCCCGTCGATTGGCAGGCGATGCCGGGCACTGTCCGGTTATTCGGGTATTTCTTTATCGCAGCTTTCGCCGCGTCAATGGTCGGCGTGCTCGTCGTGACGCTGTGGAAGTGAAGGAGCAGCGGGCACTATCGCCACGAAAGAAGACCGTGTCCTCACCGGAGGAACACGGTCTTTCGCATTTAGTATGGAAGGAAGTACGGGCTTAATGCGACAATCATTACACGTTGTTAACGGTTAATGTACCGCTCAAACACGTGCGTATAGTCCTTCACTTTATATTGCTTCTGCGCCGCGGTCAGCCAGTCGAACGCGGATTGGTTAATCGCGTTAAATTGCTCGGCGACGTTGATGTCGGCTTTCTGGATGTGGCTGACCGTCGAGGCGGCCATGTCTAAGCTCTGGCGAGCGAAGTCGAGCGCGATTTCGTTCTCGTGCGTAATCTCGGCGATGCGAAGGAGCGCTTTGTACAGGTCCTTCACTTCTTCGATATGCTTCTTGTGCACGTCGATCGAGAGCGTCGTGCTGCCGATCGTGAATTTGATCTCGACGTCGAGGTCGACCGTGCCTGCCGTCTCCAGCGTAACGTTGGAGATGCGGTGCGTGCCGTACGGATAACGCTCCAGCGTCCGCTTCTTGCTCATGGCGCTTGTGCCGTTCAGGTGGACAAGGGCCAAATTCGTGAAACAGTATTCGTCGGCCTTGGATTTGATCAGGAAGAAAATTTTCTCGTTGTCTTCGTGAAAGACGTAATCGTCCGCATCTACCTTATCGTAGTTCTCGGGGCGAATTACCGCGCCTACATCGCTTAGGCCGAGCATATCGGCAGCCACTTTACCAAACATCTACCCGTTCCTCCTTGGTATATCCAACTGTGGTGTGCATTGCTATTGTAGCATACGGGGTGGAAGTGAAGGCGTTTCCTTCCCTATAGATTTGTTAAAATTCGGCAGGTGTTATGGTGCGACTATCTGACCGTCAGTTGAGCCAGCTCCTTCAGGCGCGCGGCGGCATTGCCGGCATATGACCCGCCATGGTAGCAGATGATGGTCTCGATCTCATAGCGGCACAACTCGCGGACGGATTGAAGGGCGGCTTGCATATCCCATGTCAGCGCGGGCGAGGATATCTGCAGTTCGCCGTCTTCGATGAGGAGGGCATCGGCGGCGATCAGCGTTCTGCTGGCGGGATGATACAAACTGAGGTGGCCCGGCGTATGGCCTGGCGTTGGAATCACGGTGACGCCGCCGCCATATGGAAGCGTCTCGCCGCCGAGCAAGAGCCCAGTGACGTCGGCACGCGGCGGATTGGCGATTAATCGTTTGAACGGCGCGCTCATCTCCTCGGGCCAACTATCGATGCCTTTCAGCGCATCGCCGCTAAGCTTGAGCAGCGTCTGACGGCCTTCGATGAAGGGCTGCTCGAACGGGTGGGCCAATATTTCCAGCTGGTTCGGTGCTGCCTGCAGCAGTCCCGGCAAGCCGCCGATATGGTCGAGATCTTGATGGGTGACGATGACGGCGGTTAATTGTTCGAGTGATGAGCCTGCTTCCCGGATGGCTTGCTCCAAGAGCGGAAGTTGGCCGGGGTACCCGGCGTCGACGAGCACGGCGGATTCGCCGTCCTGCAGCAAGACGGGATGGATCGTGCGTTCTTCGCCGAGCAAATGAGCGGTGAGGGTGAGCATGGTGACTGGATTCGAATAATGCATCGCAATCGCCTCCAATAATCGGGATGGTTCTTCTACGACTACTAGAATAGCGGCAAAAAGCCGTTGTGTAAACAAAATATTTTATTATAACACATAAAATTAATTTTGTCAATATAAATTTATTTCGCCACCCCAAAACCATAAACCCTTCGAGAGTCTCCTCCCTCGGTCCCGGTTTTGGACGATGGAATGAAGATTCAGCGGGTTCCCGCTCGGCGTCTTCGGTATAAGTTCGCACGATCAGCGGGGAATTTATTTGCGAAGAGGACCAAAGAGATACCCCTTGGGTGTGTGCGTGAAGCCTATTTGCGACAGTGGTCCAGCACCAGCCTGAACGATAACGAGAGTGCAGAGGGAACTCTCACTCCCATCATCGGTTTGCCAACTACGCGATATTCGTTACCCGCACGACTGCCCGCATCCTTACAGATGGAGAAGACCGGCGAGCGTGAGCAAAAGCGGACACAATCGAGGCGAAAGGATAAATGGCGCGCGATTTCGCGAATGCCCGAATACCCGCATGGTCGCGTCCATATACATAACCGGGGCGAGGATCGGACAGCGTAGGGGAAGAGGCTTGAAAAAGTTGGTTTCGCCCGTTGACATACCCTTGGGGGGTATTGTATATTTGATTCACGAGGTGAGCATGCTATGAACATGGAAGATAACAACGTAGTCACTGCGGAGTGCGGGCACGAATCGTGCGGTCACGACTCCGGCGGCGAGCGCAAGAGCCATCATTCGGACAAAACGAAGTCGAATTTGATCTCGCGCCTGAATCGGATCGAAGGACAAATTCGCGGCGTGAAAGGTTTGATCGATCGGGATGCCTATTGCGACGACGTACTGAACCAGATCGCCGCCATTCAGTCGGCGCTCAACAGCGTCGGCAAGCTGCTGCTGGAAGGACACATGAAGAGCTGCGTCATCGAGCGGATCCAAGCGGGCGACGACGACGTTATCGACGAGCTGCTCATTACCGTGAAGAAATTAATGAAATAGGAAGCGGAGGGCTGTACGATGCAGCGCGAAACATTGAAAGTGGAAGGCATGTCCTGCGGACATTGCGTAAGTTCGGTCGAAGGTGTCGTGAAGAAACTGGGCAATGCGGAAGCGAAAGTCGATCTGGCCGGTAAATCCGTCACCGTCGAATTCGACGCGTCGAAAGTATCGCTAAGCGCGATCAAAGAAGCGATTGAGGATCAAGGTTACGACGTGGTGTAACTTGCTTGGCATAGGGAGCCGGCCTCGGAAGAGGCGGCTCCTACATTTAGCTCGAATTTATACCCTACAGGGGTATGGTTCGTTATTATAGATACGGAAGGTGAACCCGATGAGCGAAAGTGTGATGCCGCATGAAGGCGGCGAGCGATTGAGTCCGGAAATCGAACAAATGACCCTGGCAATCGAGGGCATGACATGCGCGGCGTGCGCGAACCGGATCGAGAAAGGCTTGAATAAGCTGCCGGGGATGCAGCAGGCGACAGTCAACTTTGCGATGGAGACGGCTCACGTGGCTTTCGCGCCATCGGGACTTACGATCGATCAGGTTGTCCATAAAGTAGAGCAGCTAGGCTATCACGCTAAGCCGAAGGTCGAGCAGGAGGACGGCGGCGATACGCGGCAGGCGGCGATCCGCAAGCAGCAGGTCAAGTTCGCGATCTCCGCGCTGCTGTCGCTCCCGCTGCTCTGGGCGATGGCGGGCCACTTTTCCTTTACGTCTTGGCTGTGGGTACCGGAGCTGTTCATGAATCCGTGGTTCCAGCTGGCCCTGGCGACGCCGGTGCAGTTCGTGATCGGCGCGCATTTCTACACGGGGGCCTACAAAGCGCTCCGCAGCCGCAGCGCGAACATGGATGTGCTCGTCGCGCTCGGGACGTCTGCGGCGTACTTCTACAGCCTGTATCTGACGATCGAGGCTGCGGCGAACCCGCATCATCATGGCGGCGTGGAGATGTACTACGAGACGAGTGCCGTGCTGATCACGCTGATTCTGCTCGGCAAGCTGTTCGAGTCGCTGGCCAAAGGGCGTTCCTCCGAGGCGATCAAGAAGCTGATGGGACTGCAGGCGAAGACGGCGCGCGTGCTGCGCGACGGTCAAGAGGTGGATGTGCCGGTCGAACAGGTCGTCCTGGGCGATATTTGCCTGGTCCGTCCTGGCGAGAAAGTACCGGTCGACGGCGTCGTGCTCGAAGGCGCATCCGCGGTCGACGAGTCGATGCTGACGGGCGAGAGTATCCCCGTCGACAAACGGGCTGGCGATGCTGTAATCGGCGCGACGCTGAACAAGAACGGCGTCTTGACCGTGCAGGCGACCAAGGTCGGCAAGGCGACGGCGCTGGCGCAAATCATCCGGGTCGTCGAGGAGGCGCAAGGGTCGAAAGCGCCCATCCAGCGCGTAGCTGACGCTATCTCCGGCATCTTCGTGCCGATCGTAGTGGCAATCGCGGCGGCCGTGTTCCTCCTTTGGTATTTCGGCATCGACGCCGGCAATCTGTCCGGCGCGCTCGAGAAAGCAATCGCGGTGCTCGTCATTGCATGCCCATGCGCCTTGGGCCTTGCGACGCCGACGTCGATCATGGCCGGTTCCGGCCGCGCGGCAGAGCTGGGCATCTTGTTCAAGGGCGGCGAGCATCTTGAATCCGCGCATCAACTCACGACGGTCGTCCTCGACAAGACGGGCACGATCACGCACGGCAAGCCGGTGCTGACGAACGTGAAGCTCGAGAACCGCTGGGACGCGTCCGAGCTGCTGTCGTGGATCGGCGCGGCTGAACGCAACTCGGAGCACCCGTTGGCCGAAGCGATCGTGGAGGGCATTAAGGAGAGAGGCGTCACACTCCCGGCTGCAGAGCTTTTTGAAGCGATCCCGGGTCACGGCGTCCGGGCGACGGTAGAAGGGCATGAGCTGTTAATCGGTACTCGCAAGCTGATGAATGAAGAAGGAATCGACGCGTCGGCGCTGCTGGCGGACATGACGGGGCTGGAGGAAGCGGGGCGGACGGCGATGCTCGTCGCGGTCGATGGCCGGCTGGCCGGACTGCTGGCCGTGGCCGATACGATACGCGAGACGTCGAGAGAAGCGGTGGCCCGCCTGAAGGCGATGGGGATCGAAGTCGTCATGATCACCGGCGATAACGAGCGGACGGCTCGCGCCATTGCGAAAGAAGCGGGCGTGGACCGCGTGCTGGCAGAGGTGCTGCCGGAGGGCAAGGCGGCGGAAGTGAAGAAGCTGCAGCAGGGCGGTGCGGTCGTGGCGATGGTTGGCGATGGGATCAACGATGCGCCGGCACTGGCCACGGCGGACGTGGGCATCGCGATCGGCGGCGGGACGGACGTGGCGATTGAGGCCGCAGATGTGACGCTCATGCGCGGTGATTTAAATGGCATCGCGGATGCCATACTGATGAGTAGGAAAACGATGGCAAATATTAAGCAGAATCTGTTCTGGGCGCTTGCTTATAACGTAATCGGCATTCCGATCGCCGCCAGCGGGTTCCTGGCTCCATGGCTGGCAGGCGCGGCAATGGCGCTCAGTTCGGTGTCGGTCGTGCTCAACGCGCTGCGGCTGCAGCGGGTCAAATTTTAAGCGAGAAGGAGATAGGTTATGGTACGCAAATGGCTGGTCGCCACGCTGGCTGCCGCGCTCGTGCTGGGCGTGGCGGCGGGCTGCGCGAAGAAGGAAGAAGGAGGCGCGAAGCCGGCGGCCGCGAAGGCAGGCGGCCACGACGGTCATGACGCCGCGAGCGGAAGTGACGGGGATGGCGACGTCGCGACCGGGGGGGATGGCACGAACGAGGGCGCACCGGCAGGTGAGGCAGCTGGTGGTCATGAGGAGAATGCGGAAGTGGCGGCCAAAGCGCAAGGCGGTCATGCCGGCCATGGAGGCTCCGCGGCAAGCGGTCATGAGGAGAGCGCTGGCGAAGCGGTCAAGACGGAGGCGGCTTGGTCGTATTCCAACGAAAAGCCTGCGCCGGGCGTGGATAACGTGGTGACGATTCAGGTGAAGGACGCGGACGGCAAGGCGGTCGAGAAGTTCGACATCAACCACGAGAAGGAGATGCATCTCATCGTCGTTAGCAAGGACTTGAGCTTCTTCAACCATATCCACCCGGTCTACAAAGGCAAAGGCGAGTTCGAAGTGACGACGGCGTTCCCGGCAGCGGGCGAGTATAAGCTGATCGCGGACTACATGCCTTCAGGCGGCAGCGCGACGACCCAGAGTTCGTGGCTGACGGTTAGCGGAACGCCAGGCGCGCAGGCGAAGATCGCGCCGGACAAGCAGCTGACGAGAACCGTGGCTGGCGTGGAGGTGACGCTTGCGGCGGAGCATTTGATGGCGGACATGGAAGTGGAGCTGAATTTCGCGATGAAGGATGCGGCGACGAAGGAACAGATAACCGATCTGGAGCCATACCTCGGCGCCGTTGGGCACGTCGTCATTCTGAGTGCGGATACCGAGCAGTATTTGCATGTGCATCCCGTTGACGAGAAGGCCAAAGGACCGGACGCGACGTTCATGACGACATTTCCGCACGGCGGCGTGTACAAGATTTGGGGTCAATTTCAACGCGGGGGCAAGACATTCGTCGTGCCGTTCACGGTGAATGTGCCGGATTGATGGGTGAAGGGACGGGCTGTACGCGTATGCCCCGTGTGGGAGGGTGAACGTATAGGGGAGAGGAGCACCGGTTGCCGGCAGGCAGCCGGTTTTTTGCGTGTGGGGCAGTATTTAAGAGGCTCGTGAAGTGTTCGGCAGAAGGAGGGCGAGCGATAGTGAGCTGTAGAGCATTATCGGGTGCGGAAGTGGGCGGAGAACGTGCAATAGTGAGCTGTAGCACACTATTAGGTGTGGAAGCAGGCGGGGGGCGAGCGATAGTGAGCTGTAGAGCATTATCGGGTGCGGAAGAGGGCGGGGAGCGTGCAATAGTGAGCTGTAGAGCATTATCGGGTGCGGAAGAGGGCGGGGAGCGAGCGATAGTGAGCTGTAGAGCATTATCGGGTGCGGAAGTGGGCGGAGAACGTGCAATAGTGAGCTGTAGAGCGTTATCGGGTGCTGAGAACGTGCGATAGTGAGCTGTAGAGCATTATCGGGTGCGGAAGTGGGCGGGGAGCGTGCAATAGTGAGCTGTAGCACACTATTAGGTGTGGAAGCAGGCGGGGGGCGAGCGATAGTGAGCTGTAGAGCATTATCGGGTGCGGAAGTGGGCATAGTGCGTGCAATAGTGAGCTGTAGCGCACTTTGGGTGCTGAAGCAGGCGGGTAAAGGGCGAACAGCGAGCTGGCGCGCCATGATCGCCACGACGCCAAAAAAGCCCGGCGCAGCCACCCTCGCACGCGGCGGGGATGGACTGCAACCGGGCTATCGAATCAAGCTTACGCTTCCTCTTCTTCTGCCGTTACTTGTTGTGCGCTTCTTCCCGCGATGAGGAAGATCGTAATCAGGATGAAAGCGATGAGCGCCAGGAATGGAATCGTGACGACGCCGCCGAACCAGTCGAGATAATCCTGGTTGCACGGAATGCCCTGCGTACATGGCAGCACCTTGGCCAGCGCGGGGATCTGCTGCTCCAGATAGTGATAGAGCGAGAATCCGGCGCCGATGATGCTCAGCGGCAGCGCGTATCCGATGATCCCGCGGTCGTTGCGGTAAGCCGCGCGTCCGAGCAGGAGCACGAGCGGATACATCAGGATGCGCTGGTACCAGCATAGCGTGCAGGGCATGAAATCCATCACTTCGCTGAGAAACAGGCTGCCGCCGGTGGCGACAAGCGACACGACCCAGGCAAAATAGAGCGCGTACGACTTGATCATGCAGCGTCCTTGCCGGCTTTCGCGTCGCTAAGCGCCTTCTCGATCGCGGATTTGATCGCGCCGTAGTCCATGACATTGTCGAATTTCTCGCCGTTAATGAAAATCGAAGGCGTTCCCGTCACCTTGGACGAACGCGCCAGGCCATTATGGTCTTCGACCTCGCCTTTATACTTGCCGCTCTCAATGTCGCTGCGGAGTGTGTCGTAATTGACGTCGATCTTGTTGTCCTGCGCCAGTTTGACGAGGAAATCGGCGGTAGCCCATTGCTGGGATTCGGCGCCTTGGTTCTTATAAATCAAATCGTAATACTTCCAGAACTCGTCTTTGTTCTGATGAAAGACGGACTGCGCGGCATAGGCGGCGGTAAAGGAGTCCGGCCCGATGAACGAGAAGTTGGCGAAATACAGGCCGACGTCGCCGGAGTCGACGAAGTCCTTCTCAATCTGCGGCACGATCGTCTGGCTGAATGTTTGGCAGACCGGACATTTGTAGTCGCCGAACTCGACGATCTTGACTGGGGCGTCGGCTTGGCCGCTCAGCGGCAGCGCTTCGTAATCGAAGTCGACGATGTCGCTCGGCTTGAGGACGACGGCGAGCGTGATCAGGCCGACGAATACGACGGCGGTCAATGCCATGACCCAGCGCATGCGCTGCTTCTTCTTCAATGCCTCCTGTTGGCGGATTGTCTTATAATTGGCCTTATTCGCGGCTTTGGCGGTAGCTTTTTGCAACGGAAAAACCTCCAGTATAAAGGATGATGGTAGGAAAGACAGGCCGCGCGTCAAAAAAAGGGAGATTGGCGCATCGGCACACACTACAAATTGTAGTGTTTAAACGATATTTCGTCAAATGACAGACTCGCGAACAAACCCGTTCACGGAAGAACCGGGTGAACCGAGGGGGCGTGGGACGAAAAAACGCCCGCTAACGAAATCGAACGCGAACGCTGCATTCGGGTCCGTCGCCTTCTTCGCAGGGCGACTGCGACGCTGTTCCTTCGAGGTGCGCTAAAGGTGAAGCGCGGCATACATCCGACCGCCGAAAGGCTTATGATCGAAGCCGACGTTCCGGCGTTTAACGTCGTTAGCCTTTCATGTGGGAAATGAATTGTCCCTCCTTCCGCAGGGGGAAGTTTCGGCCGAGGGGCCGTCTATCTGTATCATACTAAATTCAAATGGAAAACGGATTCATTTTATGCAAAAAATTAACGAAAGTGGGGAACGGGTGCATGGAGGGGCGGCAGCTAGTCGGCAGCGCGCGAATAACCCCTAGCCGCGCATGGAGCGCTGGCCAGGGGTTGCGCAAGAGGCTATCGGGGGAGCTTGCAGACGTTCGAACGTCTGCGGCCTGCGCGGATGGGGTAACCGCAACCTTCGCGGGCGTGTAGCGAATATTTCGGGATCTCTTGTTAAACGGTGGATTGCTTCGTCTTCGAGGAGCAGCAGCCTCAGAGACGTCCTTGTTCGCTAGGTTAACGTTTCACGACGTTGAAATTATCCTGGATTAACAGCCAGTTCTGCGGGAAGCTAAGGCCGAGTTTCCAATAGCTGATGCCGCGCAAACCAAGCTCCTTGAGCAGGTCGAATTTGGCTTGAATGGACCGGGCATCCTCGAACCAGACGACGTGTTCTTTGCGGTTGTCGTCCCAATAGCGGAAAGTCGGCGCCTGTGCCGTGTAGTCGTATTCGATCCGGGCGTTCTCGCGCCGGGCGATGTTGATCGCCTCTTGCGGGCTGACGGCGCGCGCGTATTGGCCCCCTTGGACGAACGGCAGCGTCCAGTCGTAGCCATACAGGTTTTGGCCCATCATGATTTTTCTGCCGGGCATCTCGGTCAAGGCATATTCGAGCACGCGCCGTACCGGCCCGATCGGGGATACGGGCATCGCGGGACCGCCGCTGTAGCCCCATTCGTACGTCATGATGATGACGAAATCGACGATTTCGCCGTGCGCTTTGTAATCATGGGCGGTGTACCATTCGCCTGTCTGAGCAGCGCTAGTCTTTGGTGCGAGCGCCGTGGAGATGAGGTAACCTTGCGCGTGCAGACGGGCCGCGGCTTTGCGGAGGAACCGGTTATACGCTTCCCGGTCGGCCGGACGCAGATGCTCGATGTCGAAATGAATGTCGCGGAAGCCAAGCCGCTGCGCGGTGGCGATGATGTTGTCCAGCAGTGTGTTTTGGATCGCCTCATTATTCAGGATGATCTCGCCCAGCTCCGCGCTGAACTGGTCGTTCTCCAGGTTGGTGACGACCATCATCAACGTGACGCCGTGCTGATCTGCAATCGCGCGGAAGTTGTTCAGCAGGGGCGGGGTGAGCGTGCCGTCCCGGTTAATACGGAAGCTGAACGGGGCCAAATACGTCAATTCGGGCGCGGCGTCGCGGACGGACTGCTCGAGCGCCGGCGTGACGCCTGCGCTGCGCGGTTCGACGTAGGCGTTGACCTCCGCGTTCCGCTTGGGACGCGGCGGTATGTACAGGCGCAGCCCGACGATGAGCTGGTTGCTCGCGCCGAGATTGTTGACGCGCGCAAGCGTGGCGGCGTCAGTGCCGAAACGGCTCGCGATCGTGGTCAGCGTGTCGCCGGGCTGCACGAAATAATACCGGCCGACGATCGGAACAACCAGCGCCTGGCCGATAACCAGCGACAGGGCGGGATTGATCTCATTGGCCTCGGCCAGCTCCTGCACCGAAGTGCCGTACGCCTGCGCGATGCCATACAGCGATTGGCCTGGCTGCACGACATGAATTTGCATCGTTCGTCTCCCCCTCATGCGGCGTATCGCCGCTTCGTTTCCCGTTACACAAAACTGCCGTCTAAGCTAACGTATTCGCCGGCGGCGTTCCGCATGACTAGTGGAGGTCGATCCCCCTACCCCCTCCGCCAATGCTGTCAGGTTAAAAGGGGCTCCGCCCCTTTGACCCCGCTTTTGTTGCTCCCTCCCCCTTCCCCCTCCGCTGAGGGGAACCAAGCATATGCTTCCGAAGTGCGCTTTCCGTTGGAAAACGCTCAGACTTCGCCCTCTGGACTCCCCGTTTCGTGCTGGCTCGTTTGTTCGCAGTCGGCGGGTTGCTTCGAGCTGGCACGCTTTTGTCCTCGCGGACAAAGCTTCAGTCGGTTTTGAAGTCAGTCCGAAGTCATAAGCCTGTCAGCTATAGGCCATGGGTGGCTTCACCGGACGTATTTCCTTAACCTGACAGCAGTGGATCGGTGGAAAACGATCGTTTTCGTTCGGGGTACGCTTTTGTCCTTGCGGACAAAGCTTACGACGTCTTGATCCCCTAGGGCTCCGCCCCATCTAGATCAATGCTGTCAGGTTAAGTGCAACGGGACGGAGGAGGAGGTGGATCGTCCGTAGGCCGTCCGAGCCTGCAATAGCAATGCTTATGTCGTTATCAAGGAGCGCACGCATTCTTCACCCGAATGTTTCCTCTTAACCTGACGACATTGCGGCGGAGGGGAAGGAGGAGGCAGTGCGCATGAAGCTTTTGTCCTTGCGGCCAAAGCTTATCTCGCTGTGCGACAAAAAAACGGGCCGGACTCTCGTTAGAGTCCGACCCGCCCTCAAGCGTGTCTCTTTTTATTCGGGGTGGTTCTGCGTCGCGCTGCCGACCGTATACGGGGCGAGTACGCCCTCGTACATGAGATGCATCGACATGCCAGCTTCGGCATGCTGCAAATTGTGGCAATGATCCATCCACAGGCCGGGATTGTCGGCGCGGAAGGCGATCTCGTAGGTTTCCCCCGGCTGCACGTCGAGCGTGTCGGTCCACCACGGACTACCGTCCGCGGCTTCGCCATTGCGTGAGAGCACGAGCGCATGATGGCCGTGCAGATGCATCGGATGATCGACCATGCTGCGATTAACGATTTTGATTTTCACCAGGTCCCCTTCGCGAACCATGTACATCGGGGTATTCGGGAATACGGCACCGTTCATGGTATATAGCTGGTTAAAGACACCGTTATAGAAGCCGAGCTTGTTGTCGATGATCATGTCGAAGGAGCGGTCGAACGTACTCGAGGCATCGAACGGCGTCGCCATGGATTGGCCGTAGTGCAGCGGGTCGAACGCCTCCATCTCGGGAATGGCGGGGAGATCGCCCTTGCCGTCAGGACTCAGGAAGATGCCGAGGTCCTTCCGGCCGCCGACGCTTAGGAACACCGGATCTTCCGGCATGTCGAACGTCAGGTCGTACCTTCCGCCGGTCGTCAGCGTCACTTTCACGTCGCGCAGCTCGCCCGGATCGTTGACGTTAGTGCCGTCGATGGCGGAGACCTGGAAGGCGGTTCCGGTCAACATGTACGACTGGCGGACCCAGTCGTCGGTGTTAATGAGACGCATCCGGACGGGCGTTCCCGGCTGGACGTCGAACCGCTGCACGCCGTCGTTCGCGCCGATCGCGAACGTGCTCCCCCACAGGTGCGTCATGACGGTAAAATCCCGCTCGCCTTCAATCGCAACCGCATTTGCCGAGAAGAGGGTGTCGCCCTCGCTGTTCGCGTCATCCGTGCCGTCTTGGAGGCTATCGGCTGGCGTCGTCCCTTCGGCGGCTAAAGTGTTAACCTCGCCTTTCGGCGCAAAGGACGGCTGGTACGCGGCCAAAGTGAAGCCGTCGTCGGACGAGGGGCCATTCGCCAAAGCCAGTGTCGCGTCATCGCCGGATCCGATATCGAAGGAGGGCGTCTTGGTTTCTAGTTGATCCTGCGTCGTTCCCGGCTTCGTCTGCAGCCCGCCGGCATCCTTCGGCTGTAGCGCGCTTGATGGCGGGTTGGTTGTCCGCGCGGCGCCGTCGTCCTTCGAATCGGTTGTGTTCGGAGCTTCGGGCTGCGTCCCGGCTGAGGCATCCTCCGTCTTCGGGCGGGCGAGGTCGAGCAGACCTTCTTCATCCAGGTCGAAATCGGCATCGGAGCCGGTTTCGTGATCGGCGATTCCGTCAGCAGGCGCTTCCGTCGCGTCGGTCGGCGCCGTTCCTTCCGCGGGTAATGCCGGTTCGCTGGTGGCCGCGCCCGAAGCAGCATTCGTCCCGTTGTCGGTGGTCCCGTTAGGTGTCGTTATCGTATCTGTCGCGAACGCGTCGTCGGAATTTTCGTTAGGTTCCGTTCCCGGCACTTCTTCCGCGCCGCCCGGAACATCGTTCATATCCGTCGCCCCGTCCGGCTCTTGAACATCCATATCCGCGCTCGCGGCCGGATCGACGATCAAGGCGCCGAACAGTCCTTTGGCGACGGCTTCTCTCGAATGCTGGTGCGAATGGTACCAGTATGTGCCGGTCTGTTCGGCGATAAAACGGTACGTATGCGACTCGCCCGGCATGACGGCGTTCTGCGTGGCTCCGGCTACGCCATCTTCGGCGTTCGGCACGTCGAGGCCGTGCCAATGGATCGTGGCGCCGCCTTCGATATCTTTGTTCACGAGCGTGACTTCGATCAGCTCGCCTTGCTTCATCCGCAGCTGCGGACCGGGAATTTGGCCGTTGAACGTCCACGCTTCCACGGATTTGCCAGAGCTGAGGCGGACGGTCTTCTTCTCGGCGGTGAGCGTGAAACGCTGATCAGGTTCGCCTTCCCGAGGTCCGGTCAGGTCGGAGACGAATACGGAACCGGGCGCGGCGGCTTCCACCCCGTGCGCATGGGCGAGCGTCGCGCCTCCGCCGAAATCAGCCGGGCCGCTGGTCATATCGACCGTTGCCGGCAGAAAGCTGGTCTCCCGGGCCAGGTATCCGAGCGGCACGGCGATGGCCGCGAGCAAGATCGCCGCGCCGAATCCGGCGGCTGCGCTGCGCCAAGGACGCGAGACGACGGGGGTCTCCGTCACGGCGATTTTGCGCGAACGGCGGCGGTGTTTGACCCCGAGGCCGTACCAGACCAGCAGTACGACCGCGACGGGAATCCCCGCGTCTAGCCAATCGAACGGCGCGGCCATTGTCATGGCGAGCAGGAACACGGCGGCTGCGCTCCAAGCCAGCGCTTGGAACGGCGCGACGATGCCTGGCTGCGACGCGCGCCCAAGCGTCTCGCTGGTAAGCGGCGTCTCCTCTTCGTAACGGGATAGCTCCCGGCGGAGCATAAGCAGCTTCGGCACCGCGACGAACCAGGCGGCCAGCAGCGGCAGCGCGGTCATCGGCGCCAGAATGAACAGTCGATCCTGCCAATAGACGGGATCGAACTGCTGCATGAGCAGGGCGGCCGCCGCTGCTTGCGCCGCAACCGGCAAGGTCAGGATGAACGTCCACGTAATTAGTTTGCGTGCCTTGCGGTGCATGCGCGGCGCGGAGCCGCTGTATACGAGCCGGGACGCTTTCGTCCCGGCGATCCAGCCGAGCACCAGCAGCAAGAACGGCGCTCCGAGCGTGAGTCCAACGAATAAACTATACAACCCCAACAACCTCCTAAATCATAAGAACGCTACAGGCGTTCATCTCTAATCCCCAGTTTACCGCCGCGAGGATAGCGGCCGGAACGGACGCGGGAATGGTTTGCGACCTAGACCTTGGCCTGGGGAGCGGTTGGCTGCGAGGCGGGACAGTTATTTATTTACAGTTGCATAATGCCGATTGTTTTTCTTACAATATACGCTGGTTAAAATTTGCGTATCCGAAGCAAGCTAGTGGCAAGTATCCCGCTTTTTGGGCGCTTGCCTACTCCTGCAGACTTCGATTCTATACGTATACATCAGGGAGTGTGAAACAACAGCGTGGATCAGCAACACGACAATCGCAAGACAAGTGCAGCCCCGGGCTCCGGCGGTCTGCGCAGAGGTTTGAAGGCCCGTCATATGACGATGATTTCGCTGGGCGGCTCCATCGGGACAGGGCTATTCCTCGCCAGCGGCGGGGCCATTCATTCCGCGGGACCGGGCGGCGCGCTGCTCGCCTACCTGCTTATCGGCATTATGGTGTATTTTCTCATGACCAGCCTTGGCGAAATGGCGACGTATATGCCGGTGTCCGGCACGTTCAGCACCTACGCGTCGCGTTTCGTCGACCCTTCGTTCGGGTTCGCGATCGGGTGGAACTATTGGTATAACTGGGCGATTACGATCGCCGCCGAGCTGTCGGCCGCGACGATGATCATGAAATTTTGGTTCCCGGACAGCTCCTCGTTCCTCTGGTGCGCGCTGTTCCTGATCGTGATGGTCGGTCTGAATTTGTTGTCGGTCAAAGGGTTCGGGGAATCCGAGTATTGGTTCGCTATGATCAAAATCGTGACGGTCGTCGTGTTCATCGGCATTGGCTTGCTCATGCTCATCGGGATCTGGGGCGGGGAATCGGTCGGATTCACGGCCATGACCGATACGCCGTTCCCGGGCGGCTTCCTCGCCGTGCTTGGCGTGTTCATGGCGGCGGGCTTCTCTTTCCAAGGGACGGAGCTGATCGGCGTCGCGGCAGGCGAGAGCGAGAACCCGCGCGAATCGATTCCGCGGGCGATCCGCTCGATTTTCTGGCGGATTCTGCTGTTCTACATCCTCGCGATTCTCGTCATCGGGCTGTTGATTCCTTATGCAGACGAGCGGCTCGCGAGCGATGCGATCGCGACTAGTCCGTTCACGATTATTTTCGAGAAAGCGGGCCTCAGCATTGCTGCCTCCGTCATGAATGCGGTTATCCTGACGTCCGTGCTGTCGGCCGGCAACTCCGGCATGTACGCGTCGACCCGGATGCTGTGGACGCTGGCGAAAGAAGGCAAGGCGCCGCGTTTCCTCGCGCGTCTGTCCAAGAACGGCGTGCCGGTGCTCGCGCTGGCCGTCACGGCGGCCCTCGGTACCCTCGCGTTCTTCTCGTCGTTATTCGGCGACGGCGCTGTCTATGTGTGGCTGCTGAACGCTTCCGGGATGTCCGGCTTCATCGTATGGCTCGGCATCGCGATTAGCCATTATCGGTTCCGCAAAGCTTACGTCGCGCAGGGGCGCTCACTGGCTGACCTGCCGTACCGCGCCAAATGGTTCCCGTTCGGCCCGCTCCTCGCGATGGTGCTCTGCATCATTGTCATTATCGGCCAAAGTTACGGCGCGTTGTCGGACGGCGAGGTGGACTGGCCATATCTGTTCGCCTCGTATATCGGCATTCCGCTGTTCTTGGTGCTTTGGCTCGGCCATAAGTGGAAGCATCGCACCCGGCTGCTGAAGCTGAATGAGTGCAAGTTGGATGGTTCGCAAGAGTAGCAGCAGCAAGGAAGTCCGTTGTCGCCGGTCGGCGATGGCGGGCTTTTTATGTTGGCGGCGGTTGGAGGGGGCGGCGTCGACCATTAGCGGCCGGGCAAAGTAGGCACAATAGCGGTGCCCCGCCGACTATTAGCGGACTGTCGGGCGAAGCGGACGCAATAGCGGGTACCAACCGACTATTAGAGAGCCGCTGGGCGAAGCGGGCGTAAATAGCGGTGCCCCGCCGACTATTAGCGGACTGTCGGGCGAAGCGGGCACAAATAGCGGTATCCAGCCGACTATTGGCGGACAATCAAGGCGGAGGAGCTGCGAACGGCCCAACGAGCGAGCTCATTGTGCAGGCACGCCGGCGATCCGCTTCAATCCGCAATAGCTGCAAAAAAAGTCCACCAGCCCCAAGGGCCGGTGGACTTTCGCATTACTCCGAAGCTTGCTTCTTGCGCAGCAGCTCCAGCTGCTCGGCGATGAGCGCTTCTTTCGCCGGGTCAGCTGCCGCGGGTACGCCCGCGCTTGCTGGCGTGCCGTACGCGCCGTGGCTGCCGTAAGGCGTGCCGGCGTAAGGCGCCTGCTTGCCGGACAGTTCGAGGCGAGCTTCGAGCTGATGGATCTTCTCCTCCATCCGCTGGAAGCCGCGCGCCGCGGAACCGCCTTCCAGGTAGGAACTTGGGCCGCTGCTGAAGCTTGGCATCGATGTACGAGCCTTCGCTTCGGCTTGCTCGACGCGGGCGACGAGCTCGGTCCGTTTCTTCACCATGACTTCCAGCTCGGCTTTCGCGCTGTCGAGCTTGTAGGTCAATTCGTCCTTGCGTGCCAAGGCTTGATGGTGCCACTCCAGTTGGAGAGCGGCTTTCTCGGCGTAGTGCAGCTTCGCGGCGAGCGCTTCGCGCGCCTCGGCTTCGCGGTCTGCGGCAAGCGCTTCGGCGGCTTTCGCCTCGTAGTGCTCCGCCAGGCGAGTGTGCTCCGCATGCTGCTGCTTGAAGCCGCGCGCCGCCGCCTCTTGGCGGGCGATCTCGGCTTGCACCTGGCCGATTTCTTGCTCGGCGTCGCGAATATATTGGTTCATCATCAGCACGGGGCTTTCGAGTTTCTCCAGCACCTCATGCGCTGCGGCTTTCGTCAAGTTCACAATACGTTCGAATACTCCCATTTCAAACACTCCTTTTAGGTTGGATAAGCGTAGTTAGGTGGACAATTCGCGGATGCATCCCGCGATGGCATTTGAGCTGCGAGCGGTTGAATTAGAAGCGGTGGTACATCGCTTCGTCGTAGAAGCCCGTCATCTCCGGTTCTTTCGGAATTACGACCGCGGCCAGAGCGTAGACCAGCAGCACGCTGCCGAAGCTGAAGAGGGCCGTGACGATCAGCGCCAGACGAAGAATCGTGGCATCAAAGCCGAGGTACTGGGCGAAGCCGCCGCACACGCCGGCCAGCTTGCTGTCTGTTCTTGAACGGAATAAACGTTTCATCGATACATCGCTCCTTTAGTAGTTGGGAACTCTTTGCGATTAAGCTTCGTTTCGGTTGCGTTGTTCTTATGGCTTAATTGTAGACGGAATGGAAAGAAGAGATAACAGTCCAGCGACGGTTTTTGGAACTGGCCTTGAGGCGGGGGCGATGTAAGACCCCGGTACGGCTGGGCGGATATGCGGGCTGCAAAGTGGGCCGATGAAGCGTCGTGAAGGAGGGGGCTGGGCGGTTCTCAGTCCCGAGCCCCATGCGCATGCCCCTATGGAAGGAGAAAAGAACGCTCTAGGTGAAGACCCGCATTTGCGGGCCGACTTCGCCATGAGCGTTCTTTTTTCGTGCGCGCCAAGAGTGATACGGACCAACGCGATGCGTGCGCGAGCTCTTTTCCTAATAAAGAGGACTGCGATTTGACGCTCGTCGTGCCGCTGTGACCGGTTGAAGACCAGGTTGCCATGTTAGCTTTCGCCGCGTGTTCACGCTTCCTGTACCATTTCGGCGCATCCGGCATTTTCAGAAAATCACGCCTCGTACCTGCCTATTCGCTTCGTAAAAAATCACAAAACGAACAGATGTCTTCGCGGTACCTGTCTAGCTTTTGTGAAATGTTCACAATCATGTTAGGGAACTTGACGTCATTTTGGGGTAGGGTGACCATGGATAGGCAGCAAAACGTGTGAAAATGTAAGGGGTTACAAAGAGTTGTGAGATGGCGTTTACGCCAATCGCGAACGTTTACTAGGCGCGTCAGGTATAACGTACGCTTACAACTGTGCACCTGGGCGATAAAAAATAATTATTTCGTTAATTGTTGCCAAATTCGCAACTCTGAGCTAAAGTATGAATAATTAATGTTAGATAACATCACATAAACGGAAGGGAACATGCTGTTCCAAGGTAAATGTTAGTTCAAACGGGAAAATGGTAACATGTCATGTTATATATTTGGGTAGGAGTGTGGAGCTCAGATGAAAAAGAAACTTGTGTTGGTAGGCAACGGAATGGCCGGCGTGAACTGCATCGAGCAGCTGCTGAAGCTGGCGCCGAACCGGTATGACATTACGATTTTCGGCAGCGAGCCGCATCCCAACTACAACCGCATCCTGCTCTCCTCGGTGCTGGCGGGCGACGCGGACATGAAGGATATCGTGATCAACGAACGCTCCTGGTACGCGGAGAACGGCATCGCGCTTCATACGAGCCACACGGTAACCGGTATCGACCCCGTCAAGAAGACGGTCACGACGGATAAAGGATTTAGCACGGCATACGACGAGCTGATCATCGCGACGGGTTCCAACGCGTTCATGCTTCCGGTGCCGGGGGCGGATAAGGAAGGCGTCATCGCGTTCCGCGACATCAAGGACTGCGAGACGATGATGGATACGGCCAAACAATATAAGAAAGCGGTCGTGATCGGCGGCGGCTTGCTCGGTCTCGAAGCGGCGCGCGGGCTGCTGAACCTCAACATGGACGTGACGGTCGTGCACAAGCACCCCTTCCTCATGGAGCGCCAGCTGGACCAGACGGCTTCGATCCTGCTTCGCAAGGAGCTGGAGGCGCAGGGCATGCGGTTCCTGATGAGCAAGAATACAGAGCAGATTTTGGGCAGAAAGCGCGTCAACGCGATCCGGTTCAGCGACGGAACGAGCGAAGAGGCGGACCTGGTCGTCATGGCGATCGGCATCCGGCCGAACATCGCGCTGGCCCGCAGCACGGGCATTACGATCAATCAAGGCATCGTGGTCAACGACTTCATGGAGACGAACATCCCGCATATTCACGCGGTCGGCGAGTGCGCGGAGCATAACGGGGTTGCCTACGGTTTGGTCGCGCCGCTCTACGAGCAAGGCGCAGTCATCGCCAAACGGCTGGCGGGCGTCGAGACGGACGGCTATCACGGCTCGGTCGTCTCCACGAAGCTCAAGGTATCGGGCGTCGATGTGTTCTCCGCCGGCGTGTACGCCGACCGGCCGGATACGCGTTCGGTGCGGGTGCAGGACGATTTCGCGGGCATCTACAAGAAAGCAGTCATCCAGGACGGCAAGGTCATCGGCGCGGTGCTCTTCGGCGACATCGGGGACGGTTCGAGATTGTTCAAAATGATCCGCACCGGCGAGGACGTCACCGGCCGCGAACGCGAGGTGCTGATCCCCTCCTCCGGCGCCCCGGCGAAATCCGGCGCCGATCTGGTCGCGGAGATGCCGGACGACGAGATCGTCTGCGGCTGTAACGGGGTATCGAAGGGCGCGATCGTGGGCGCGATTAAAGAGAAGGGCTGCTCAAGCATTGGCGATATCAAAGCGTGCACGAAGGCATCGGCCTCCTGCGGCGGCTGCAAACCGCTCGTCGGCGACGTGCTGACGTACGTGCTCGGCGCGGACGGCGTCAAGACGGTGAAGGAAGGCATGTGCGGCTGCACGACGCTCGGCCGGGACGAAGTGGTCGAGGCGATCCGCGGCATGCACTTGACGACGTCCAAAGAAGTGATGAACGTGCTCGGCTGGGCGAACGAGGAAGGCTGCTCGAAGTGCCGCCCGGCGCTCAACTACTACCTTGGCATGGCATGGCCGGATGAGCACGAAGACGAGCGGGAATCGCGCTTCGTCAATGAGCGCAACCACGCCAACATCCAGAAGGACGGCACTTATTCCGTCGTGCCGCGGATGTACGGCGGCGTGACGACGCCGGAGGACCTGAAGAAGATCGCGGACATCGCGCTGAAATACAACGTGCCGCTCGTGAAGATGACCGGCGGCCAGCGGATCGACTTGCTCGGCGTGAAGAAGGAAGATCTGCCGGGCATGTGGGCGGACCTGGATATGCCGTCGGGTTACGCATACGGCAAGACGCTGCGTACGGTCAAGACGTGCGTCGGCGAGACGTTCTGCCGCTTCGGCACGCAGGACGCGATGGGCATGGGCATCAAGCTCGAGAAGAAATTCGAGCGGCTGAGCGCCCCGGCGAAGGTGAAGATGGCGGTCTCCGGCTGCCCGCGCAACTGCGCCGAGGCGACGATCAAGGACTTCGGCGTGGTGGCGATCGACGGCGGCTGGGAGCTGTACGTCGGCGGCAACGGCGGCACGAAGCTGCGCGGCTGCGACCTGCTCACGAAGGTGAAGACCGAGGACGAGGTCATCGAGTGGAGCGGGGCCTACGTTCAGTTCTACCGGGAGACCGGTAAATACAACGAACGCACGAGCGAGTGGGTCGAACGGATGGGTCTGGATACGATCAAGGCGGCGCTGGAGAAGAAGGAAGACCGCCTGGCGCTCATGGAACGCATCGAGCACGCGCTCAGCCTGACGAAGGATCCATGGAAAGAAATCATCGAGAAACGCGAGCTGAACGAGACATTCGTGCCGATGAGCGAAGAGACGCCTGCGACCGCAGGGTAAGGAGAGGGGCCAAGATGACCATGACGATGAAACGAATCCATATTGGCAACGTGGGCGACATCAAGGAGAAGCGGGCGCGGGTCGTCCGGATCGGGGAACTGGAGATAGCGGTATTCAAAATGACGGGCGGCGAGCTCAGGGCGATCGAGAATCGCTGCCCCCACAAGGGCGGCAAGCTGTCGGAAGGCATCGTATGCGACCATCACGTCTTCTGTCCGCTGCACGACTGGAAAATCAGCCTGCGCGAGGGCCTCGCGCAGGCGCCGGACGAAGGCTGCGTGACGACGTTCCCGATTGAAATCGACGCGGCGAGCGGCGAGCTGTGGCTCAGCCTGCCGGAGGAAAGCACGATCGCTTCTTAGAGACGTAAGAGGCAAGCGAAAGCGGAGGAGAAAGCATATGGGGAAGAAACAGGGCAATCAGGCACAGGCATTGTGGTATTCGACCATCGCGATGGCGGCGTCCTTCGTGATTTGGAATATGCTCGCGCCCCTCGCGGCGCAGCTTAGCGAGCTGTACCGGCTCAGCGGATTTCAGAAGAGCGCGCTGATTGCGGCGCCGGTGCTGCTCGGCTCGGTCATGCGGATTCCGATGGGGATCCTGACGGACCGGTACGGCGGGCGCAGGGTGTTCGCGTTGACGATGCTGTTCCTTATCCTTCCGCTCCTGGCGGCCAGCTTCGCGAGCTCCTTCTCGGCGATGCTGCTGTGCGCTCTGTTTCTGGGCATGGGCGGATCGACGTTCGCGATTTCGCTCACGTACGTATCCCGCTGGTATCCGCCGGAGAAGCAGGGCTTCGTCCTCGGGCTTGCCGGACTTGGCAACCTCGGCGTCGCGGCGGCAAGCTACGGCGTGCCGGTGCTTCACGGCTACATCGGACTGGACGGCGTGTTCTATAGTTTGGCGGGGATGATCACGGTCGTAGCCGTGCTGTTCTGGCTATTCGCCGCCGACGCGCCGAAGCCGGCCAAACCGAAGACGCTCCTTCAATCGATGCAGGTGCTGAAAGTGAAATCGACGTGGGCCTTGTCCTTCTATTATTCGCTTACGTTCGGCGGCTTCGTGGCGTTCAGCGTCTACCTGCCGACCTTCTTGAAGGAACTGTTCGGCCTGTCCGCGGCGGAAGCGGGGCTTCGGACGGCGGCGTTCGTGCTGGCCGCGACGCTCATCCGTCCATGTGGCGGCTATCTGGCCGACCGGTTCGGCTCGCGGCGGGTGCTGACGGCGGTCTTCGCGGGCATTGCGCTCTCGGGGCTTGCGATCGCGCTATCGCTGGATCAAGCGGGATCGTTCACGGTTAGCTTCCTGATCATGGCTTGTTTCTTGGGGATCGGGAACGGAGCGGTATTCAAAATGGTGCCGGAAGTATCGCCGGCCGATACCGGCGCGGTAACGGGCATCGTCGGCGCGGCCGGCGGCCTGGGCGGGTTCTTCCCGCCGCTGGCGCTCGGCGTCATTCAAGATGTGAGCGGCTCGTATACGTTCGGCTTCGCGCTGCTGATTGCGTTCGCCTGCATATGCCTGGGGGTCAATCAGCTGGCCCTTCGAATTAGACAAGAGAAAACGGCGGTCACGGCTCCCTGAGACGGATCTGGCGTCCGGCGGCGCTGCTTGGAGCTTAAAGCGAGGCGGCTATGCGCGCCGGACGCAAGAACGGGAGATGGATACGGCCAACTGGGGAACGTGGAGGGGAACCGGGATGGAGAAGAAGAAGCTGGTGGTCATCGGCAACGGCATGGCCGGCGTGCGATGCGTGGAGGAAATCCTCAAGCAGGACCCAGATCGATTCGAGATTACGATATTCGGCGGCGAGCCGCATCCGAACTACAACCGGATCATGCTCTCCAAGGTGCTGCAGGGCGATACGCGGATTTCAGATATTACGATCAACGACTGGCAATGGTACAAAGACAACGGCATCCGGCTGTACGCGGGCGATCCGGTCGTACGGATCGACATCGCGCAGCGGCAGGTGTGGAGCCAAGGCGGCGTACGCGTACCTTACGACAAGCTGATTCTGGCGACGGGCTCGCTGCCATTCATGCTGCCGCTGCCGGGGGCGGATCTGCCCGGCGTCACGGCGTTCCGGGATATCAAGGACTGCAACACGATGATGGAGGCTTCGAAGAAGTACCGGCGCGCGGCCGTCATCGGCGGCGGTCTGCTGGGGCTCGAGGCGGCGCGCGGCCTGCTCAATTTGGGCATGGAAGTCGACGTTATCCATATCAACGAATACCTGATGGAACGACAGCTGGACCGGGAATCGGCCATCATGCTGCGCGCGGAGCTGGAGAAGCAGGGCATGCGCTTCCTGCTCGCCAAGCATACCGAGCGGATCATCGGGAAGAAGCGGGTCGAGGGGCTGTTGTTCAAGGATGGCACCAAAATCGCCGTCGATCTCGTCGTCGTGGCCGTCGGCGTCCGGCCGAACGTCCGCTTGGCGGCGGACAGCGGCATCGAGATCGACCGCGCGATTCTCGTCAACGACTACATGCAGACGAACGTGCCGGATGTATACGCCGTCGGCGAATGCGCGGAGCACCGCGGCATGGTCTATGGCATGGTATCCCCGTTATATGAGCAAGGCAAAGTGCTCGCGGCTCATCTGTGCGGCGTCCGAACGCCGGGGTACGAAGGCTCCATTCTCGCTTCCCACTTGAAAGTATCCGGCGTCGACGTGTTCTCCGCGGGCGAGATCCGCGAGAGCGAAATCGATGCTTCGCTTAAAGTGGTTAACGGCATTAAAGGCACGTACAAGCGCGTCATGGTACGAAGCGGCAAAGTCGTCGGCGCCGTCTTGTTCGGCGACAGCGCCGAAGGCAACAAGCTGCTCGGCCATATCAAGCAGGGCGCCGATGCGTCGGTGCTCGAGCAGGATGGAGCCGGCGCGGCCGGAGGTTCGGACGACGAGCTCGTCTGCGCGATGTCGGACAAAGAGACGGTCTGCTCCTGCAACGGCGTGAGCAAAGGCGCAATCGTCTCCGCGATACGCGAAGAGGGGCTGGAGACGTTCGAGGAAGTGCGCAGCTGCACGAAGGCGTCCAGCTCGTGCGGCGGCTGCAAGCCGCTCGTCTCCGCGATTCTGGCGTATACGCTCGCGAACGAAGCTGAGCCGGAGCCGGCGAAGGTGACGGTATGCGGCTGTACGCCGCTCAGCCACGAGGAGCTGCGCGCCGCGGTCATGCAAGGCGGCTATGCCGATGCGCAGACGGCAATGCGGGCGCTCGGGTGGCAGAGCGCGGATGGATGCCGCGTCTGCCGCCCGGCGGTAAGATATTACGCGGGGCTTGCCGCTTCGATGGCGGCTAGCGTTACGAGCACGGCTGAAGCGGCTGCCGCAGCGTCTGTTCCGCCGCCGGGGGCGCAGGCTGTCGAACCTACCGCCGCGCTTCTTGCGGACGGCACTTGCGCGGTTGCGCCGCGCCTGTACGGCGGGGTGGCGACGGGCGACCAGCTGCGGCGCATCGCCGAGGTGGCAGAACGCTACGGCATCCCGCAAGTGAAGCTCGGCGTCTCGGGCGGCATCGAGCTGCGCGGCGTCGATCCGATGCGGCTATCCGAGGTGCAAGCGGCGCTTGGGATGGAGGCTTCATCCGATTCGTACGGCAAGCCGCTCAGTCCCGTCGCGACTTACGGCGCGCCGCGCTACGACGGCGGCGCCGTGCGCGATTCTGTATCGCTCGGCGCTCGGCTGGAGCGGCTGCTCGAGCCGATGCAGCTGCCGGCCGAATTCGCGGCGGCGGTCTCGGCTAGTCCCCTGCATCAAGCGGGGACGCTCACGGCTGATCTTGGCCTGACGGCGGCGCCGGCCGGCTGGGAGATCTACGTCGGCGGCAGCCGGGTGAAAGAATTGAAGCGGGCAGAGCTGCTTGGCGTGGCGGATGGCGAGGAGACGGCACTCGAGATTGCCGCTGCGTTCACGCAGTGGTATCGCGAGGAAGCGGAATACGGCCAGCGGGTCTGGCAATGGATCGAGCAGGTCGGCATTGTGCCGCTGCGCGAAGGGCTGTTCGACCCTCTGAGGCGTACGGAGCTACTCGGGCGCTGTCCGAGCAGCGCAAGGGGCGGAATTTTGGCAGGTGCGGCAGGGAGAGGGATCGGATGAGACTAGAGACAAAGGAACAGGCCGGCCTGACGCCGGTGGTGAACGTCTTGGATACGCAATGCCCGTTCTGCAGCGTACAATGTAAGGCCACCGTAACGGAGACGTGGGCGCCCGGCGCGTCCCGGCCCGTCTACACGGTCGAGCCGAAGATGAACGCGGCCTCGGAAGGGCGGCTGTGCATTAAAGGCATGAACGCGTACCAACACGCGTTGAGCGGCGAGCGGATCAGGCAGCCGCTGCGCCGAGAAGGAGAAGGCTTCGTGCCGATCTCTTGGGACGAAGCGCTCGACATCATCGGCAAGCGGGTTGAACGGCTGCAGGGCATCTACGGCCGCGACACGGTCGGCGTCTACGGGGGCGGCTCGCTCACGAACGAGTCCGCTTATCTGCTGGGCAAATTCGCGCGGGTTGCGCTGCGTACGAAGTATATCGATTACAACGGCAGGTTCTGCATGTCGGCCGCTGCTTCCGCGGGTAACAAGGCGTTCGGCGTCGACCGGGGGCTGACGAATCCGCTGTCGGATATCGAGCTGGCCAAATGCATCATTCTCGCCGGCACGAACATCGCGGAATGTCAGCCGACGCTTATGCCGTATTTCACGCGGGCGAAGGAGAACGGCTCTTATCTGATCGTCATCGATCCCCGCGAGACGGGCACGTCTAAGCTGGCCGACCTGCATCTGAAGGTAAAGCCGGGCATGGACGCGGCGCTCGCCAACGGGCTGCAGAAGGTATTGCTCGAGGAAGGACTGCTCGACGAGCAGTTCCTTCGCGAGCGGACGAATGGCTTCGACGCGCTGCAGGCGCATTTGGCCGCGCTCGATCTGGAAGAGATTGCGGGGCTGACCGGCGTCTCCGCGGCGGATATTCGCAAGGCGGCGCTCGCGTTCGGCCAGGCGCCGACGGGCATGGTGTTCACGGCCCGCGGCGTCGAGCAGCAGACGGACGGCTACATGGCGGTGCGCGCCTTCCTGAACCTGGTGCTCATGAATGGCAAAATCGGCAAGCCCGGCTCCGGCTACGGCGCCGTGACGGGTCAAGGCAACGGACAGGGCGGTCGCGAGCACGGCCAAAAGGCGGATCAGCTGCCGGGCTACCGGCTAATCGAGAACCCGGCAGATCGCGCCTACATCGCCGATGTATGGGATATCGAACCGGAGGATCTGCCGGGCAAGGGCGTCTCCGCCTATGAAATGATGGAGAAGGTACACGCGCAGGAAATCCGCGCGCTCATCATCATGGGCTCCAACCCGATCGTATCCAACCCGAATGCGAATCTCGTGGAAGAGGGGCTGCGCAAGCTTGATTTTCTGGTCGTGGCCGACATGTTCCTCTCCGAGACGGCGCGACTGGCCGATCTCGTCCTGCCGTGCACGTCGTATCTGGAGAACGACGGGACGCTGACGAATCTCGAAGGGCGCGTGCTGCTCCGGGAAGCGAAGCGCCCGCCGATCGGCGAGTCACGGCACGATTGGCGGATCATGGGCGATATCGCCGAGAAGCTGGGCCGGGGGCAGTACTTCCGCTTCGAATCGGCGGAGGATATATTCGAGGAGCTGCGGGTGGCGAGCCGCGGCGGGATCGCCGACTACTATGGGATTACGTACGACCGGCTGCGGCGCGAAGAAGGCGTCTACTGGCCGTGTCCGTCGACGGGCTCGGCGGGCGAGGGCCGCTTGTTCGCGGAGCGATTCGCCCATGAGGACGGCCGGGCGCAGCTCATTCCGGTCGAGAACCATCGGCTGCCGGAGTCGGCCGACGATGCGTATCCGTTATATTTGACGACCGGCCGGGTGCTGACCCAGTACTTGACGGGCGTGCAGACGCGGCGCAGCCACACCCTGGCGGCGCGGGACTTCGAGTCGTTCGTCCAGCTGCATCCGAAGGCGGCCCGCACATATGGCATCGCCGACGGCGAGTTGGTACGCGTCACGTCGCGGCGGGGCAGCATCGTCGTGCGAGGCCGGATTACGACCGACATTCGGCCGGATTCCGTGTTCGTGCCGATGCATTGGGGCGATACGCAGAACGTCAACAAGCTGACGCTGCCGGAGCTCGACCCGACGTGCCGGATGCCGGGCTTCAAAGCCTGTGCGGTGCGCATCGAGCCTTATATAAGCGAGTCGGCTGTCGGCGATTATTAGAAGCGAGCCGGCAAGGGCTCGCGGTCGAGTTTGAAGCTCGGGAATCTGGTGATTCCCGGGCTTTTTGATTTGCTTAGGGCGAGCTTGGGGACGGGGTGCGGGTACCTCTACGACTGGGCCGCGCCGACGATAGCGACTTGAGTGACTTGAGTATCGCTATTGCGTCTCTACCGTCTCTACGGGCAGGCCACGCTGGGGACGATAGATTCGGCGGCGATCGCTGTAGTTCTAACATAACCTTCACGGCATCGGCATGCGCACAAACTTCAGCAAACGGCGGGGGTGGAATAATTTAACTTGGTACGCCTGCGGCGGGCGGACTACAATGGGGTATTATGCGTTAGAGAGAAGGGACGGATAGGAAGCAATGAGTCACACTGAAGTCGTACAGGAGAGACCGGCCGCCAAAGAGAGACTGCCGATCTCGATCTATTCCCTGACTGTCGGCGCATTCGCGATCGGCATGACGGAGTTCGTCATCATGGGCATTCTGCCGGATGTGGCAACCGCGCTGGACGTCAGCATCTCGCGGGCAGGGCAGCTCATCACCGGCTATGCGCTGGGCGTCGCGTTCGGCGCGCCGATACTCGCGATGCTGACGCACCGGCTGCCGCAGAAGGCGCTATTGCTGCTGTTGATGGCCATCTTCGTGCTTGGCAACCTGATCGCGGTTGTCGCCCCGAACTATGCGGTCGTTATGGCCGCGCGCCTTGTGACGGCGCTGGCTCACGGGACGTTCTTCGGCGTCGGTTCGGTCATCGCGGCAAGTCTAGTGCGTCCGGAGAAAAAGGCGGGCGCGGTGTCGATCATGATGGCGGGGCTTGCGATCGCGAACATTATCGGCGTTCCGCTCGGCACGTTCATCGGCCAGCATCTCGGCTGGCGGGCGTCGTTCGGCTCGGTGGCGATCATGGGCGTCATTTCGCTGATCGGCATTATGATTTTCATCCCGCGCGTGGAGAATAAGTCCGACGTAAGCCTGGGCCAGCAGGTACGGGCGCTGCTCCAGCCGAAGCTGCTGCTCGTGCTGCTTATCGGGGCGCTCGGGTGCAGCAGCCTGTTCGCGGTGTTCACGTACATTACGCCGATTCTGACCGAGATTACCGGCATCTCGGAGAGAGCCGTCTCGTGGGTGCTCGTGCTGTTCGGGGTCGGCGTGACGGTCGGCAACATCGTCGGCGGCAAATTGGCGGATTGGAAGCTGATGCCGTCCCTCCTCGTGAACTTCGCGGTGCTTGCCGGCGTTCTGGCGCTGTTCGCCGTAACCGACAAGGTGCCTGCCGCGGCCATCGTCACCGTGTTCGTCTGGGGCGTCGCGGCGTTCGGCATCCTGCCGGGGCTGCAGCTGCGCATCATGAACCTGGCCAAGGAAGCGCCCGAGCTTGCCGCGACGTCGACGCACTCCGCGCTCAACCTCGGCAACGCGAGCGGCGCCTTCATCGGCGGCGCGGTCATTACGCATTGGGGGCTGGCGAAGCTCCCGCTCGTGGGCGGGGGGCTGACGGCGGCGGGACTGGTGATGCTGGTGGCGAGCTATGTGTATGATCGGCGGAAATCGGCATAACGGAGCAGGAGAGAAGAGAGAAGAGAGAAGAGGAAGCAGCCCGGAAGGGCTGCTTTTGTCATATGCGGCAGGCGTTCGATGAAAATAAAGTATTAGACTGAAGTCGTTGAATTACCGCGGATTCTTCGCGCGGATTGTCCGGCCGTCGACGGTGACCTGAACCGGGCGCGCCGAACGTCGCAGGAGTGCCCGACGGGGAGGATTTCGAACCTGCTACAGATCAATCGTGGCGGCTGCGCGGGGACCGCGCGTGTCGATCGGCCGAGTGCCGGGGCCGACCGGCGAGCGTCAGTCGTTCTGCCGGCGGCGCTTGGCGGGGAGAGTATGTCGGCGGCTGCAAATCCCGACAACTGCGGGGGACCGCGAGAGTCGCCCGGCCGCAAGCGGCGAGATGGCCGTCGCGCCAGCCGTTCCGCCGGCAAGCTGGCACGGGGATCGCTCCGGTCGAACCGCAGCCACGGAGATCTGTCTGCGCTATAGAATAAGAGCGTACCGGCCATCTTAGCCAGTACGCTCTTCGATATTACTGCCGATTATACTTTTTCACAGGGACAGTCATGATCATTCTAGTGGATCTAAATGACAGAATGTAATGAAGTCAGGTAGAGCGTTCAAGTCATAATTATGAACTGCACGAACAATCTTTTCGATTATAGACTGCTCAAATTCCTTTGACTCCGTTGGGGCTAAAGCTCGGATTTGCTTTCGGATAAGAGGATAGTATGCTTCTATAATACTCTGCATAGCAGGACGATCGCCGTATTGTGCTCGTTGGACGTTTTCAAAGAGTTCATCGTTTGTCATCTTTTTTTATCATTCTCCCCCGTCAAAGCAATCTTAAATTCTTGCATGGTGTTTGTAAGGGAATCTATTTTTTTCTCGAATCGAAGCAGCAAATATCCGGTTACCACAATCGGGAAACCGAAGTTGCCAATCGCAGTGGTTACCAAAGGTACTAATTGGGATTGATCCATGTCCAGTCACCTCCTTGCCCTTAATGGGAGCTGATGACAATGAGGAAAACATTGGCGAATTTTTTGCAGGGCCGATTTTCTTGTTTTGGAAACGGCTTGCTGCGTGACATGAAGCAGTAGTGCGATTTCGCTATCCCTTGAAAGCGCTGAGTAAGCGAGAGTAATTACAACTTTTTGTTTTGAAGTAAGGAGAGAGAATCCTTCGTACAGCCATTCATTGTTTATCTGTTCTTGGAATACATCCGGATTGGTGGTAACCTGCGGTAAATCATCACCGCTGTAAACAGCAGTAAGCAACTCTCCAATTTCCGCCTCTTCCTCATCCGATATTTGTTTATTGAAAATTACTAATTCCCTTTCCTCAGAGCGTTTGTTTTTCCTGACGAAATCTATTCTCCCGTTGGTTATGAGTGAATTGAGGTATTTCGTGAATCGGATAGCGAAGAAATACCTCTTAAATGCAAGGTTGAGTTTTTCAAGATTCTCTGGAGTGGATTCGTTAATGTATTTCCGGACGGAATTTGCATTTCCAGGGTGGGTGCAAAATCCTCGTAGAACAGGGTGCCGAAGTGCTACCTCTACATCAAATATAGGGCGAGCAGTAAAGTTATCTTGTCTCATAAGTAGCAGTTCCTTTCTTAATAGATCGAATGAATAAGTCTTACCTAATACAGTGTTCCAACTATCGAAAAAAACAACCATAATAGGAACATATGTTCCTATATATTATAAAATATACACTTCCTTTATGGAAGGTTTAGTAAATATAAAAATTGGTTATCAATGTCTGATGAAACAAAATAGGAACAATTTTCGTTAAATGACTAAACGGGAAATTGCCCCGCCGCGAAATAGACATCAATGATGGTATTAGCCTATCGGAGTCCAAAAAGAAAACCCAAGGAGTTGTACGCTGATGAAAAAAAATCTATTTATTATGGTCTTCGTTGTCGCCTTAATCTTTGCTGCCGGATGTAGTAAAGCGGATCAGAATGAAGAAACGTACAAAGTAAACGGAGATATTGATACTGTAGAGAAGTCAGGGGGCGTTGTGGAAGGCATTAAGTCGGAATACATCATTAAATTAACGGACATCCAGCCTGAAGATCAGTCTAACAAAAGTGAAATGTCGAGCGGAACGTTCTCAGTCACTAAAAATACTTCTATCTATAAACAGTCAGGTGATAAAAAGGAAAAGGCAGACATTACTGCGATTGAAAAAGGGAAGAGTGCCGAGATTACTTGGCGATTTGCAAACGATCATCTGACAGAAGCAATTGAGATTAATATAAAATAGAGAAAAAGCCAGCGCATCTGCAGCTGGCTTTTTCTCTATTTTAGGTGGTTGCAATGAGTCGAACCATGTTCCAAACATAACGGTCTGGATCAGACCCTCGATCTTTGATAGTGGTATTATTCGCATAGACTTGCATCTGCGCCGAACCAGAACCATCCAAGTGAATTGCGTTGAAGCAGCCAAGGTCTTTGAAGAGCTTACGCAAGTCATAAAGCGTTGCATTGGCTGTAGAGATTGCCAGATAAGCGACCCATTTTCCGTTTTCTACGGCGAGGCCGATACCCGAACGGCGAGGGTCTTGGATAAGGCCGCCACCGACATCGGGAACAGTCGACCATTGTTCTGGATCAAACACTTGTGTTTTCCAATCGGAATCACTTGTGATACCGAGTGCGAAATCGCCACCGCCAATCATTAAGCGATAATCCAAGTTTTGCCCCATTTGGCTTTTCAAATTCGCAATGTTTGTGCATCGTGTGATCCCTGCTTTTGTAGTGTTTGCAGCAGCGTCGAAATAGGTGAACAATGTACCCCTGGACTTATTACCATAGGCATTAGCGTCATTGAAAGTCGTGTCCCCTTTGTTCCAGCCAATTGCAAGTCCCTCAGTCGGAGCACTGCTATAGCCGTTAGGGGAGTTGAAAACCCCGCCATTAATGCCGTAGAAGGTTGTGTTGCAGACCGGCTTTTTGATGATTTCATTTTTTAGGTTACTTACGTGTGTTTTAATAACACGAAATGTAGAGCCGGAAGCGGATTGCTCGAAGTACGAATAGTTAGTAGCCATGTTTTTATACATCCTTTCGAATTTGAGGTTTGTGGTTAAGAAGACAATCGGGATACCACCGTGCCAAATGTATCCCTCATTAGGCACCATGGGAATGTCTCTTGTATCAAGCGAATCTTCGAGATGACTCTATCTTGTGTCACTCTGGATTGCCTGATGATATATACAGTGTCGCGAGTGTACGAATTAACAACCAGGAAGAATAAAAATATAAACACAATATCCCGCCGGCAATATTATCGGTTGATTCGTTCTTTTCGCCGTGTTTTTGCCGATAGGAGGAAATCTAAAGGCAGGATAACCATATTTGCTCATGACCGGTGGCTATTTTCCATGGTATGGTAGGGATGAGGTGAACCATGATGCGCAAATGGCGCTGGACGATTAGTCTGCTGCTTGCGGTTGGCATATTGTTGTCGGGGTGCTCGGAGCAAGCGGAGACAATCAAGCTGGACGATCCGGCCTATATGTTCGGCGATCAGCCGGGCAAGACCGTTAATATGTTGATCGAAGGCACGTATAATGCGAAGGAGAACGCCTTTAAGGGTACGATGCAGATCGGGGACAGGACGCTTCAAACGATTCTTTTTACGCCCGGAGCAGGACTTATCTATTATGAAGGAACCAAGCGGACGTATATTGGGCAGATTTTCTACGATGAAGCAACGTCGGATTACGCCATTGAAATTACGGATGCCGCATTCTATGAGTGGTTAACCGGCGTGAAAAGGGAAGGGCGGCCGAAGCTCATCATCAGTTCGCCAGCGATTAACGGGGAAGACGCGCGGGCAGTATATGAGCGGGTAAAGCGGCTGGGGTATTTCAAGTGAACGATAGCATAACAAAAGCGGAAGGGCATCGAGCCCTTCCGCTTTTTGCGTTTATACGCCGCCTTCATGAAACGCAATCCGCTCCGGATGCGTGTACACATTCATCGACCCGCCCCGAATGAAGCCGACGCATGTTACGCCGAGATCCTGCCCCAGTTCGAGCGCAAGGTCGGTCGGCGCGGACTTCGAGAGGAGGACGCCGACGCCGAGCTTCGCCGCCTTCAGTACGACCTCCGAGGAGAGGCGGCCGCTGAAGGCGACGATGAGGTCGCGCGTGTTCAGCTTGCCGAGGAGGCTGTATCCGAGCAGCTTGTCGAGCGCATTGTGCCGCCCGATGTCCGACCGGACGGCAAGCAAGGCGTCCGGCGTGCAGAGCGCGGCGTTATGCAAGCCGCCCGTCGCTTGGAAGTCGGCGGAGCTCTCCTGCAGCTGCCGCATGAGCGATAGGCACTGCGGCGGTGTCAGCCGGATGCGGGACGTGGACGTGCGTGCCGTCGCCCGATCGCTCGCCAGGTAGAACTGGCGGCTCTTGCCGCAGCAGGAGCCGATGACGCGCTTGGACGTATCGGCTAACGCCGAATCGGGCAGCTCGCCCGTTAGCTCCGCATAGATGAACCCGCGGTCCTCGTCGATATCGAGCCGACGAACGTCGGCGGCAGCCCGGATGACCCCCTCCGAGGCGAGGAAGCCGTATGCCATCTCCTCCAGATCGGCGGGGGTGCAGACGATCGTCGCGAATTCCCGCCCGTTCACCCGGAAGGTGAACGGCGTCTCGGCCGCGATCGCATCCTCATATTCGAATAGCGAGCTGCCGCGTCCCTCGTCTACGGTGAACTTCGCGACCGGCCAGCTTGCGGTCGGCTGCCGGTTCATGATCCCGGCGCCTCCGTCTCGAGCTCTTCGATCCGCTTCTCCACGTAGCGGGTATCCTTGAAGGCGTGGTACGTATCGGCCTTCTCGAGCACGACGGCGATGTTGTACTCCGGGATGCCGGCCATCGGCTCATAGCGCCCCTTGGCGAGAAGGACGTTGCCCTCCGGCCAGAACAGCTCCAGGTTGCCCGGCGCGACGTCGCCGATTCTCGCCCGGCCGTGGAACACGCCATGCCGGTTGTAGGCGACGACCGCGTCGCCGTCCTGGATGCCGATGTCCCCGGCGTCCTTCCGGCTCACGATAATATCGTCGCGGTGCGCGTCGTTGAACGGATCGATCGCGCCGTACACCATCGAGTTGAACTGCTTGCCGCGCCGCGTCGTTGCGTAGAAATGTCCTTCCGGCTTGCGCAGCTCCGGCAGCTCGACCGGAATCAGGTTGCCGCGTCCGTCCGGCGTCGGGCAGACGCCGCCCTCGCACAGCCACGCGTTGCCCCACTGGAACACGTCGCCTTTGCGCTTCAAGTGCTGAATGCCGTCGTAGTTCGGCGCGGCGAGCGCAATCTCCGCGCGAATCGCGTCCGCATCGTTGAACTGCACGAGCGCCGCGCGTGCCGGATCGACCTTGGCGGCCAGTTCGGTATAGATGCGCCATTCCGGGCGAGCTTCGGGCATGCGGGGCCCTTTGATCTCCGGCGAGAAGTACACCATCCGCTCGGTCGAGGTCGACGTGCCGCCCCCGGGCTGCTCGTAACGGGTCATGGCCGGCAGGACGATGACCGCCTCGCGGGCATCCGCGAGCGTCGACGTGTTAAGTAGAATATCCTGGTGGACGCGAATATCGACAGACTCCAGGCAGCGCCGCACGAAATCCGGGTCTGGCATCGTCTCGATGAAGTTCCCGCCTGAGGTGTAGAACAGCTTGAGCTTGCGCTCGTGCGCATCCGGCAGCAGCGCGTTCTCGAGCGAGACGCCGACGATATCGCCCTGCCATCTCGGCAGCGCGAAGCCCCACGCCTTCTCAATGCGCGGAATATCCTCACCCTTGAATTCGCCGCCGGGCAGGCTGAATGGATCGGCCCCCATCTCGCCGGATCCCTGTACGCCGCTGTGGCCGCGAATCGGCATGAGGCCGCAATGCTCGCGTCCAAGGAATCCGCGCAGCAGCGCCAGATTGGCCACCTGCGAAATGTTGTCCGTGCCGAAGCGGTGCTGCGTCAGCCCCATGCTCCAGACGAAGACGGCCGACTTCGAGCGGGCGAGCAGCTCGGCGAAGTCGGCAATGCGTTCACGCGAAAGGCCGGAAGAGCGGGTCAACTGTTCCCAATCCTGCTTCTGCGCATGCTCGCGGAGCGCTTCGTAGCCATTGACGTGTTCGGCCACGAACGCGTGGTCGATCGCCGAGCCTGGCTCCCGCTGCTCCATCTCGAACCAGTGCTTCATGACGCCGTGCATGAAGGCGATATCGCCGCCGATGTTGACCTGGTAGAAGTCGTCGGCCAGCTTCGTCCCGAACAGGGCGGACTCGGGAATCGACGGCACCCAATAGCCGTCCATCGCCGGCTCGCGATACGGGTTGATGACGATGATCTTCGTGCCCTTGCGCTTGGCGGCGTACATATATTTAGTCGAGACCGGCTGGTTGTTGGCGGCGACGCTGCCCCAGAAGACGAGCACGTCGGTGCCGATCCAATCCTTATAGCTGCAGCTGGACGCCCCGATGCCGACCGACCGCTTGAGCGCCGTCTTCGACGGGGAGTGGCAGATGCGGGAGGCGTTGTCGATGTTGTTCGTGCCGAGGAAGCGGGCGACCTTGGCGGCGGCGTAATACGATTCGTTCGTGATGCCGCGGGCCGTCAGGTAGAAGGCGAGCTGCTTCGGGTCGATTGCTTTGATTTTCGACGCGATCGTCTCAAGCCCCTCATCCCACGAGATGCGGCTGAACGCGCGCTCGCCCTTGCGGCGAATGAGCGGATACGGCAGGCGGCCGAGCTTTCGCAGCTCGGTGCTGTCCATCCGCCGCAGCTCCTCGATATCCGCGTGCAGCACGCTTGGTTTGATCGCGGGCATCGTGTTGAGGCGCAGCAAATTGAGCCGCGTCGTGCACAGATGCGGACCGGCCAGCGTCTGGTCGTACAGCCCGGACACGCCGAGCGCGCAGCCGTCGCAGACGCCTTGGGTCAGAATGCGCAGCGCGTAAGGCAGGTTGTCGCGGTTATCCGCCATCACCTTCATCGTCTCGCGGATATGATGCGGCTTCACGCGTCCGAGGCCGAACGGCATTTTGCTCACCCACAGCTTCGGGTCGGGCTTCGACGGCAATTTGATCGGGCCGGTATGTTTGGTGCGTCCCATGGAATCATCCTCTTTTCTTGAACTAAAGGTATTAATGGAATAAAAAAACCGCTCAAGAGGGATATTTTTCAAGATTGAAAAATGTCTCTTAGCGGTTCGTCTCCGGCAGGTTCGCTGCCGAGCGCGGACTGGCTTCGTATGCATATAGGCTTAAGATTGCGGCAAGACGCGGTCGAACACGAAGATCGACATGCCGAAGTCCTTATCGATATCGATGTCGACGTACAAGTCGAGGAAACGCGCGCCGAGCAGCTCCTCCATCTCGACGGGCGGGTGGTTGCGGTAAATCTCCTTCACCCACTGCGTGCGGGCTTCGCGCAGCATCTGCTTGCCATCCTCGGCGCCCGCGATGAATTTCTCCACGGGAGATAGATTGCCCTCCATCTCGCAGATCGCCCAGTTCTTGCAGAACGTGGTCGTGATGCGGCCGGGACCTTTGCCCATATGGCGCTTGCGGTACGCCTTCACGAGGTTGCTGAATTCGGCTTCTAATTTGTTCATGACGATCATCCTAACGGACACATGCCGCAAACCGGTGGCAGGAGCGCTGCTTCCGTATCCCGCGGACGTGACCAAATCTTTCCCCATCTTAGCAAGAAAGCGGCATCATGACAAGAATCGAAAGACCGGGAGAGCGGGCGGCGAATTTTAAGGCGAGGGGTTTTCAAATGGATTTAAATTGTGTACAATATAATTGTAATCAATATAAATGAGGTGGCGAGACCATGAGCGTACATGATTTCGAAGTGGCGACGATTCGCGGGGAGAAGAAGAAGCTGTCCGATTATCGCGGACAGGTGCTGGTCATCGTGAATACGGCGACCAAATGCGGGTTCGCGCCGCAGTTCGACGGCTTGCAGGAGCTGTACGAGAAATATAAGGACCGCGGCTTCGCGGTACTCGGGTTCCCATCGGCCCAGTTCATGAATCAGGAGCCGGGCGACAACGGCCAAGTGGAAGAGGCGTGTAAAATCAACTTCGGCGTAACCTTCCCGCTGTTCGCGAAGATCGACGTGAACGGACCGGAAGCCGATCCGCTGTACAACTACCTGAAGAAAGAGGCAGGCGGCATGCTCGGCTCCGCGATCAAATGGAACTTCACGAAGTTCCTCGTCGATCGCGACGGAAGCGTCGTGAAGCGGATCGCTCCGGCGACGGCGCCGGCGAAATTCGAGGATCAGATCGTGAAGCTGCTGGATAAGAAGCCGGCGTCGGTGTAAGGAAAGCCTAGGAATAGCGCGTAGCGAAGCAGACCTGCCGGGTCTGCTTTTCGTCGCATGCGGCGGTTGGTGTCGAGGGTTCGCCGCTTTGTTGCGTGTAGACATGGCCGTTCCGTGGGCATGTTCCGTGGGGCGTTCATTAGGACGAGGAGTTCAACTGCCGTTGTGCGTGCATGTCGAGAGGCGCTCGGTAAAGGAAAAGCTGGCGCTGCGGGCCGTGATGACCGCATTCCTGCCGGACCGGAGCATTTTCGCTTGCCGCCCATCCGCCCTGTGCTATAATGGTCCAAGCTCCGGGAAGGAGCCGCGGTTCGCAAACTCCCGCGTTATCAAAACTAGGAGGAAGAAAGAAATGTTCAATTTTGGGTGGGGCGTCTTATTCGTCCTGGTCAACTTCGCGCTGTTCCTGATCTGCTACCGGGCGTTCGGCAAGTCCGGCATGTACGCATGGATCGGGTTCGCGACGGTGCTGGCCAACATTCAGGTGGTCAAGACGATCGACATGTTCGGTTTGGTCATGACGCTTGGCAATACCGCGTACGGCACGATTTACCTCGCGAGCGATTTGCTGAACGAGAAGTACGGCGATCGGGACGCGAAGAAGGCGGTCTGGTTCGGCTTCTTCTCGCTGCTTGCCTCGACGATCATCATGCAGATGGCGCTCAAGTTCAATCCGGTGGAAACGGACTTTGGCCAGGAGCCGATGGAGATTATTTTCGGCCTGCTGCCAAGTATCGCGATCGGCAGCTTGACCGCGTATTTCGTCAGCCAGTTCCTCGACGTGCGCATCTATTCGTACTTGAAACGGCGGTTCCCGAAGCCGGGCCAGCTGTGGATTCGCAACAACGGCAGCACGCTGGTCGGCCAATTCGTCGATTCGCTCATCTTCTGCACGATCGCGTTCGGGCTGAGCGGGGATTATACGTTCGATGTGTGGATTCAAATTTTCTTTACGACGTATTTATTTAAGTTCATTATTTCTGCGGCGTCGACGCCGGTGCTGTATATCGCGCGCACGTTCAAGTTCAAGCCGGAAGCATAATCGTGCCCGGCACGATGTGCGCAATTCACAATCGAATCGGCAATCATCTCGGCGGCTTATGCATACGTTTTGCATGAGCCGTTTTTTCATATAGGAAGGGGAGGCGGCGCGCATGATGATAGGGGCGGTGGAAGGCGTTATTTTCGATATGGACAATACGGTGCTGCGGTCGCGGATCGATTTCGCGGCGATGAAAGCGGCGGTGGCGGCTTACTTGGCGCGCATCGGCTCGCTACCGGTGAATGTGATCGTTCAGGAGCACACGACGGCGACGCTGCTCGCGCTTGCGGCCGCGCAGGCTGGTCTGACGCCGGAAGGCTACGAAGGCGCGATGCAAATTTGCGCCGAACATGAGCAGGCCGGCATGATCGATGCCGATTTGGAGGACGGGGCGGTCGAGCTGCTGGAAGCATTGCAACGGCGCGGACTGCGGCTTGTGATCGTGACCAACAACGCGCATGCGGCCG
Organism: Paenibacillus aurantiacus; assembly: GCF_042431225.1. Taxonomy (NCBI): domain Bacteria; kingdom Bacillati; phylum Bacillota; class Bacilli; order Caryophanales; family Paenibacillaceae; genus Paenibacillus; species Paenibacillus aurantiacus. The sequence goes on along the minus strand of NZ_JBHMDO010000015.1, from coordinate 308,585 downwards.
CGGTCGAGGCGCTGGAGCGGACGGGCATTGCGCCTTATTTCGAACTGGTCGTCGGCCGGGAGCAGATGACGGCGATGAAGCCGCATCCGTCGGGTTATCAGGCGGCGAAAGCGTTTTTCGCCGATATTCCGGAGCAGGGGTGGATCTCGGTCGGCGATTCCTGGATCGACGCTCGGGCGGCTTGCGAGGCGAACGTGCCATTCGTGCATTACGGCGCGACGACGGAGGCGCTGGACAGCCGCGGCATTCCGTATGCGGGCCGGATCGGACAGTTGCGGGAGCTGCTTGGGTTTGTGGAGGGTCGCGAGGGATAATTGTATAACAAGCCGTTCCTCGTTTCCCCGTATCCCGCCCCCGGTTAAGGAAACTTAAGTTTCCAATGGACGGGAGGGACGGCGCATGGACTATACGTATATCGCAATCAAGCTGATCACCGGCTTCATCGGCTTGTGGGCGATGACGCGGTTATTGGGCAAAAAGGAAATTTCGCAGCTGACGCCCTTCGACTTCGTCACGTCGCTTATGCTGAGCGAACTGGTCGGCAACACGGTGTACGACCGCGAGGTGAAGGTGATCGAGCTGCTCTTCGCGCTCGCGGTCTGGATGACACTGTCGCTTGCGCTCGAGAAGGCGATGCAGCGATTCCCCTGGCTGTCGCGTCCGCTTAGCGGTCGTCCGGATATTGTCATTCGGAGCGGACGCATCGACGAGGCTGCCATGAAGCGCAATAAGCTGGACATGCATCAGCTGGGCATGCTGCTGCGCGAGCAAAACGTGTTCAGCGTGCAGGACGTCGCCTACGCGATCTTCGAGACGAACGGCAGTTTGAGCGTCATGCGAAATGCGAAGACCGACGAGGTGAGCCGCGAGGATCTCGGACTGCCGGAGAAGCCGGTCCCGATGACATATATTCTGATCGATCACGGCTGCGTGGAACACGCGCTGCTGAAGGAAATCGGCCTCGACGAGCCGTGGCTGATGAAGGAGCTGCGGGTGCAGGGCGTGGAGCGGACGGAGGACGTTCTGTACGCGGAATGGTCAGCGGGAAACGGGCTGCATGTGCAGACGAAGGGCTAGGCGGTCCTGTGTGCCGGCGATAACTGCGGCCGCACTCGCGTGCGGCATGCCGGTCCTCGACTAACAAAGCGCGCGTCGCCCCCGATGTGAGGTCGGTGGAGACGCGCGCTTTGTTTTATCGGCTAAATCTTCAATGTTAGGAATGATACGCGAGGTTTATTTATTGCGCGGGCCGCTTCGCCCGCGCGGTTAAAATCCGGTCGTGTCCGCGCCCGGTAACGGGGAGCTGATCTCGACCTGCGGATACGACAGCTCCAGCTTCTCCATTACCGCAGTCAGAATGCGCGATACGAGGTAGTCGCGGAACCAACGATTGTTGGCCGGCACGATGTACCAGGGGTTGCGCTTGGAGGCGGTGGCGGCGAAAGCGGTCTCGTAAGCCGCTTGGTACTCGTCCCAGAAACGGCGCTCTTCCAGATCGTTCGGGTCGAACTTCCACAGCTTCTCGGGATTTTGCATCCGCTCTTGGATTTTGCGCAGCTGGAAATCCGCCGAGATGTGCAGGAAGATTTTCACCACGACGATGCCGCTATCCGCCAAATGCTTCTCGAAGCTGCGGATATGCTTCAGCCGCCGCTTAGCCTCGTCTTCATCGATATCGCCATGAACCCGCGTAATGAGCACTTCTTCATAGTAGGAGCGATTGAAGGCAGTGATGTAGCCCTTCGCTGGCACGAGCTTGTGGGTTCGCCACAGAAAGTCGTGGGCGGCCTCCTCGTTCGTCGGCTTCTTGAAGCTCTCCGCCCGGAAGCCATTCGGGTTGAGGCCGGCGAGCGTCTTGCGGATCACGCCGTCCTTCCCGCTGCAGTCCATTCCCTGAAAAATGACGAGAATGCCGTTCGTCTTGCTCGCGAACAGCTTCTCCTGTTCCTCCTGCAAACGCGCTTTCAGCTGCTTCATTTCGTCCGCGATGGCGTCTTTGGATGCGATATCCGCGGTATCTTCGGGATCGAAATCCGCGAGTGAAATGTCCTCTTTGCCGGTTATTCGGAATCGGCTGATCATATGGCGTGCTCCTTTCGTTCAAGGCTGTACGTCTCCTTCACCGAGAACCCGGCGCGGTCAATCAGGCATGACGCGGGCGCATCTGTTACAATGGAGGCATGATGATGAAAGAAGAAGGAGAACAGGATCGATGAAATTCGGTTTCGATATTGACGATACGCTTATTAATTTGCGGCAGTTCGCGTTCGAGATTTATTCCCGGAAGCTGAACAAGCAGGTAGATATCGCAGAGTTCCACAAGCTGACCGACGTGCCCATTCATTCGCTGTTCGGGCTGACGCGCGAGGAGGGCGGCCGGATGTGGAACGATAACCGCAGCGAAATTTATTTCACGGCCTGTCCGCCGTTCCCGAACGCGATCGAAGTGCTGCAGCAGCTGGTAGAGGACGGCCACGAGGTCTATTACATTACCGCGCGGGCGCCGGAGTTCTGCGAGCAGACCCGGGAGTGGATGATCGCGGCCGGGTTCCCGGTCGATCCGGATAAGTTCTATTGCGGCATGAGCGATACCGAGAAAGTACATATTATCCGCAAGCTTGGGCTCGATTACTACTTCGACGATAAGCCGGCCGTACTGGATACGCTGGCCGAGCTGCCGCTGCTCAAGGCATACGTGAAAGACACGTCGTACAACCGGCAGCTTACTATTCCCCGCATCACGGATTGGCATGAATTGTTGACCGTGCTGCAAGAGGCGGCGGGGAACGACGGAGCGGAGCAGCAGGGGAGCCGCTAACGTCTGTCGCGACAGCTGCTGAGCTGCACGTAATAGTGAGTTAAGCGTCGTTATTGGATCGAGCAGCTGCCAGATAACGCGCAATAGTGAGTTGAGTGTCGTTATTGAGTCGAGCAACCGCCGGAAAATGTGCAATAGTGAGCTAGGCGTCGTTATTGGGCCGGGCAGCCGCCAGTTAGCGCGCAATAGTGGGCGGGGTGTCGTTATTGGGTCGGGCAGCCGCCAGATAGCATGATATAGTGAGCCAGGCACCGTTATTGAGCCGAACAGCCGCCGCCAAACCCGCCATCAAGCCGGGGAAGCACACGCCCATGAAGGGCGCACCGCTTCCCCGGCTTGGTTTATTTTGGGCCCGGATGCGCATATTGTTAGTGTCGCTTAGTTCGTCGAGGGAGCGGTCGAGGCGGGACGAGACGCGAAAAAAGGGGCGGGACGGCATGATCGCGATGAATGTCGAGCGTTGGCTGCTGCTAAGCGTATGGGTCGTCTGCCTGCCTGCTTTATTCTTCGGCATAGCCAAGGAACGGCGGCGGGAGATGGTTTTCGCGTTCCTGCTCAACCAGACGTACACATGGACGATGAGTCTGGTCCTGGTGGAGAGCGGCGCTGCGGCCAATCCAGTGCGTGAATTCGTGCGGGCGTCGGGCAGCAATTTTTCATTCAATTTTATTCTCTACCCAGCGGTCGCGGTGTTCTATGCCTTATATGTGCCGAAGGGGTTATGGCGGAATGCGGTGCAGTTGGCCGCGTACTTGGCGGGACTGGCGCTGTTCACGTGGGTGGTCAGCACGTATACCCGGCTGATCGATTTTCGGAATATGGGTTGGCTGCTGCGAGTGCTGGTCTACGGTTCCGGCCTGGTTAGCGCGCGGATCGGCTATATGTGGTTTTTCGGGCGGGGCGTCTTCGGCGCGAAGGAGGTGGCGGACGGTGCAAGCTTGGCGAGATACGATTCTTCTGATGGCGTTTGACGCGATCGGTATCATCCTGCTGGCGCTCGTGCCGAAGGGAAGGCGCAAGGAAGCGGCCGCAATCTTTCTGTTCCAACAGTTCCCGGCTTGGATTTTGGGTCTGGCGGTTGTGGAACTGGGCTGGATCAGCTATCCGGTGCGCGATTTTCAACAGGCGAGCCATACGAGCTTCTCGTTCGAATTCCTGCTGCTCCCGACGATCGCGGTGTATTATAACCTGCTATTCCCCGCGAAAGCGCGACGAAAGTGGCAGGTGGCCTATACGCTGGGCTTCGGCCTCGCGCTGACGGGGCCGGAATACTTGATCATGCGCATGACGCGGCTGATCGACTATATTCACTGGGAATGGTACTGGACGCTGCTCAGCGTGATGGGTGTGCTGGTCCTCTCGCGTTTGTTCCATACATGGTTCTTCGGGAGCGAGCTGACGCGGCCGCTCAAGCCTTAAGTCCCTTGACAGTCCGAATTTGGAAACACTACAATTAGTAGTGTGAGGTGCTCCCATGAAAATCCCGAATTTTAAGACGAACGAAAGCGGGCTGAACCGCTTCTTCGGCCCGCTCGAGGCGAAAGTCATGAGCATTCTATGGGCCGGCGACGAAATGCCGATCAAGGATGTGCAGCAGAAGCTGGAGCGGGAGAAGACGATGAATTTCAACACCGTCATGACCGTCATGAACCGGCTGGTAGAGAAGGGCATTCTGCGCAAGCGCACGGAAGGGCGAACCTCCTACTTCCGTCCGGTTCAGAGCCGCGATGAATTTCTGCAGACGCAGTCGAAGGAATTGACCAACGAGCTAATGGAAGAGTTCGGCCCGCTCGTCGTCAGCCACATGCTCGATGCGCTCGACGAAGCGGACGAGGATTTGATCCAGAAGCTGGAACTCAAAATTCAAAAGTGGAAAAAAGGAAAATAACCGATGTGGAGTAAACACTCGAAACGTTTATTTTGGACGTGCGCGCTGCCCGCGGCGCTAATGCTGTCCCAGATGGTGATCTACGCGCTGCATCTTGCGATCGGCTTCGAGCTCCGCTTCAATTTGTTCCAACTATGCAGCAGCGTCGTGCGCAAGTTCGGCTTCATGCTGGCCGTCTACTCGCTCGATGCCGTCGTCGTCTCGACGCTCGTCATGGCGCTGGCGATGGTCGTCCGGGAGCTGGCTGTCGCCCGCAGAACGCGCCGGAAGCTGTATGCGGCCATGGACGTGCGGGCAAGCGCCAAGTACAACCGGCTGTATGGCAGCGGCGCGGGCAAAATCATCGTCGCGCGCTGCGACGAACCGATCGCGTTCACGTTCGGATTCCGTCGCCCGCTCATCGTGCTGTCCACCGGGCTGCTGAAGCTCCTGGATGCCGGCGAGCTGGCGGCGGTCATTCACCACGAACGGTTCCATCAGCGTTACCATGATCCGATTAAGACGTACCTGCTGCATTTTTTCGGCGCGGTACTGTGGTACATCCCGATCTTGAGATGGGGTCACGCGCGATACAAGCTGACCCGCGAAATTCTGGCCGACCGTTATGCGATCGAGCGTCAAGGGACGCCGGCGTCGTTGTCAGGCGCGCTCGTCAAGATGCTGCGTTACGGCAGAACGGGGTACGCGGCGGTGGCGCATGTCTCGTTCGCGGACACGGGCGTCAACCAGCGCATTCGCCAATTACTCGAGCCGAGCGACCGGGCCAAGCTCCAAGTGCCGCTCGTCCAGGCCGCGATTTCTGTCCATGTGATTGCTGTATTAGGAGCATTGTTTATACTTGCCTGCTCCTAATCTTTTTTTGTCATTATACACTACATTGTGTAGTGTTAATGAACTATATACTTGCGGCTTAGACCGCGACCTTGGAGGGAGATGGATGATGGTGAACAAGGTGCAGACAGACGTCGGAATGCTGGTGATGCGAGTGCTGCTGGGGATTACGTTCCTCGCGCACGGCATGAGTAAATTTCAGAATGGGATCGAAGGGACCGGAGGGTTCTTCGGCAGCCTCGGCATTCCGCTGCCGGAAATCATGGCGTACATCGTGGCGATCGTGGAAGTGGCCGGCGGCATCCTGCTGGCGATCGGGATCGGCTCGCGCCTAATTGGGGCGGCGTTCGTCGTCATCATGACCGTCGTGATGATCACCCTGGGCTACAAAAAGCCGTTCATGGGCGGGTATGAGTTCGACCTGATGCTGATCGCGGTATCGCTGTTCTTCGCGCTGAACGGGGATGGGACCTATTCGGTCCGCCGCCTCCTCGCAGGCCGGAAGAAGCCGGCCCAAGGCGAAGGCAGGGCGAGACGAATCGCCGGTTGATAGCGGACGGCAGGATGCGCAGCATAGGCTGGGTCTAAGACCAGGTACTAGATGAAGTTGGTACTGTGAGGCCTGCGACCATCCTCCTATAATGTGGATATGAAGCACAACCACAACCCATTATTGGAGGACAATACAATGAACATCACTCGCAAACGCAACACTTCCGCATTTACCTTTATGGCTTACGTCGCGTTCGCCTGCGCCTTCGCCGGCATGTTCGTCGGCATTTACACGCTCGACGAGGCGCTCAGCGTCAAAGGCTATTACGCCGTTACCGCTCTGTTCCTGACGATGTCCGCGTTCGTGCTGCAGAAGGTCGTGCGCGATAACATGGAGGATGCGGAGGAAGGCAAGAAGCGCAACACGGCGGCCTTCACGTTCATGGCTTGGGCGGCGTTCGGCTGCGCGATGCTTGCGATGTTCATCGGGATCTACACGCTGAAGCAGGACCTGCCGGTCAAAGGCTACTATGCCGTGACGGCGCTGTTCTTGACGATGTCCTCGTTCGTACTGCAGAAGACGATTCGCGATAACAGCGAGGATGCGAAGCAAGATGGCGGTTACCGTATAGAGGAATAAGCCATTGCGGCGAGCAAAACGAAATAGGCGCTGAATGACCCGAAACGGGGCGTTCAGCGCCTTGCTTTATTTATGAACAAAGTAAGCGGCTCTTCATCGTTCCAAGTCCGTCCGCATCTTCTTTAATTGCTTGATCTCCAGCCAATGAATGACGATCAGCAGAACGCCGCCGAGAAAGAGAAACAGCTTGCTGTATAGAATATCCGATTCCCCGCTCCAAGCCGATAAGAACTCATATCCGTTAATGGCACAAAGGATCGCGCCGAATACCATCCAAAATCGCGCCGTGACCATAGCAGCCCTCCTCGAACCTCGAAACCCATAATTAACCATACGGTAGAAAGGGGAAAATGTTCCCAAAAAAAACGCCGTACCCGTGTTGTACACGGATGCGGCGCCTTCCCTTCCTGCATGCGCCAACCGGCTGCATGCAGGACATGCTGCTGCTATGGGGTAGAATGAGTTCGCGTCAGAAAGCGACCATTGGCGATCGCCGGGCGGCTCGCTACTTCGACAGCGTTTCTTTCGCTTCGCCGATGGCCTCTTGGCCTTTGCCCTTCAGCTTGTCCAGCTTGCCCTCGGCCTGCAAGGACGCGTTGTCGGTGGCATTGCCCCATTGATCCTTGAGTTCGCCTTTGAACTGCGAGACTTTGCCTTTTACTTTATCGCCAAGCCCGTTGTCATGATTGGTCATGTCAATCGCTCCTCTCGAATGGTAAAGGCTGTACCTATCTTTACACGGCGGGGCGGCCATTCAAACATTCGAACGGCTGCGGATGGTGCGGGCAGTGTCGAATGACTGGGGACTCGCCCCTTTTGCCAAACATTGAGCAGCTATGGGATAAGAGCCGATTAAACCTTTCGGGAGTAGAATAATCGGTCATGTCAGACAGAAAGACACCGGGGGGCGGTGTCTTTCTTTGCTCTGTCGTGCATCTTGCCGCTACACCCTTAGTCCCAAGCGTGCTACCAGCTCCTTCTGCGTGAATGGCTTCTTCCTCCCCCAGCGGACGACGCGGACCAGGAACGGGCGGTCCGGGTTCTTCATATGGTAGAAGCCCGGCACGCGCATCACGCGGGACAGATTGGTAATGTGCGGATCGGCGCTGAATTTGCTCGCCAAAGCGATTTGGATCGGCACGAATTTGGCGATGGATCCGCCTTGGATGGGCCAATACGCATGATAGCCGTTCTTGGTTTCCACGATCATGGCTTGCCGCAGCATTCCCCCGTATTTCTTCAAGAAGCGTTCTTTCAGCTGGGCGACGCGGGCGTCGGTCCGCTGGGCCTTCAACACGAACTGTCCGCGTGAATCCCGGCTGACCGCAAGCGTCCGGAGCTGCTCGGCGGGGTTCGATCTCAGGGCATGGACCCGCCGGTCGAGCAAGGCTTTCGTCGGATAGGTCTCCACGATTTTGTTTAAATCCACGTCGATAAACTGCGCGTTGACTCGCCGAATGTCGCGATCCTTGACTCCTCCCTGGTTAATTCCCATAAAGACGGCGTAGCCCTGCGCGTTCCGTCCGAGCAAATGAACGGCGCGCCCGCGGTTCGCCGGCAGTTGGATTTGCGTTACGGATTTGTCCAGGCGGGCGGCAACCGGCTGCATCACTACCGCACCGGCCTCCGAGGCAGAGCCGGCGGAATGGGGGGCAGACCAGCCCGGTCCCGAGGAGGCCCGAAATCCGCCTTTGTTCGGGGGAGCCTTCAGGCGGCTGCCATTACGCTCGACGTCGTAGACGAGCAGGAAGCGCAGCTTCTCGCGTCGCTTGTAGCGCAGCTTGCGGATGAAACGGTGCAGCTGCTCGGAGCTCTTCTTCATGGTGGGGGAGTACGGAGGGAACCGGTCGTTCATCGCGTCACGTCCTCTTCTATACGAAATATGCCGATGCTAGATTTCGAGATGCTAGATATTTATATTCCGCGGGTGTCGCGTGCGTGCTGGGAGAGCCGTCTATTTTCGGCCCGGTTTCCAGCACGATCAGACATCTAAGAAACGCGAATGCAAGAAACCGGAATTGACGCTAAATGGGAGAGCAAGATAAGCTCGCGTGAAGGCATAAGGACACCGTCGGAGAGTAGGTCTTTAGTCATTTGGTTGAGAGCAAGATCGCGATATTATGGCATTCTATGACGAACGCTGAAGAATTCTCAGTTTACGCTTAGAATTCTGTCGGCTTTACCTAAATTTTATAGATCGGTAGACCCAGAAAATTGTGAGATTACGAACAATTTGTAAAGAGACTTGTGTTATACTATCTCTATTAAATGAGCGGAGGGTTTATCGTGAATGTTGTCATAACGGGTGGATGCGGGTTCATCGGCTCTTTTGTCGCCGAACGCTTCCACAAAGAAGGGCATAAGATCTACATTATCGACAATTTAATCTCCGGCCAAAGGTCTAACGTGACGGTGCCGCACAAGTTCTATCAGCTCGATGTCGAAGACCGCCGATGCGACGCCGTGCTGCGGAGCATATCGCCGGACATCGTCGTTCATCTGGCCGCGCAAGTCGATGTTTCTACCTCGATCAATGAACCTCATTTGGATACGCAGTCCAATATTCTGGGACTTGTGAACATCCTTCGCGCCGCGAAGAACAGCGGAGCGAGGAAAGTCATTTTCGCCTCATCCGCAGCCGTCTACGGTCCGTACGACCAAGTATCTCTTTCGGAAAATCTGTCCGGTAATCCCATCTCTCCTTACGGTATTAACAAGCAGCTCGGCGAATATTACTGCGAGAAGTGGCAGGAACTTTACGGCCTGGATACGCTGAGTTTCCGTTTCTCCAATGTTTACGGGCCTCGTCAAGGCAGCGTAGGCGAAGGCGGCGTCGTCTCGATCTTCATGGAATGTCTGCGCGATGGGCGAGAACTAAGCGTCTTCGGGGACGGCGGACAGACGCGCGACTTCATTTTCGTCAAAGACCTGGTGGATGCGATCTATCGCGGCGCCAATGCCGATGTGACGGGCGTGTACAATTTGTCGACCAATACGGAGACGAGCGTCAACCAGCTGATCGACGCGCTGGGCAAGATGACGAAGGCGCCGCAGGTCAAGTATCTCGAACCGCGCCAGGGAGATATCTATCGTTCCAGCTTGGATAATACGCGGGTGAAGCGCGATCTGGACTGGGTCCCGATCCATAGTTTGGACGAAGGACTGCGGCAGACCTACGAATGGTTCACGGCTTCTAAGCAGATCGAACGTCCGGCGGGCCAGAAGAAGAAGCGGGAGTCGGGGCGGTCGAAATGGGCGGTCATCAAGCCTTTCGTAGAGAACATCCTGGCATTCGCGGTGCTGGCGTTCATGACGTTATACGCGACGGACATTCTGCTCCACACCGGCGTCGACTTCAAATTGGTCTACGTCATTCTCCTGGGCATCATCTACGGCACGAAGCAATCCGCGCTCTCCGCGTTCCTCGTATCCGGTCTGTATTATTACGAGAGCTTGAATAACGGCCGGGATTGGCTCTCGCTGCTGTACGATCCGGAAGCGCTGTTCGTCATCGCCATGTATCTATTCTTTGGCCTTGTCATCGGCTACGTGTCGGATAAGTATCGCCGCGAGAACAAGAAGATCGAAGCGGAACTTAAGAAGACCGAAGAACAATACCAGTTCTTGAAAGAAGTCTATCGCGACACGCGGAAGGTCAAGGAAGAGCTGCAGCGCCAGCTCATCAATAGCAAAGACAGCATCGGACGCATCCACGGCATCATCAAGCAGCTGGAGAGTCTGGAGCCCGAAGAGATCGTGACCTCCTCGGTCGGCGTGCTGACGTCGCTGCTCGAGACCAGCCGCATCTCCGTGTATACGATGAACCAAACGGATTATATGCGGCTTATGATCAAATCCAGCGATGCGGGCTTTGATCTGCCGAAGACGATCCGCGTGTCCGAGCATTCCTATTTGCAGCAAATTGCCAAGGGCGGCAAGCTATTCGTCAATAAAGCGATGGAGGCCGGCGTGCCGATGATGGCGGCGCCGATTTTCCACGAAGGGCAGATCGTCGCGGTCGTCGCGGTCCACGATCTTGCGTTCGAACGGCTTAATTTGAATACGGAGAATTTGTTCCGCGTGAGCGTGGAGCTAATCTCGGGCTCGCTGTCCCGCGCATTCAAATATGTGGGCATTACGCGCAGCGACCGTTACATCGACGACACCACGGTGCTCAAGGCCGATGTGTTCCTGCAGCTGTTGGAGACCAAGGCGCAAGCCAAACAGCAACACAACGCCGAATACGTGCTGCTCGGGTTCGATTCCGTGGACATGCCGGCCAAATCCGTGGCGGATCGGATTACGCCGTCTTTGCGGGAATCCGATTACCTGGGCATGATCCGCGACCAATTCGTGCTGCTGCTGTCCAATTCGAATGTCGCCGAAGCGGGCAAGGTGATCCAGCGCCTGCGCAACAACGGCATCGCAACGCGAGTGATAAGCGAGGATGAGGTATATGGTTGAGTGGGGATTGGCCGCTTATTATCTCCTCGCGCTGATTTATCTGCTGCTGAGCGCCAAGCGCGGCCTTCGCGACTTTAGGTACACGGTGCTGCTCGTGGCCGGTCTGCCGGTGTTCGGTCTTCCGCTAGCGATCATTCAGGATTTCGCGGCGCGCGGAGAAGCGGCAAGCGACGAGGAACGGTTCCGCGAGTTAATGAACGCGCGAGCGGCAAGCGATCGGATCTTCCAGCGCGTCAATGTCGGCCGCGAAGTCAATCTTCTTCCATTGGAAGAGGCGCTCATCGTGAACGAGACCGGGACGCGAAGAAGACTGCTGCTGGACGTGTTGAAAGAAGACATGGACGAGAAGATGATTCCGCTGCTGGAGCAGGCCATGAGCAACGAAGATACGGAGACATCACATTATGCGGTCACCGCGGTTATGGAGATTAAGCGGAAGCTGCTGCTGGACATTCAGAAGTATTCCGTCCGCTATGAGGCGGATAAGACGCACCTGCCGACGCAGCTGGCATACGCCGAAGCGATCCAGCGCTACTTGAACAGCGGATTCATGGACAAGCGGACGCAGACCGGCTACAGGATGACTTATGTTCGTTTGCTGAAGGAGCTGCTGCGAACCGAGGCGGCGAGCGAGGCGTTGTACGCAGACGTCGTGCGCGCTCAGATGGCGCTCGGCCATTACGACGAGGCGCTTCGGTATGCGAAGCGGTTCCTTGAGCAGTATGAGACAAGCGAGGACGCCTACCTTGTCTTGCTGGACGTCTATTATACGCTGCAATTGAAAGAGCCTTTCGAGGAAACGCTGGAAGCTCTGAAAGCTTCAAAAATAAGTGTGTCCAATAAAGGATTGAACGTCATCCGATATTGGTCAGCAAAAGGTGCTTGATCGTGAAACAATTCAAACTTAGTCGACAAGTCTATTACATTCTGCTCTTCGTCCTTATTCTGACGGTCGTTCTCGAATTCACGCGGTCGCAATCCATGCTGTCGCTCGGGGGACGGATGAACGATCATGAACTCACCGGCAACCAAGGTACGGTGAATGCGCTGACCGCTGAGCAAGTCGCGGCGCTTGACGAGGACAAGACGCTGCTGCTGTACGATCCTTCCGTTACGTTCAGCAAGCGGGTAGAGGGGAACGCGGAGCATATGCTCGGCTACATGAAGAAAGCGCATGACGTCGTCGACGTGGCCGAGTACGAAGGGAACGGGACAGGCTACAGCTCGGTGATCATCGCCTTCTCCGATTTGAAGAAGATGCGTAACGCCGGTTGGCTTCCCAACTTCGTCGAGAGGGGCGGCCGCGTGCTGTTCGCGGCGATGCCGTCCGTGGACGATGTGCTGTACTCCATGTACCGGAAGCTGGGCATCGATGAATTGGGTGATTACGACCTTACCGAAGGGATCGAGTTGAAGACGAACGTGCTGATCCACAGCGCGGGCGATAAGTTCAGTAAAGTCACCATCGAGAATACGTCGCTCCAAGTGCATCTATCGGCTGAGAGCACCGTTCATGCTGTCGATTTGAACGGAATGCCGCTGATGTGGGAATCCGATTTAGGCAAAGGCAAGTTCATTGTCTTTAATGGGACGATGCTTCAGGAGAAGATGAGCCGCGGCATTCTCGCCGGCGGGATTAACATGCTGCATGATGACGATATATACCCCGTCATTAATACGAAAATGATGTATATCGATGATTTCCCGGCCCCGCTGCCGCAAGGTGTGGCGAAGGATATTTTCGAGGAATACAAGTTGGACATGCCGCGCTTTTTCAAGGAAGTGTGGTGGCCCGACATGCTTCGCATGGCAGCTGCCCGCGATTTGAAATATACGGGGGTCGTCATTCAATCGTACAACAACAATGTTAAACCGCCTTTTGACGATACGAAGGACTCCGATGGCACGACACTCGTGACGTTCGGCCTGGAAGTGCTGAAACGCGGCGGGGAGATTGGTATACATGGTTACAACCACCAATCGTTGACGATGGATCCCCGGATAAGCGCGGGGTTTGGTTACAAACCTTGGCAATCCGTCTCGGATATGGAGGAAGCCGTCCGGACGGCCAAGTCCTTTATCAATTCAAAGTTCCCGAACTATAGGCTGCATAATTATGTGCCGCCTTCTAACGCGCTGACGGCCGAAGGCAGGGAGGCGCTCAAGAAAGGCTGGCCGGAGCTTCAATCTATCTCGGCTGTCTACGCAGAGGATCCGCTGAATTTGAGTTACGTGCAGGAATTTGGCGTGGCTTCGGACGGGATCGTGGAGCTGCCCCGTGTGACCTCTGGTTACAAGCAAGACGAATTTAACGATTGGGCAGCCATTAACACGGCGTCCTCGATCGGCGTGTTCTCGCACTTCATCCATCCCGATGATATCTTGGACCATGAACGAAGCTTTCCGTTTTCTTGGGAACAATTGTTCAAGATGACCAACGACTTTATCAGCAAAATCACTGGACGGTTCAGCTGGCTGCGCAGCATGACGGCGTCGGAAGCGAGCGTTGAGGTCGAGCGTTTCACCTTGAGCGAGCCTCACTTCGTGCATGCAGCGGACGGCATCGAGGGGTATGTGAACAACTATAAAGAAGGCAGCAAGCTGTACTATATTCTTCGTTCGGAGAAGTCGATTACCGACGAAGTGAACTGCAAGGTTCAGCGAATCGACGACGGCGTGTATCTTGTCGAGGCGCGGGCCGCAAAATTTACGATCGGATTGGAGGGCTAGCCGATGCGAATTTGTTTGGTAGCCGAAGGCTCTTATCCGTATATTACCGGGGGCGTATCGAGCTGGATTCACGCGCTTGTGCGCAACATGCCTGAGCACGAATTCATCATTTACGCCATCGCCGCGGAGCGGAAGCAGCAAGGCAAATTCAAGTACGAGCTGCCGGCGAACATCGTGGATGTCCGGGAAGTGTTCCTGGATGATTACTTGCGGGTCGAGGGCGAGTGGGGACACCGGGTACGCCTGACGAAGACGGAGCGGGAAGCGTTGAAAACGCTCATCGGGGGAGGCGAAGGCGTCGATTGGAAGCCGATATTCGACGTGCTGCGCAATCCTAAGCTTGATAATGCTTCTAACTTCCTGATGAGCAAGGACTACTTCGATATCATGAGCGAGCTATGCGCGGAGAAATACGCGCAGATTCCATTTAACGAGATGTTCTGGACGGTGCGCTCGATGATTCTCCCGCTGCTGTTGACCATTAGCGGCACGATCCCGGAGGCCGACGTGTACCATGCAGTGTCCACCGGCTATGCAGGCGTCATCGCGAGCTTAGGCAAATACATGTACGACAAGCCGATGATTCTAACCGAGCACGGTATCTACTCCCGGGAGCGGGAGGAAGAGATCATCAAGGCGGATTGGGTCAAAGGTTACTTTAAGGACGTATGGATCGAATATTTCTACACGCTATCTTCCTGCGCGTATCAGTATGCGGACGAGGTCGTTACGCTGTTCAACCGGAATCGCGAGATTCAGATCGAGCTGGGGTGCGAGGCGGAGAAAATCCGGATAATGCCGAACGGCGTGCGCGTCGAAGATTTCCAAGGGCTTCCGGCCAAGCCGGAGGGTGAACCGGTCTGGATCGGCGGTCTGGTGCGCGTCGTGCCGATCAAAGATATCAAGACGATGATCCAAAGCTTCCAGATCGTCAAATACGAGGTGCCGGATGCGAAGTTCTTCATCATGGGCCCTTACGAGGAAGATCTCGAGTATTACGAGGAATGCAAAGCGCTGGTAGAGTCGCTTCAACTGCAGGACGTCGTGTTCACTGGCAGCATCAATATCAAAGATTATATTAATAAGATGGATATTCTTGTCCTCACGAGCATTAGCGAAGGGCAGCCGCTGGCCGTTCTGGAAGGCATGGCGGCGGGCAAACCGTTCGTCACGACCGACGTAGGAAGCTGCAAGGAGCTGCTCTATGGCGTGAACGACGAGTTCGGCACAGCGGGCTATGTCGTGCCAGTCATGAATTACGAGCAGGTCGGACAAGCGATCGTCTCCATGTGCCGCAGCGAGCGGCAGCGCCGCGAGATGGGGATGAACGGACTTAATCGCGTACGGAGTCAATATACGAACGAGGCGTTCATCGACAATTACAAAACGTTATACCACACACACGGGGAGAAGCGAAAATGGCCGGTATCGGGTTTGAATTAAAGAAGCTATTCGACAAAGAAGGATTAGTCAATAAAGCGAAGGCTTTCACGTATTCCTCGGTCGTCACGATCGGGCCGATGCTCGCCTGTATCCTGCTCGTCATGGTCATTCAGGTGCTGCTGCTTCAGTTCGGCGTCTCCTATGTCGACCGTGAGCTATTCCTGGCCTCCGTCGTCTACGCGTTTACGTTTTCTTATATCATCGCGAATTTAACGTCCATGTTCGTGACGCGAGTCGTGTCCGATTTTATCTATATGGGCTATGTTCACGCGCTGCTGTCTTCGTTCTATGGCGTCATCATCATTAATTACATTGTCGGGGGCATTCCCGCGATCATCTACTTAATGACCCTCGGGCTGCCGTTCTCGCTCAAATTGGCCATGTTCCTTCTATACATGCTGCTGCTGACGATTTGGAACATGAACATCTTTATTTCCGCGATGAAGGATTACCGCAAGATCGGGTGGGCGTTCGCCATCGGAGCGGTCATTTCGATTTTGCTCGTGCTGGCCGTGCTGTTCGGCTACGAGAAGCCGCATATCGGCGCAATTCTGTTCGCGGTCGATCTCGGGTTCGCCGTAACGGCCGGGATGCTGATGTATCAAGTGGAACGGTTCTTCCGCACGGAGAAGACGATGCCGAGCTTCTCGTTCTTCGCCTTCTTGAAGAAGTACCCTTCGCTGATCGCGATCGGGGCGCTCAACGGACTCGGCCTCTACTCCCATCAGTTCATTCAATGGTTCGGCCCGGCCGGCCATAAGGTGGCGGGCTATTTCCGGATGGCGCCGGAGTACGATATCGCCGTGTTCTATAGCTTTATTTCGGCAGTGCCGACGCTGATTCTCTTCGCAGTCGGTTTGGAGACGGCCTTCTATCCAAGGTTCAAGTCGTACTACTCGGCGATTCTGTCGCGCGGGTCGATC
The DNA here is from genome assembly GCF_042431225.1 of Paenibacillus aurantiacus. NCBI lineage: Bacteria > Bacillati > Bacillota > Bacilli > Caryophanales > Paenibacillaceae > Paenibacillus > Paenibacillus aurantiacus. The sequence goes on along the minus strand of NZ_JBHMDO010000015.1, from coordinate 292,356 downwards.
TCGGAGATCGACGGGGCGAGAAAATCGATCTATCAGATCATCTCCCAGCAGCTTTCCATTATTATGGGGGTGCAGCTGTTCTTCTCGATCATGGCGATCGCGATGGGGATTCGTTTCCTGCCGCTTATCGGTTTCACCTCGGCGCAGATCGACGTATATAACATTTTGGTTATGGGCTTTTATTCGTATATTATTTTCACGATCGTCACGCTCATTCTGCTCTATTTCGATGATCGCAAAGGCGTATTGCTGCTGTCGGCGGCATTCCTGCTGCTCAACACGCTGTTCACGATCCTGTCGGTGTTCATGGGCGAGCAGGGCCTTTCCTTCTTCGTCGCCGCTTTCATAACGCTGCTGTTTGCACTAGCGCGGCTGATCTACCTGCTGCGCAATCTCAACTATTACACGTTCAGCGCTCAGCCGCTGATTGCCAAAGAGTACGACAACCGTTATACGCGCATTCTGAAACACAATCATTCGGTAGACGAGTAGGACAAGAAGAGCGTTTTTTTGTAGGAGGAGAACATGAATATAAGAAAGAAAGGCATCATCGCCTGCTGTACGGGAGCGTTATTGGTCGGACTTATGAGCGGCTGCGCAACGACGGAGACGGAAGAAGCGGCGAATGCGAGCGTAGAGACGCCAGACAGCAAGATCGAACTGGCGGCGGCGTACAGCACGAAGTTGGTTGAGGATCGCTCCGTGTACGCGGACGATCAGCCGGGTACCGTGGTGGATTTTTATATCACGGTCTCGGATACGAACTTGACGGCGGAGCATCCGATCACGTGGAAGCAATTGAATAGCATCAACAGCAAGGCGGAGAATACGGAAGATAAGACGATGGAAGTCATCTTGCAAGAAGGCGATGACAATGGCGCTAAGTCAGGTTCCTTCGGGTACGGCGCAACGCATCCGAATGCCGAGATCAGTCTGCGCGGCAACTCATCGATACGGGCTGACCAGAAAGCCTACAAGCTGAAATTATATGATCAAGCGGGCCTGTGGCGAGGCCAAACCACGGTTAACTTGATTAAGCATGCCTATGATTTTACCCGGATGCGTAACAAGCTCAGCTTCGACTTGTTTAGGCAGGTGCCGGATTTCACGAGCTTGCGGACGCAATTCGTGCATTTGCACGTAAAAGACCTGACGAGCAGCATAGCAGGCTATCAGGATTACGGATTGTACACCCAGATCGAACAGCCGAACAAGAAGTTTCTGAAGTCGCACGGTTTGGATCCGAACGGGCATTTGTACAAGGCTACCAACTTCGAGTTTCTTCGTTATCCAGATGCATTGAAGGCGAAGGATGATCCGGAGTACAACGACGCCAAGTTCCAAAGCATTATGGAAGTGAAGGGCAACGAGGACAACACCAAGCTGCTTGCCATGCTAGACGACGTCAATAATTTGTCATTGGACATCAACGACGTATTCGATCGCTATTTCGATCGGGACAATTTCTTGACTTGGATGAGCATCAATATTTTGACGGATGACATCGATACGAATACGCAGAACTTCTACTTGTATTCGCCGCTCAACTCGGAGAAGTGGTTCTTCCTTCCTTGGGACTACGACGGAGCATGGGGCTATAACGAGTTCGAGGGCATCGACGATGGCGGACGGGCGAAATGGCAGCGCGGGATCGCAAACTATTGGGGCAGCAAGCTGCAGAACCGATTCTTTAAGGATCCAGCCAATGTGCAGCAGCTTCTCGCCAAAATGGAGGAGGTCAAAACCTACTTCAGCCCCGAGAAAACGACCGCGCTCATCGATCTTTATAAGCCGATCGTGAATCAATATGTCAGACGGGTACCGGATCTGACGACCTTGCACTATCCGTATGCCAAGTGGAACAATGAAGTGGACCGGATGAAGCAATTGCCGGTCGTCAATGAGCAAAATTTTCTGAAGGCGCTGGAGAACCCGATGCCGTTCTTCCTTGGGGAGCCGGAGCTGAAAGACGGCAAGTGGGAATTCCGATGGGATGCTTCCTATGATTTGCAGGGCGATGATTTGACGTATACGTTCATGCTCGCCAAAGAGCCGAGTTTCGCGCGGCCGATCGTCAAAAAGGAAAATTACCAATGGAATTCAATTTCAGTGGATAAACTGGCCAAAGGCCACTACTTCCTCAAAGTGCTGTCGAAGGACAGCAAGGGGAACGACGTTACGGCATTCGATATGTACCAGGACGTGGATGGGGAAGAGTTTTTCGGCGTGAAAGACTTCTATGTGGACTAAAAGGCGGCTGATGGCGTCCCGCATCTGGAAAGATGGGGCGGATCGGTTGAAGATTGGCTCCAGCAAACGAGAAAGCGCAAGGATTATGCATCGCGGCCTCAGTCGGGCACTTATCGCACAGCTCAAGCAGCAGTTCGATCTTAGCGACCGCGATCTCCAGAAGTACGGACTACATGAGGATCAGCGAGGAAAGGCAGCGTGAGGGCATGCAATTCGCCGGCAAGAAGCTCCGCCACGAAATGAAGTATTACATTCATTATCATGAATATTTGGGATTGCGCGAGCGGGTTGGCGCCGTGTTGACCATGGACAAGAACTCAATCGGACGAGATGGTTACCATATTCGCAGCCTCTATTTCGACAATATGCATGAGGCGGCGCTTAACGACAAGAACGACGGCATCTTTCAACGGAAGAAATACCGGATTCGCATCTATAACAAGAGTGACCGCGTGATTAAGCTGGAACGCAAGAGTAAGTATCACGAATATATCGCCAAAGAGTCGGCCAGCATGACCAGGGAAGAGTACGACCGCATTATCGCAGGGGACTGGGAGTTTCTGCGGAATTCAGAGAGCCCGCTGGCGCGCGATTTCTATTTCGACAACAAGCATGGCTTGCTTAAACCGGCAGTTGTCGTGGATTACCAGCGGGAAGCGTACATTTTCCCGGTCAGCGACGTGCGGATTACGTTCGATAAGAGCCTGAAGGGAAGCATTCAGTCGCTCGATATTTTTGATCCGAACTTGCCGATGGTGGAGTCGATCGAAGGGCCGAAGACGATATTGGAAGTGAAGTACAATCAGTTTCTTCCGGATTTCGTGTATGGCTTGATCCAGATGTCTGCCGCGAATCGTTCTACCATTTCCAAGTATGTCATCTGCAGAGAAAGAAGAAAAAGTTACGCGGACTAGCGTCAGGGGGAGCAATTGCCAACATGGGAGATCAACTGAATTTTCAAGAAGTATTCAAGAAAAGCATAATAGAAATGGAAGCCTTCAAGCAGGTGTCGATCCTCGAGATCGTCATCGGGCTGCTCATTTCCTTCGTGCTCGGCATGTTTATTTATTGGACGTACTACAAGACGTTCCGAGGCGTCGTGTATAGCCACAACTACAACCTGACTTTCGTCATTATGACGATGCTGACGACGATTGTCATCATGACGATCAGCACCAATATCGTGCTCTCGCTCGGCATGGTCGGCGCGCTCAGTATCGTTCGTTTCCGGACGGCCGTGAAAGATCCGCTCGACATCATGTTCATGTTCTGGGCCATTACGGTCGGAATCGCGACTGGCGCCAAGATCTACCCGATTGCGATAATCGGTTCTCTCGCGATCAGTGCCGTGCTATTCTTCTTGTCGAAGCGCAAAAGAAAAGACGCTCCATACCTGCTCATCGTCAATTACGAAGAGCGTGCCAGCGATCAGGTGAAAATTGTGCTGCGTAAAATGAAGTATGTGTTGAAATCGAAAACCGTTCGCAAAGACCAGACCGAAATGACGGTTGAACTTCGGCTGCGGGATGACAATACCGCCTTCGTCAGCGAAATCTCCGCGATCGACGGCGTGAAAGACGCGGTTTTGGTTAGCTACAATGGCGATTACGCGCCGTGAACCATCGGCAATCGGCTATTATGCGCGGTGCGCGTATAACTGGCGCATATGCAGGATAAACAAAAGAACCGTCCATCGACGCGATCGTCGATGGACGGTTCTTTATTTGTCTTAAGCTAACGCTGGTTACTATTGACGGAAGTTCCACCAGTGCGAACTCGGTTCGTTATGGATCGTATAACCCGCACGCTTGAACTCGGTCAGCGTGGCGTTAGTTGTATAGCTGGATGAACTGGATACGAGTGTCTTGTAGTTCGGATTGTAAGCATGATCCTTAACTAAGAAGCGGTTCGTGCCGCTTGCGCTATAGTTGGCGGCGCTTAGGCCGTATCCATCCAGGCCGAACAGCAGCGAGCCTACTTCCATCATCTCGAAATACTTGCGAATTTGCGCATCCGTACGCGTTACATAATCTACGACGTTGATTGCCATCATTTTAACGCCGAGCGTTTTCTTATAATTCATGGCTTTATCGCCGCGTTGTTTGATGTACTTCCCAATCGCATAACCGCTATTGCTCACGTAAGTGGAGGAGCTCGTTACCGTATTAAGAATGAAGCTCTCCAGCAAGTAGTAATCGTTAGGACCCATGCGAGTGGCAATGCCGCTTGGGTTGTAGGCGGCGTTCACTTCGCTGCCCATCACGTCTTCGGGCTTCCAGGCATTCACGAAACCGCTAAGCTGGTTGCTGTGCAGGTAGTCCAGCATCAGGTTGAGGCGGGCGCGCGGCGTTTGGAAATCGTAGCCGGCGTCGTCAAGGAAAATACCGCTTACTCCCATGCTCTTCCACTGCGTGACTTTCGTCTGCATGACATCGATGGTGTAGTTATACGTGGTCACGCCCAAGTCGACATAACCGAAAAATTTCATGGACGGGTGAATCGATTTCGCCAGGCCGATAATATTCCGTGTCGAAACGTTATAAGCATGGGAGGGGCTTTCCAGACCCGCGCCGAGTACGACGTAGTCGTATTTGGCGAAAATCGCGGCAGCCGCGGCATCGTCGCGCACGTTATTGATCAGTTTCGGCGTCGCGTAGTAGATGAGCAGCTTGCTGCCGGTTCCGCTGGAATAGGATTCCGCGGAAGCGCCGACCGGTTGCGTCGTAACCAGGAACATCAATGCGAGCAAAGCGATAAACCAATTTTTTGTTTTCATCATGACCATGCACCCTCTTCTATGTAATGAATAGAAAAGAAAACAGATCCCGGGTTGTCCGGGATCTGTCGGTGTACAGGTCCGATACAACTTCGGTAACTGGCTGGCATCGCCGGCATGCGGCGGAAGCCCCTATAGTTTTGCGTCACTGGGTTTCCCCAGGTTTGCCTTTTCGGTTTTCTAAAGTAAAGATAATATATTCCAGCAAATTCTAACATGAGTCTTAGAGACTAATGTGACGAATAGTAACGTAAAACAGGTAGTCATTAAGAACTATTTATATGGAAAATAAGGGTTAAAGGCCATGTTCAATCCCAATCTTAGGCGGTGTATGCCTTTATTCGCCGGTAATCGTCACGGTACCCAGGGAAAAACGTCCGTCTGTTCTTCTGCCCTCGATCGCGAAATCGACGCCTGGGACTCCCGTATCAGGGTCTAAAATCGCGGCCGTCACGGTATATTCACCTGGAGGCAGATTGTTCGGGACAGGCAGCTCGGACGAGACTTGCGAGACGCCGGGGAGCCAAGTTCGAATATCCGCGCTAGTCTTCACCGAAGTACGGATGCTGCCATTGTCGTCGGCCAGAGACAATTCCAATGGCCAATCGAAATAGAAGGGTGCTACGCCGCGGTTGTTCACGCTGAGTTCGACCTTCAACTTGCCGCCCGGCTGTGCCTCTTCCTCATGGGATTCTTCCGCAATGACGAAACGATAGCCGATCGTCGTCAGGAAGCGGTCGATATTGCGCTGCATAGCCCCACCAGCGGGCTCTGTCGTCGGCGCGAAAGGACCGAGCCAAGAGACATGGGTTGCTTTGGCCTCGCGGATCGCTTCCTCAATGCTGCCATCCGAGAGCAGTCCCGACGTTCCGGCGAACTCCCCGCCGCTCGGCGCCTTTGTCCAGAAATCCGGCATGGCGGGCTCCTCTTCGTCGGTAAGCCAGTTCGTATAGCCTTTCGTGTACCAGCCGAGCATTCCTTCCTCCATCGTCGCGTCTTCCCTGCCGAAGGAGTCATTGAACAGACCCATGCCATTACGCAGCGCGATTTCATGCGGCCGGCGCATAAGAAGCGGCTTGTCCGTAAAATAGTCGACGTAAGGCTGTACATACTGATCGGTGACGTTATGAGTCGGGAATGGGATATGCTTGGCGACGACATCCCCGTCATACGTATGCCACTCGCCCCAGTGTCCGACGCTGCCGATTTGTACGAAGGCGATCAAAGGGTCGTCGTTGTAGCGTGCCGCCACCTGCTTGATCAGCTCCCGGTGGTATTGAATGAGTACCGGGTTCGTATAATCAGGACTGAATCCACGCCCATACTCCGTATTGTAGGCGGTGCCGCGCTTACGGGTCTCCTCATACAGCCAATCGGGAATATCCTTATGGGCCGTGTCGCGAGGGTAATCCAATATGATGCGAACGACCAGCCTAACCCCCTGCGCCCGCCAGCGTTCGAAATTGAATTTGCGCTCGATCTCGGTGAAGGCATATTGGCCTTTGAGCGGCTCGAGATCCGCCCACGTCAGATTCACATGCGCGAGACGGACCGGCTGGGTAGCGGTATCGTAACGGGCGTCCGCCACGAACCCCATGAATGGGTTGTTGAGCACCTGGGTGGTCTCGATGGGGACGAACGATTGCCGCTGGACCGGGTCTTCCGCGAAAAGTTGACGAATCGCGACGGCGAGCAGAAGCAGCAGTACGACAATGAGGGCGGCGATTTTGAAGCTGCGATGATGAATCAAGTTGTTTCCTCCTCAGAATTCGCTAAGCGGGGCACAAGCCCGGATTATGGCGAGAAAATCTGGATCGTCGATGTCTTCTCCCAGATTACAGTCGCGCCCAGCGACTCGCCAATAAACCGCAAGGGCACGAATACGGCCGAGTTCACGATCACGGGCGGCTGGGAAAGGGCGATGGTGCGCGAGCCGATCTTGGCCCCCGCGCTCCCGACGGTCAGCTTGACGACGACGCCGTCTCGCGAAGCGGTAATAGTGCCGCTGTCCGCATTCCATCGAACATCGGCCTTCAGTCCTTCGAATATGCCGCGAAGGGGAACGAGCGTCACGCCGCTGCGAATGAAAGGCCGTTGTCCGTAAAATTGCTCCCGTCCATCGATCAGCACGCGTGGCGCAGCGTTCTTCTCCCGGATGCCGATGATGCCCAGCAGGCCGGATTGGCACGCCGCGTCGCCGGAAGGCGCGACTTTACATGACATGCGGCTGCCTGCCGGTAACGCGATTTGGAGCCGGTAGCGAAGTTGGCCCTGCGCGGTGAGCGAGTACCAGCCGCCGGATTGGTCCTGCGCGTACAAATTACCCGAAGCATCCGTCTGAAGGGAGCCGGGGAGCGGGGATGTTCCGTCCGCGAGAGGATAGGTCCATGCTTGGCCGCGAACAGTGGAGACGATGGAGCTTGGACCGAACGCGATGCCCGCGCGAGGCGTGGATGCGACGAGCGCGGCCGTTCCGTCTGGAGTCACTGACTCGCCCGAAGGGAGCAGTCCAGCGATGTTCCCGGCCTTCGAATATAAGAACGTGCCGTCTGCCGCAACGCGAAGCGGCCAGTTCGGGTCGCCTGCCGCAACTCGCCATGCGACCTGGAACTTGTCCGCGCCGAGCAGACTGGCCGAGAGGTCGCCTCCCGCTGCAGGCAGCCGGTAGTTCTTCAACCCCGTAGCCAACGGGCCGCTCTCCGAGTGACCGGGAATCGGAGCGACCTGCATGAACAAGGCGCAGAGCAGTCCGGTTAATACTATGCGTTTGCGCAATCCGAAGCCTTCTTTCTACGAGTGTCTATGGTCCTATTATACGCGATTCGAGAGATTAGTTCGAATGAAGCTAAGCCGGGGGTTATTTCCAAGTGACGAAAGTCGGCTCGATGTATGGTGAGTACGCATGGATGCATGCCGCACACGGTTCGGATAAGCTCGCATAATTAGCGATTGACGCATCGGACTACGGGGAGTAGAATGGTCAATGGTCGGGTTTAACCTGACACTACATGTTACAATGGAGTGTTGGCCGAACATGTTTCATTTCAATCTGCGCGTGTGGGCCATTTGCGGCTACGTCGCGCTTATTTATTGGGTTGCCCATCATATTCCTTCGCTCCGGATGCTCTTCTATCCGGCGCTCGGGGCGTTCTGCTTCCTGTTCATGTCCCGCACCGATTACCGAGGCATCGCGCGGATTGCGCTGGGCGCTTTTATCGCTACGCTGGTCGGAACGGTTATCTTCAACTACGTGCCCGGTATCGCGGCGCTGTTCTTGAATACGCTGATCGTCATTCAGCTCATACATCTCATGAAGCTGAACGCGCCGCCGGTGCTCGCCGTCTCGTTCATCCCGTTCTTCTCCGGGGCGGTTGCGGCATGGCATGTGCCGGTGCTCGTAGGCTGCTCGCTGGCGGGGCTGACGCTCTTGCTGATGGGCGTTCATTGGCTGGAGAAGCGGATGCCTTCGCTGCAGGCGATGGTCTTAAGACAACCGAAAAGCATGGAAGCCGAGTAAACCTTCGTCCCCGTCGTCCGGGCGCGAAGGTTTCTTTTTTTGTCGGGCGAGGTGGTTCGTGCTATGCTGGCAGTAGGTTTAGAGAGGGAGCGAGAGCGATGGGAGAGAAACGGATTCAAGTCGGAATCGTCGGGATCGGGGATATCGCGCGCAAGGCGTATTTGCCGATTCTGGGCGTTCATCCGCAGGTGGAGATCGTCGGTCTGATGAGCCGGACGCTGGCTTCCGTACAGGCTGCCGCCGATCCGTACCGGATCGAAGGTCGTTACGACCGGCTGGAGGCGCTGCTGGAGCAGCGGCCGGAGCTGGTCTTCGTTCACAGCGCGACACAGACGCATTATGACATCGTGATGCGCTGTCTGGCCGAAGGGATTCACGTCTACGTGGACAAGCCGCTGTCCTGCGATATCGGGCAGTCCGAGGAGATGGCGGCCGAGGCGAAGCGCCAGGGCAGACTGCTGGCCGTCGGGTTCAACCGGCGATACGCGCCGATGATCGCGCAAGCGCGGAGCTGGATGGCGGAAGCGGGCGGCGCGGCGACGGTCATCGTCCAGAAGAACCGGACGAAGCCGCAGAAGCGCAGCGTGAAGGAAACGCTCTATGACGACGCGATTCACGGCATCGACCTGGCGATGTGGCTGTGCGGCGGCGACGAAGGCGCTGATCCGGAACTGGCGGGCGCATCGATCGCGGCGGACGGCGAGGGCTATCTGCGCTCTGTCTTCGGCATGCTGCAGGGCGCGGTCGGCCGGCAGTGCGCAGGCACGTTCTCGATGGACCGCGCTGCCGGCGCGGATGCCGAACGGGTTGAACTGCACGGCGGCGGCCGGTCGGCGATCGTGGAAGATTTGGAGCGGGCAGTGTTGTTCGACGCGGCGGCCGGCAGCCGTTCGCTTGCTTTCGGCGGTTGGGACTCGCATCTGAAGCGCCGCGGCTTCGAGGGCGTCGTCCAGCATGTGCTCGACTCGCTCGCCGATCCATCGCGCTGCGCGATTCGCGCGGACCAGGTGCTGGGCAGCCATTACATGGTGGAACAGCTGGCGGCGAAGCTGGCGAAAGGTTAAGGGCGTGAAGGTTTAAGCATAGGAAAGGTTAGAATAATAAAAACACAGCGTTTCGATTCGTTCCGAAGCGCTGTGTTTTTTAGTTTGCCATACATTAACCATCCATCTTCAATGGCTCTGCCCCCACGCCCGGAAGCCGGGCCTCTGCTTGCGCGGCCCGACGGGCGAGAAACTCCAGCGCGACCGAGACGAGAATGCCGACGACGAGTCCGTTGCCGACGAGCGGACGGAGGAACAGCGGCAGCTCGGCGAATACGGAGGCCGGCGTGTTCATGATGCTGATGCCGAGCAGCAGCGGCACGGCGATCCGGTAGAAGCCGCGGGCATCGATGCCTTGGCCTTGAATGGCGCGGAACGCGGTGCCGAACATCTGCAGGTAAGCGATGAACAGTACCGCGCTGCCGACGCTGATCGGCAATGCGGCGAACCATTGGCCCAGCTGCGGCACGAGGCCGAGCGCCAGGAACAATGCGCCGCCAATGGCAAGCGCCTGCCGGTGCAGGATGCGCGTGCTCTCCAGCAGCCCGAGCGAGGAGACGAACGTGCCGAAGGGCAGCTGGCCGAACAGCGGGGCGATCATCGACGACAGCCCCGTGATAAGGAAGGAGCGCCGGTGCTGCCCATCCGTCGGCGGTTGGCCGTATAATCGGCCGGTCGTATGCAGCGCCGTGACGGTGTTGGACATGTTGATGAGGCCGACGATGAACGAAGCGAGCAGAATGCCCGCGTCCAAGCGAGGCGCTCCCCAAGGGAACAGCGGCGTCGCGCTCGCTGCTTGCACGGCGGCTGGGCCGCCGGCGGAAGGGAACAGCAGCTCGTACGCGAGCCAGCCGGCCGTGATGCCGATCAGCATGGAGAAGTTGGCGAGCGGGCCGCGGCCTTTGACGCTCAGGATGCCGACGAGCACCGCGATGCCGACGGACAAGGCGGCCACCGGTCCGTTCATGTGGCCGCTGGGCTGAATGTCGAGCATGCCTTCGAAGAAGTGCATAATGAGCTGCACGGCGAGCAGGAACAGCGATATGCTCATCACGACCGGCGTGAACAACTTCGTCAGCTGGCGGCTGAATCCAAGGCCGCCGAGCACGACCATGAGCAAGCCGGCCAGCATGAAGCCGGCCGCGAGTCCGCCGCCGATCTCGGCGATCGGCGTGCCGCTCGCGGAAGCGGCCGCGACGAGACTGAGCGTCACGCCCCACCAGACGCCCGAAGGACCGTCCATGATCGCGAAGCGGTGGCCGGCGAGCGCCTGCAGGATGCAGACGGCGCCGGTCAAAATACACGATATTTGCAGCGTGAACGCGATTTGTCCGGGCGGCAGTCCGAATAGCTGGCCAAGCGTAATCGGCACGACGATGGTATTGGCGAGGATGAAGAACATCCATTGTACGCCGGCTAATGCGACTTTCGGCGTTATACGCCCGCTATTCATGGCGCATTCCTCCTAAATAAGTTCTCTCTGATGTCAGCCCACATGGTAACATGGGGTGTGAGATATAGAAAGTATGAAAATCATCTGTCTATCATATCTTTTTCATATGGATTGGGATGGGAAGGGGGATCGTACATGGACATCAAGCAGCTGCGGTACTTCGTGGCGATCGTGGAGGAAGGGCAGATTACGGCGGCGGCCAAACGACTTCATATGGCACAGCCGCCGCTGTCCCAGCAGCTGAAGGCGATGGAGCAGGAGCTGGGCGCGGCGCTGTTCGAGCGGGAAGGCCGAGGGATGCAGCTAACTGATGAAGGGCGGGCCTTGTATCGCCATGCGACCCGAATCATTGCCTCGCTGCAAGAAGCGGAGGAGGAAATCCAGGCGATCCGCCAAGGCTGGACCGGCCGGCTGTCGATCGGGGTTAACACGTTGTCGGACGAGCGCCTGCCTCGCATTCTGCGCCTCTTCCAGCAGAGTTACCCGCAATTCACGTTCAGCATCCAGCAGAACGATTCGTCCCAGCTGTGCCACCTGGTCCGGGAGCGGGTGCTGGATCTGGCGATCGTCCGGCTGCCGCTTGAACTAAGCGGATTCACGCTGCATTACGTAAAGTCGGAGCCCTATTATTTCGTCGGCGGCTACGATATCGAAGAGACGGGCGGCTCCATCTCTTTTGGCCGCATCGAACATTATCCGCTCATTGTGCCCAGCACGGAAGGGCTTGGCATCAATCAAATGATTCGCGACGAATTCGTTAAACGCGGCCTGTCGCCGAACATCGTCTGCGAATGCTCGGACATGACGACGCTTATGCAGCTCGTCTCGACGGGCTTCGGCGCGACGATCGTGCCCGAGACGGTCGTCAAACTGCACAGGGGCGTCCCTTTCCGCAAATTCGAGCTGGAGGGTAACCCGGCGCCCGCGCTGAGCGGACTGATCGGATTGCAGAACGGCAGGCTGACCAAAGCATCGCAGGCGTTCATCGATGCTTACCGCGAGGTGGGTCGGGCGGACGGGTAGGTCGGGCGCGATGCTTGTCTGTGCCAGCCGCGCGTGCCGCTGCAGCAGGATAGGAGCGGACCTGACGGGACGTTCTGGGCTGGAGCGGAGACAATTCACCCATACAAGCCGATGGGCGTACACCTGTATGGAGTGAATTTCACGATGAAGGGAACGATTCGTTTGTCGATCACGCCGCAGTTCATTAACCCGCAAGTCATTAACCAACAAATTCTGAACGGCCGCGTAGGCCATTTCTTCCGCTCCAGTATTCCGGGCTTCGGTCTGGTAACGTGGCAGCTGATTGCCTTCACGCCGCCGGCGCCTGGCGCCGATCTGGGCAGCGGCACCGTTTCGATTAATATCGTCAATCCTGACGGCAGCTTCCAGTTCACCCAGGTGAGCAACCAGGACTTGGTCGGCATTCAATACTTGGGGCCGACACTCCCGCAGCAAGTACAGCCGCAGCCACAGCCGCCTCAACCTCCGTTCCCGCCGTTCCCGGGCGGTGGCGGCACGCCGAGACCGCCTTGGTGTGCTTTCACGCCATGGCACCCGTCCTGTTGGCGGTCAACCGATTACGCCTTCCCAAGCGGCTATCGAGGTTATGTGACCTACTTCGTACCTGTGCACTATCCGATATAAGGGGGTCATTGAAGCAATGGGGCTGAACCGATGATAGCTTGACCACTTAGACGGCGCGACCTGAATGCGAATCTGCCCTATTACTCCGGATAATATAGTACTGCCTCCTTCGGTTCATTGCCGGAGGGGGCTTTTCGTGCGATCGTTCATTGCGGGGCCGCTAACCGTGACATTGATGTCGATACCCAGACGACCACGGCAGGCTCCGTCTTCCGTTCTTGCGCGCTCCTTCCGGGGACGGAGGGAGATGGCGTCACTTAAGTCCAGTCCGCGCTCCGTCCGCCGCCCGTCGTGCCCATCCATATCCTTCCTCTAGAATGAGGGTATCCAATCGGCGAAGGGTGGTAGAAGCGATGAAAGCGCGAACGGGAGGGACGCGGGGGAACAACGCGAAAGCGACGTTCTTCACGGGGGAAAAATGGTTGGTCGGCGTTGGGCTGTTAGGCTTCGTATTGGCGGCTATATGCGGGATTTGGACGCTGGTCAGCGGAGCGGAGGTCGGGGCGGAGGGCAATATGAGGAACGCGTTCTCGTTCGATGGAGCTCTTGGCCTCTTCATCCTATCGACCGCGGCGGTTATGCCGCTGGCGGGCATGGGCGGAAGAATGCGCGCATTCTTCCGGTGGTCGTATATTGTGCTGGCGTTGTATTCGTACGCGGCGGAGACGGTGCAGAACGCAAGGGGCATCAATCCCCGGTTCACGAATAGTACCGAGGCTTTCGATGCCGCAGTCGGTAATGTGTTTGCAACTGTCGCGATGCTGCTGGTGGTTTTCTATGTGGTATTCGCGACGTATTTCTTCCGGCGCCGCACGTATGAACGGCATCCGGAGCTGACACTGGCGCTTCGATATACGATGGCGGCGGTCATGATCTCCTTCGGCGCGGGAATCTGGATCTCGCTCAATCTCGGCCGTTACGTCGGAGCGGAGGGGAATATCATCTGGCTGCACGGCCTGGGCTTCCACGCGCTGCAGGCGCACCCGATCATCGCCTGGCTGACGCTGCGCACGCCGTGGTCGGCCCGCGTTCGACAGGGCGTCGTGCACACCGCGGGTTTGTCGTACGGGATCGGATTGCTTCTCATGGGCTGGCAAACGATGATCGGCCACCCGGTCTTGGAATGGTCGGCGCTGCCGATCGCGGCAGGACTTTGCTTCTTGATCGGGCTGGGGCTCGGAGCGGCCACGTTAGCGTCTGCGCTGACGAACAAGCGCGGGATGGCGACCATCGGCCGCGGCGCTTGAAGATAATGAAATTAGACGACCCTCGTTTCGCGAAGAAACGAGGGTCTTTGTGCATTTATGCGCTTGCCTGCGCCATATATGGTAGCGTAACCGCTCATGTTTTCCGTAATGTCATGTCTTGCACGAAAACAACGAAAGCCCTAACCTCTCAATCGTCCTTGCGGTTCCGAAGACCGCGCCAGTGTGAATCCGTGTTCCTTCTTGCAGCCGTTTGAATAAAAAGGAATGGTGTTCGGATGTGAGGAATTGTGAGATAAATCCAATAATCCTAATTGAGGAAATAATAAGGGGTTACTTGTACTACAAATCAATAGTTTACAGGAAACGCGATGAAAACGCAACTTCAAGTTTCAGGAAACGAAAATAGTCCGTTAGACCCTGAAACCTTTTCCACTTATTGGTGTATACAATTTGTATCACAATATAGCGAGGGGGAGGTGCGCTTACCTATGGGGTTGAGAATGCAAGCGTTAGGTGCCAACCCGAAAGGTGCGTTGGCACTAAATATGACTACAACATAAGGAGAAATAAAGGTGGATATTGTCGTTATCGGAGCAGGATATGTCGGTTTGGTTGCCGCCGCGTCTTTCGCTAGTTTCGGCTGCAGGGTGTATTGCGTCGAGAATAACGAGAGCAAGCTGAGGCAGTTCGAAGCCGAGCAGGTTGATATATACGAAGAAGGTCTTCACGAGTTGGTACAACAAGGCGTTCACGATGGACGGCTCTCGTTTCACTCCAGGTTATCCGATGTCCTAGAATCCGCGAAATTGATTTTCCTCTGTTTGCCGACTCCCTCCGTTAAACATGGAATCGCTGATCTCTCCAGCCTGCTTAACGTGTGCGAAGAATTAGGGGCTGTCATTCCGAACGACACGGTCATTGTTGTCAAGTCTACGGTCCCGGCCGGTACAACGGCGCGACTGGAACGCGTCATACGGCATGCGGCGGCCAAACTTGGCAAGCAAGTCGACTTCAGCATCGCGATGAATCCGGAATTTTTACGCCAAGGCTGCGCCTTGCAAGACTTTCTCCATCCTCATTCGGTCGTCATCGGTACGAAGGATCCCCGTGCTGCAGACAGATTGGTGCGCTTGTACGAGTCCGGTTTGCAAAATCCGGTCATTCAAATCATGAGTCCGGTGGAGGCGGAGATGGCCAAATACGCCTCCAACTATTTGCTGGCGGCACGAGTATCCATGATTAATGAACTGGCGAATCTTTGTGAAGCTGTAGGCGCGGATATTGCTTCCGTGCGGAATGTCGTTGGTATGGACCCTAACATCGGAAGCGGATTTTTGAATGCCGGAATTGGGTATGGCGGCAGTTGTTTCCCGAAAGATATCGAGGCGCTAATCAAGACGGCCAACACTTACGGTCTCGACGTGCCGATCATGAGGGCGGTTCAGTCCGTGAACGACAGGCAAAAACAGCGTTTGGTCGCGAACATCATACGGCGGTTCGGGAATGATCTGGCAGGATACCGTTTTGCCGTCTGGGGATTGGCGTTTAAACCTGGCACGGATGACATGCGGGAGGCGCCAAGCCTCGACGTAATTCATGCATTAAGCGCGCTGGGGGCGTCCATAAGCGCTTACGATCCGGCCGCGCGGCGCAAAGCCCAGATTGTGCTGGAGGGGGTGTCGGTCGAGTATACGGCCGGCAAGTACGATGCGGTA
This sequence comes from Paenibacillus aurantiacus, assembly GCF_042431225.1. Classification (NCBI taxonomy): domain Bacteria; kingdom Bacillati; phylum Bacillota; class Bacilli; order Caryophanales; family Paenibacillaceae; genus Paenibacillus; species Paenibacillus aurantiacus. The sequence goes on along the minus strand of NZ_JBHMDO010000015.1, from coordinate 276,747 downwards.
ATCGATGCGGATGCCTTGTTGATTCTAACAGAATGGGAAGAGTTCTACGAGCCTGATCTCGCACAATTGAAAGAACGCATGCGCCAAACGCTCATCTATGACGGCAGAAGAGTGCTGACGAAAGAACAGTGCCGCAATAGCGGGTTCGAACTTATACAAATCGGGGCAGGTCGCGATCATGATTAAGTTAACGGATATTGCAACCGTCAACCAGCAGGTGAGTGGCGACGTCATCGAGAAAATGACGGCGATCATTCGCGATAATACCTTTGTCAACGGAAGCGACGTTCTCGCTTTCGAAGAGAAGTTCGCCCGCTATCTGGGGGTGAAATACTGCTTTGGGGTCGGTAACGGGACGGATGCGCTGGAGATTGCCTTGGCGGCGCTTGATTTGCCGAAAGACGCAGAAGTGATCATTCCGGACTGCACGTTCATCGCGACCGCGAATGCCGTTATCAACGTCGGGTTGAGACCAGTGATCGCGGATGTAGGTTCAAATTTGACGATGAATGCGGACGAGCTTGAACGATTAATTACCCCAGACACAAAAGCGATCATACCCGTTCACTTGTACGGACATCCGGCCCCTATGACCAAGATTATGGAATTGGCGGATGCCTATAATCTGGCCGTCGTTGAAGATAGCGCCCAAGCCCATGGTGCAACGTACAAAGGCCGAATGGCCGGCTCGATCGGAGACTTAGGCTGCTTTAGCTTCTATCCCAGCAAAAATTTGGGGGCGTTCGGCGACGCAGGGGCTATTACGACCAACGACGAGGCGTTAGCGGACAAAATCAGGCTGATCCGAGACCATGGGCGAATATCGAAATACGAATATCGCCGAACCGGCCGTAATTCCAAGCTGGACTCCATTCAGGCGGCTGTACTCGTGACCAAGTTAGATTATTTGGAATCTTGGATTAAGGCGCGTAACGAGGTCGCTGCGGTCTATGCAAGAGTCTTCGCGGACGTGAAGCCTATCGTGCTCCCGATGGTCGAGCCGGAGAATCGCCATGTCTACCATCAATATGCAATACGGTGCGAACGAAGGGACGAGTTGATGGAGCACCTTTTGAAGTCGGGCGTGGAATGTGGTATTCATTATCCAACGGCTATTAGTCAAGAGCCTTTTATCGCAGGACATGAGATGTTGTACGCCAATTATAGATCAAGAAGGTACGTCAACGAGCTCTTGAGCTTGCCCATGGGGACACATCTTAGTGAAGCAGATATTAGTTACATAGCAAGCTGCGTGGAGCACTTTTATCAAGAGAATACCAATCTTCCCCCGTATACGGTGTCTACAAGCGCGGTCTGACCCCGGATCTGCAGCGCGCCTATGCAAAGGGCAACAGGGCGATTCTTACAGTCATCTCTTGATGACCGAAGGATCGCCTTTTTTGTGCATGCCCGCTAAGCAGGTGTGGTTTGAGTCCCAGTATGACAACTGTCATATGAAACGGGTGTTATTCATGCATGTTACCGTATCCCCCGATTCGGTACGATAGCTGCATAACCTGATCCGTGTGCGGCGAAGCGCACGGCGAAACCAATGAACGGAGCGTGAAGCCTGATGGCGGCGGCAATCGAATTGAAGCAAGTGAGCAAGGCATTCAAAGGCAAACGGGCGGTCGATAACCTGTCCCTGGCGATTGAGCGGGGCAGCGTAGTCGCGCTGCTCGGACCGAACGGCGCGGGGAAGACGACGACGGTCTCGATGATCCTCGGCTTGCAGCAGCCGACGAGCGGACAAGTGAAGCTGCTCGGCGGATCGCCGAACGAGCGCGGGGTGCGGGCGCGGATCGGCGCCATGCTGCAGGAGGTGAGCGTCGTCGACGGGTTGAAGGTGGCGGAGACGATCAACTTGTTCCGCAGCTACTACCCGAATCCGCTGCCGCTCGAGAAGCTGCTCCGGTTTGCGAATTTGGAGGAGGAACGGGATAAAATGGCTGCTTCTCTCTCCGGCGGCCAGCAGCGCCGGCTCGGCTTCGCACTAGCGCTGGCGGGCGATCCCGAGGTCTTGTTCCTCGACGAACCGACCGTTGGCATGGACGTGACGAGCCGCAAGGTGTTCTGGGATACGGTGCGGGCGATGGCCGGCAGCGGGCGCACGATCGTCCTGACGACGCACTATCTCGAAGAGGCGGATAGCATCGCGGACCGGATCGTCGTCATCAACAACGGGCGTCTCGTCGCAGACGGCACGCCGAGCGAGATCAAGGCGGAGACGACTGGACGGATCATCTCGTTCGTGCCGGGCGCAGGCGTAACGAACGAGACGCTGCTGGCGATTCCCGGCGTCAGCGGCGTCGAGTGGAATGGGCCGCGGGCGCATGTAAGCAGCGGGAACACAGACGCTCTGATCGCGGAGCTGATCGGGCGGCAGGTACCGATGAAGGATATCGAAATTCAAAGCGGCGGACTCGAGGCGGCATTCCAGTCGCTGGTCCAAAGCGCGAAATAACTTTAACTGAAGGAGCGATGGCTAATGAACGGAACGATGACCGCGCTTGTCGCGCAGGTGAAGGCAGAACTGCTGCGGACGGTCCGCAACCGGAGGTTCGTTATTTTTACCATTATCATGCCGGCGGTATTCTACTTTATATTCACCGGGACGGTAGGCGGTTCGGTGCAAGTGGGCGGTACGGACTGGAAGGCGTATTATCTGATGTCCATGACGGTGTACGGCGTCGTCGGCGCGAGCGTCACGTCGCTGGCGGTCCGCTTCTCCAGAGAACGGGCGCAGGGCTGGCACCGGCTCGTCCGGATCACGCCGCTGCCGGGCTACGCCCAAGTCGTCGCGAAGCTCGTCTCGCAAGGCGTGCTTAATCTCTTCACGATCGTGTTCTTGTTCCTGTTGGGCGCGCTCGTGAAGGACGTCGAGCTGACGGCCGGGCAGTGGATCGAGAGCGGGCTGTGGATTTGGCTCGGCGGGTTCGCGTTCATGTCGCTCGGCACGCTGCTTGGCACGATCCGCAACGTGGATCTGGTCCAAGTGGTCAGCAACCTGGTGTACATGGCGATGTCGGTCGCGGGCGGACTGTGGATGCCGACGGAGACGATGCCGAAGCTGATGCGCGATATCGCGGAGGCGCTGCCGACCAACCGGCTTGGCCAAGGCGCGTGGCGGATCGTGGCCGGGGGCGCCGTCGAGTGGGCGAGCATCGCGATTCTGGCTGCATACGTGATCGTCTTTATGCTAGTATCGTCGTATATTATCAAAAAACAGGAAGCGGTGTGACGGCATGTTTCGATTTCGTCGCTCGGAGCGGCCCCGGGAGGGACCGCCGGCAAGCTTTACGCTCGTATGGCTTGTGTATATGGCTTTCCCGCTCTACACGTTGTTCCATCGGCCGCTCGAGGAGCGGCTGATCGGGCTTGGCTTCGTGGCGATTTTCGCCTTTATTTACGTACTAAGCTATCGTCAGGAATCCGGACGGCTGACGCTCGTCATGGTGCAAATCGCGTTCGTGGCGTTGGCCTGTTTCAGGTACGATGAGAATTTCCTGTACATGGCCTTCTATCCAGCGCCGGTGATCGGCCTGCTCAAGTCGCGCCGCGACATGCTCTTCTCCATGAGCGTGCTGCTGTTGCTCTATGGTTCGGTCTTCCAATATTATTCGCTGTTCAGCGATTCAGAGAAGATGCTCCAGCTGCTGCCGGCCGTTCTGGTCATGTTCTCGATGCCTGTCGCGATGCGGCTTGGACGCAGATCCAGAGAGCTGCGTGAGCGGCTCTCCGATGCGAACGAAGAGATCGCGCGCCTGACACGTCAGGAAGAGCGGCAGCGGATTTCGCGCGATCTGCACGATACGCTCGGCCATACGCTCTCGCTCATTACGCTGAAGAGCGAGCTGGCCGAGAAGCTGATCGCCAAGAACCCCGAGCGGGCGGTGCAGGAGGTGCGGGACATTCAGTCGACCTCGCGCGCGGCGCTCAAGCAGGTGCGGGAGCTGGTCGCCCAGATGAACGCGGTGACGCTGGAGAGCGAAGTGGCGAGCGCGGCGCGCATCTTGGAGGCGGCGGGCATCGAGCTGCGGACGGAAGGGGAGGTCGGCGCGCGGGCCGGTTCGCCGATTATCGATAATCTGCTCGGGATGTGTCTGCGCGAAGCGGTGACCAACGTCGTGAAGCACAGCAGAGCGCGGAGCTGCGTCATCGCGCTGCAGGAGGAAGCGGACAAGACGGTGCTGACGATCGAGGACGACGGTGTCGGCATGCCGGAGGCGGCCGGGCGGGTACCGGTCGCGCCAGGCCAAGGCGGAAGCGGCTTGCAAGGCATGCGGGATCGGCTTCGGCTGATCGAGGGAAGCATACGATATGAGTCCGGAGCCGAAGGCAAGGGGACAAGAATGTCGATTACGGCGCCGAAGGTGGCCAAGTCGGTCGCGGTCGAAAGGAGTGCAAGCGGACGATGAGAGTGATCATCGCGGAAGATCAGGCGATGCTGCGCGGCGCGCTCAGCGCCCTGCTGGATATGGAGGATGATATCGAGGTAGTTGGCCAAGCGGCCAACGGCGAACAGGCGCTGGCGCTCGTCGCCGAGGAACGGCCGGATATTTGTCTGCTTGATATCGAGATGCCGCTTATGAGCGGGCTGGACGTCGCCGAACGGCTGAAGGCGGAGCAATCGTCCTGCCGGGTTGTCATCTTGACGACGTTCTCGCGGGCGGGGTATTTCCAACGGGCGATTCGCGCCGGAGCGAAGGGATTCTTGTTGAAGGATTCGCCGATCGAGGAGCTGGCGGCCGCACTTCGGTCGGTGTACGAGGGCGGCCGGGCGGTCAGCCCAGAGCTCGCCCTCACGTTCTGGGAGGCAGAGAATCCGCTCACGGAGCGGGAGAGAGAGGTATTGAAGCTGGCAGCTGAAGGACTGAGCGCCGGCGATATCGCCAAGCGGCTGTATTTGACCGCGGGGACGGTGCGCAACTACTTGTCCGAAGCGATTCAGAAGCTGGAGGCGAAGAATCGGATCGACGCGATCGGCATTGCGGAGAAGAACGGCTGGCTGGCCTGAAGACGGGAGCGCGGCGTTTTTGAAGAAGCAGAGGGAGGACGGCTGGATAGCCGTCTTTTCTTTTGTAAAAAAGTTCCTATTTAACGCGAAACTTCTTCCTATGGATGGCGTTTAACTTATGGCGTGCGAGTGAGACATTGCGGCTCTCGCGCGGATTGAACATGGGAGATGGATAACAAAAAGATGGGACGCATACGAACGACAACGATGCTGCTGGGGCTGCTTTTCCTGGCGGGGTGCGCGATTGCGTGGCCTTGGGGAGAAGGGCATCCGCAAGCGGCCGCCGCGCCGCGGGGACCGAGCGAATGGGCCGCCGACGATATAAGGGAAGCTGCTGCTCATCAATTAATGCCGTCATGGGTGAGCGGTCGTTACGGCAATAAGATTACGAGAGAGCAATTCGCAGAGCTGGCCGTACTCCTCTACGAGTCGCTCACCGATCAGCGGCTGAACGATCCGGTTGCAAATCCGTTCAAGGATACGCGCAACTTCTACGCGGCCCTTGGCTATAAGCTGGGCTTCGTGAACGGCGCGAGCAGCGGAAGGTTCGACCCGAAGTCGCCGGTGACGCGCGAGCAGATGGCCCTTATCCTTTACAATGCGATCGGCAAGGCAGGCATTCGGGAACAAATGAAGCTCGCATCCGTCCCGGCGTTCGCGGACGAGGACCGGATTGCCGGCTGGTCGAGGGAAGCTGTCGGCGCGATGGCGGCAAGCGGGCTTATGCAGGGGAGCATCCAAGCGGATCTGGTGTATTTCAGACCTAAAGGGGCGGCGACGGTCGAGGAGGCTGCCGTGATCGTGAACCGGATCCGCGAGCAGTACGGTGCGATCAGGGCCTCGAGCGAGGAAGAGCTGCTCGAAGCAGTGAAGCGGGGATACGTGCCGGTTGCCACAGGCGGGCGGCTGGGCGAGATCTATCGTGCCGCCCAGCAGGCGCTGCAGCACATCGTGGAGCCCGGCATGAGCGATTACGAGAAAGAGCTGGCTATTCACGACTACCTCGTGCTGCATACCGCATACGACGAAGCGAACTATAAGCAGGGAACGGTTCCCGACGATTCCTACAGCGCTTACGGCGCGCTGGTGAAGGGGATCGCGGTGTGCCAGGGCTACGCGAACGCAGCCAACCTGCTGCTCAACATGTCGGGGATCGAGGCGCATATCGTCACGGGTACGGTCGGCGGCGAGCCTCATGCATGGAATAAAATCCGGCTGGAGGGCGACTATTACAACGTAGACGTCACGTGGGACGATCCGGTCCCCGACAAACAGGGACGCGTCTATTACGGCTATTTCAACGTGACGGACGATGAGCTTCGGCAGGACCATGAATGGGTGGATAACGGTCTTCCCGCGGCGCTCGGGACGATGTACAACTACTATCGGCATAATCAGCTGCTGGCGGAGGATCCGCTGCAATTCGAAGCAAAGGTCGAGGAAGCCATCGCGCGCCGTGAGCTTAGTCTGACCGTCAAGCGGACCTACATGTCGACGAAGGATATCGAACCGCTCAAAGCCCCCGTCTTCCGCACCGGCGCCGTGCAGGCGTTCGAGTGCACGTTCGGCAGCGGCGGCGTCGTCACGCTGACCTTCCGGTACCGGTAGCATATTCGCGCGATAGCCCGGGCAACATAGAAGCACATCCTTTAGACAAGGGCAGGTGCAGCGAAGATGGCGCGAAGAAACCGGAGAAAACATGTCGTGCCCGGCGCCGAGCAGGGGCTCGCCGCGTTCAAGGCGGAAGTGATGCGCCGCGAAGGTTACGCGGTCGATCCCAGCCGGCCGGACGACGTCAAATACGAAGTGGCGCAATCGCTTGGCGTGCCGCTGTCGCGCGAGGGCGGCAACGGCAATCTGACCACGGAGGCGGCCGGACATATCGGCGGCCAAATCGGCGGGACGATGGTTCGGGAGATGATTCGTCTTGCACAGGAGCAGCTGGTTAAGCAACGGCAGCCGTAGACAAGGTTTGGTTAGTAACGCAGGCCCCGTCCGGATCGTACCGGACGGGGCTGTTATGTGTTTCTCAGCTGGTCGTTCGCCTTGGCGTTGAGGGTTCACCGCAAAGATTCAGGCGATCGCGATTGCGGCGTACAAGGCGAAAGCAATCGCCGCGAGCGAAGATGCGGCCACCAGTATTACGATCAGTCGCGTCCGGACGGAGAGTGCGCTCCAATCGGTCACCTTCATCGGGCCGCCGGCTTCCAATCGCTCCAAGCTATGCAGATTCGAGTCCAGCAGAATATCGGCGCTGTGCGACAACGCGGCCGCTTGGTCGTTGTCCGCCCCGCGCGATTTGGCAAGTCCGCTCAACGGTCATGCACACTCCCTTCTTCCCTGCAGGGCCAAGCCCTGCGCTTATTACATATAATGCGGCCTATGCGCACAATAGTCTTCTTTTGTGAATTGTACGACACGAATACATGGGACAACGCCCATATCGAATAAGCTGGTGAGAGGTAGACTGGCTCGGGGGCCCGGGCAATGAAAAGGGAGGTTGCCGTGAGCATCGCAATCAAACGCAGGCGGACTCGGTTCGTCATGCTCGTCATACCGGTGTCGATGCTGAAACAAATGATGGTCTACGACTTCATCGGCGGCACGGCTTGTTACTGGCTGATGAAGCAAGGGCACTGGTCCGAGGTCGCCGCGTTCATCGGCAGTTCGTTCGCGCCGGCCGTCTTGAAGCGGGCCGTGTCCGCGGGGACGGGGCTTGCGCGCGTGAAGACGCTGCCTTCGCCGTGGCAGGAACCGCCCGCGGCGGGCGCGGGGATGGGCGGCCGGCCAGCCGTGCGCGGCGGGGTGCGCGTCGTGCGGCTGCGTGGACGCAAATAGCGCCCGTCCGCTCCAACGCAGAAGCGCCCGCGGGAGAGATTCCCGCGGGCGCTTTTCGTTCATCTGATTAACCCAGTTTCACGCGAATGACGTTCCACGACGCCTTCGGCAGCGATGCTTCGATCTTGCTGCCGTCCACGCGGGCGCTGCCATTCGTATGCGGCTTCACGCGATCCGGCGCTTCCAGCGTGTTCGCTGCTTTCAGATCGTCATTCTCCAGCACGATGTGCTCGATCAGGCTGCAGCCGCCGAAGCTGCGCAGATCGACTTCGAAGCCGAGCGATTCCTCCAGGTTGCGGTTGACGGCGAAGATCGTCACTTCGCCTGTCTCTTCGTTGTGCACGGCGACCGACTCTAGGTAAGGAACGTCGGTGTAATCTTTGGCGTCGTATTTCGGCGATTGAATCAGCGGCACGAGCGCTGTGCCGCGGCCGAACAGGCTCGCATGCATGTACGGGTAGTAGATCGTCTGCTTCCAAGCCGCGCCGCCGTTTGCCGTCATGATTGGCGCGATAACGTTGACGAGCTGGGCGATACACGCCATTTTGACCCGATCGGCACGCTTCAGCAAGCTGATGAGCATGCAGCCGACGACGAGCGCATCCTCGTGGTTATAGATGTCCTCCAGCTGCGGCGGCGCGATCTGCCACGGATCGAGCTTGCGGTCCGCAGCGTGGGAATGGAACCAGACGTTCCACTCGTCGAACGAGAGATTGATTTTCTTCTTGCTGCGCTTCTTGGCCTGCACGTAGTCGGCGGTGGAGATGACCGTGTTGATGAAGCTGTCCATGCCGAGCGAGAGCGCCAGGAAGTTCGCGGAATCGTTGGATGGATTGCCGTAGTATTGGTGCAGCGAAATGAAATCGACGTTGTCATAGGTAAGATCGAGCACGGTTGCTTCCCATTCCGGGAATGTCGGCATCTGCAGCGACGAGCTGCCGCACGCCACGAGCTCGATCGTCGGGTCGACCAGGCGCATGACCTTGGCCGTCTCGTTGGCGATCCGTCCGTATTCGACCGCCGTCTTCGCGCCGATCTGCCAAGGGCCGTCCATCTCGTTACCAAGGCACCACGTCTTGATCGCGTGCGGCTGCTCATAGCCGTGCTTGCGGCGCAGGTCGCTGAACAGCGTGCCGGACGGATGGTTGGCGTATTCGATCAGGTCGCGTGCTTCCGCAGGTCCGCGGGTGCCGAGATTGACGGCCATCATCGCTTCGGTGTTCGCCTTCTTGCACCAGTCCATGAATTCGTTCAAACCGACCCAGTTCGGCTCGATCGTGCGCCAAGCGAGCTCCAGCCGGCTAGGACGCTGCTCGACCGGGCCGACGCCGTCCTCCCAATTGTAGCCGGAGACGAAATTGCCTCCCGGATAGCGGACGATCGGCACGTCCAACCCTTTCACGAGCTCCAGCACGTCGCCGCGGAATCCTTGCGCGTCCGCCGTCGAATGATCCTTCTCGTAGATGCCGCCGTAGACGGCGCGGCCGAGATGTTCGATGAACGAGCCATAAATGCGTTTGTCCACTTCGCCGATCTTGAAATCTTTATCCACGATCATGGTAGCTTTAATTGACATGATGGTCACCTCTGCTTAGAATTAATTATATTATTAACTAGTTAATGAATTTCTGCTTTCAACAACATTAAACACGATCATAAAAGCGATTTCAAGCTTTTCTTTTCCCGTTTTTTGAATTAATATTTCTGTTAATGCAGTAATTAATGAAGGAGAACGACAATGACGATTATTCAATCCAACACGGACCGCAAATGGCTGCCGCTCTACGAAGCGCTCGCCAGCGACGTACGGCTGCGCATTCTCGACTTGCTTGCGGAGGGGCCGATGAACGTGAAGGAGCTGGCGCAGGCGCTCGGGCTCTCCAGCGCGATCGTGACGATGCATACGAAGAAGCTGGAGACCGGCGGTCTCATCCGCTCCGAGCTGATCCGGCGCGGCGGAGGCACGCACAAGATGTGCTCGCTCGCCGCCAGCCGGGTAGAGATGGCGCTCCCCGAGGTGGGAGGCGCCGACAAGACGCGGCGGGACTGCCAGGAGGTGGCCATCCCGGTCGGCCATTTCACGCGCTGCGAGGTGCATCCGACATGCGGCTTGGCGACGACGGAGAGCGTGATCGGGCAATTCGACGATCCGCGTTATTTCTTCGAGCCGGGACGGATGAACGCCCAGATTCTGTGGTTCGGGCACGGGTTCGTCGAATACCGCATCCCCAACTACGTGCTGCCGGGACAGACGCTCGAGGAGATCGAGCTGTCCATGGAGATCGGATCGGAAGCGCCGGGGACGCGGGAGAACTGGCCATCGGATATTCATTTCTACTTGAACGACACGCTGCTCGGCGTCTGGACGAGCCCGGGCGATCCGGGGGAGGGGCGAGGACTGCTTACGCCGATGTGGTGGACGGTCAACCAGTACGGCTGGCTCAAAATGGTGCGGGTTACGGAAGAAGGGACGTTCATCGATGGGCAGCGGTTGTCGGATGTGACGCTGTCCGATATCGTCATGACGCGCAACGACTGGACGCTGCGGCTCGAAGTGCCTTCCGTCGCGACTCATGTGGGCGGCATGACGCTGTACGGCGAGGGTTTCGGCAACTATAATCAGGATATTGTGTTCCGGACCTACCGCCGGGCAGGCGGGCAGTAAGGAAGGAGCGGGCGTAGGGTGCCGCAGGCTGCGCTGGTGGATCGGCGTTCCCGTCTTGGGTTGCTTTGGCACGAGGGGGCTTGGCGCTTGAGGCCCCGCCAAGAGGGACCGGGGACCCGGCCGGAGGAACTAAAGGAGTGTTCGCATCATGATTGAGACCGATTTGGCTCCTATATATCTTTATCCCGTCGTCTGTCATGAGGACGAGACGGAGCTATGCGCCATGGAGATGCGCGCGCTGTTCGGACAAGATCCGCGGGAGGGCTGCGTGCGCGCGGCCTTCTCGCTGCCGCCGGCGCGCAGCCCGTTCATTCGCGGCAGGCTGCAGGTCAGTCTGGCCGCCGCTAGTCTTGACGAGCTGGCGGCCGCGGCCGCGGGGCTGGATATCGGCGCGGACTCGTACAAAGTCGTCTTCGTGGAGACGGACGGCGCCGCGTCATACGAGGAGCGGTTGTCTGCGGCGCGGCGAATCGGCAGCGCGATCCGGGGGCGCGCGGAGATGAAGCGTCCGGATCGGCTGATCGGACTCGCGCATGCGGACGGCCGCTGGCTGCTCGGCGACTATGAGCGCGCCGAAGCGGCCTGGCTGACGCATAATCAGAAGCCGCATCCATATTCGACGGCGCTAAGCACCCGGGTCGCGAGGGCGGTCGCGAACATCGCGGTGCCCCGCATCGAAGGGACGAAGGCGATCGACCCGTGCTGCGGCATCGGGACGGTCGTCATCGAGGCGCTGTCGATGGGCATCGATATCGTAGGCCGCGACATCAACCCGCTTGCGGTGCGGGGAGCGAGAGCGAATCTGGCCCATTACGGCATGCCGGACGTCGTGAAGCGCGGCGATCTGCTTGAGACGGAAGGCGAAGAGGCTTATGATGCGGTCGTCCTCGATTTGCCGTATAATTTATGTTCGGTGCTGTCCCCGGATGTGCGAGTTGCCATGCTTCGGGCGGCTGGGCGCTTGGCGCCCCGCGTCGCGATCGTGACGACGGAGACGATCGACGATGAGCTGCCTTTGGCGGGAATGGCTGTTCTGGACCGATGCGTCGTGCGCAAAGGTCGGTTCGAGCGGCACGTGCTGCTTTGCTCAAATACAAGATATTAAAGCTGAATGCTGCATTCTCAATCTTCGGATTGCGAACGCAAACCAATCAGCCTTGAATGCTGCATTCTCAATCTTCGGATTGCGAACGCAAACCAATCAGCTCTCCCGTTAAGGTTTTGCGACGGGAGTCATGATCGGACGGCATTTCGTCATAAGGTGAGGTATACGCAAGCAACTAACATAAGCTGGTGAGGTTGTATGAAGAAAATCATGTTCACGGGGGGCGGTTCGGCCGGACACGTTACGGTTAACCTCGCCCTCATTCCGCGTTTTCAGGAAGAAGGCTGGAAGATCGATTATGTCGGCTCGGAGAATGGGATCGAGAAGCAGCTCACGGGCACGCTTCCGGGCGTCCGTTATCACGCCATTGCGACCGGCAAGCTGAGACGCTACTTCGATTGGCAGAACGTCAAGGACCCATTCAAGGTGGTCAAGGGCGCAATGCAGGCGTACCAGATCATACGCCGCGTGAAGCCGGATGTGCTCTTCTCCAAAGGCGGGTTCGTCTCCGTGCCCGTCGTGCTCGGCGCTTGGCTGAACCGGGTACCGGTGCTGCTGCACGAATCGGATCTAACCCCGGGGCTCGCGAACCGGATCGCCATTCGCTTCGCGACGGGCGTCTGCACGACGTTCCCGGAGACGGAGTCGCATTTGCCTGCGGGCAAGGCGCATCATGTGGGCGCGGTTATCCGCGAGGAGCTGCTGCAGGGGGACGCCGCGCGCGGGCGCGCGTTCTGCGGCTTCAAACCAGGCAAACCGGTGCTGCTCATAATGGGCGGCAGCTTGGGCGCGCGTCGCATCAACGAAGCGGTGAGGGCGTCGCTGGGCATGCTGACGCGCGACTTCCAGATCGTGCATCTGTGCGGCAAGGGCAACGTATTGCCGGAGCTGGAATCGCCGGATTACCGGCAATACGAGTACGTGCAGGCGGAGCTGCCGGACGTGCTGGCGATGTCGGATCTGGTCATCTCCCGCGCGGGCGCGAACTCGATCTTCGAGTTTCTCGCGCTCCGCAAGCCGATGCTGCTCATTCCGCTTAGCCGCCAGCAGAGCCGGGGCGACCAGATCCTGAACGCCGAGTCGTTCGAGGCCGCCGGATACTGCGAGGTGCTGCAGGAAGAATCGATCACGTCGGGCACGCTGCTCGAGCGCGTCGGCATCTTGTTCCGCGACCGGGAGACCTACATCGCGAAGATGAACGAAAGCCGCGGGCAGGATGCTTTGAATGCGGTGTTTAAGCTCATTAAGCAAACGGCAAAGCGCCGGCGATCGCGGTAAGCAAGCACAAGAGAAGGGCCGTATCTCCACGGATGGCAGCATGCCATGCGAGAGATACGGCCCTTTGTTTACATGCTTAAATTTCGCTCGTCTACACGGGAGGAGCGCAATCGTGCGTGTCTTTCGTATCGAATACGCTTCGTCGGGGCTTCCAGGCGGTCGCCATGGCGCGTGTTCTGTGGGCGAAGACGCGCGATCCTATGAACCCCGCTCGAACATCTTGTCCTAAGCTTCGGCCTACGCCTTGGTGTAAGCGATGCTCAGCTCGAGCTGCAGCTCTTCGCCCGCGGCTACCATCGGCAGCTCCTCGCGCCGGTTGAGCTCGGTCGTCAGCGCCATCCACGGCTCGACGCAGATGAACGGTTTGCCGTCGACCTGCCAAAGCACGACGTATTTGAAGGCATCGCTATAGCGGAGCGTGACCGCGCCGCTGCCGTCCGGACCCGGGAAGCCGATCTGGCTGAGGCCGGCGTCCAGCAGGGCGATCGATTCCTTCAGCCCCTCAAGATCGACAACGCCTTCAAGCGGCTTCACTTCGTTGTCGTTGTAGTCGAGATACCGCGTCGCGTCGGTGTTGTAGACGATCGCCTTCGACGAGGTCCGGAAGTACGGGTGGAATCCGGCGTACATCGGCATAGCGGTATCCGAGAGGTTCCGGTACGTTTGGCGGATGTGCAGCTCGCCGTTCTTCAGCACGTACGTGAACAACAGCTCGAAGTGCCACGGATATTCGCCGAGCGTACCTTCTCCGCTAACAAGGCGCACGGTTAACACCGCTTCGCCCTCGGCGGAATACGAGACGACTTCCCACGGGCGGTTGCGCGCGACGCCGTGGTTGCGCATCGGGTACGTCACGCCATCCCATTCGTAGCGCCCATTCACGAGCTGGCCGCAGATCGGGAACAGGATCGGATTGCCGCCGCGAATGTTAGCTTCTGGGTCGACGAAGGTATCCCGGTCTAGATAGAATAGCTCTTCGCCGTTCAGGCGGCAGCTGATGGCGATGGCGCCGCGCTCGGGACAGATGGTGACCGCGGAATCGGTGGAAGCGTCGGCTAACGTGTACAGCGTGTAGACGTCTTCATGCTGCGTGACTGCATACTGGCTCATTCATATACCTCCGTGTGTTTATCGTACTTGGCGTGTTTCTCTGGGTTAGCATACCATATCTTGAAATACAATCGTTTATACGTTTCATGCCTATAAGTCATTTTTCTCTACCGCTGAGTGCTGCATTCCAATCTCACGATTGCGAACGCGAACCAATCAGCCTCTCCTGAAATGTAACGCGCATCGCCGCAAAAGACGGCGCTGCCGCCTCGCCTCGTCCGTCTAGAAGAAACAGGCGAGCGGCGGAGAAAGGGCGTTTGCGGGTATTTTCCATTTTTTTCTTAGGCTATATTGCATTATTGAATAGCAAGCCATATACTATAGCTGTAGGGAACAACTGGAAGCTAGAAATTTTTTTTGATTAGCTATTCTGTATTGTTGAATACCAAACCATATCGCATAGGGAGCGGTTGCATGAATGTTCAGTTCAAGAAAGGCGTACTCGATCTGTGCGTCCTCGCGTTGACCGCTTGGGAAGACCGCTACGGTTACGAGCTGGCGGTGGCGATGTCGTCCAAGTTCGAGGTGGCGGTCGGCAGCGTCTATCCGCTGCTCAACCGTCTGACGCAGGAGGGGTATTTCTCCACGTATTTGCGGGAATCGCCGGAAGGGCCGCCGCGCAAATATTACAAACTCACGCCGCAGGGACACTCGCACCTGATGGCGCTCATTACGGAATGGCGCTCGTTCTCCATTGCTGTGGACGAAATCATTAAGGAAGGTGTGGAACGATGAGCACGATACGCGCGCAATATTTGCAGCAGCTGTGGGATCTGCTGGCACCGGTGCCGGAGGGGCAGCGGAAGGAATGGATGTACGACTACGAAGAACATTTTCGAATGGCGGCCGCACAGGGACGCAGCGATGCCGAGGCGGCGAGCGAGCTTGGCGACCCGCGTCAGATCGCCAGAGAGCTGCTGCTCGGCTACCGGGTGGAGGAAGCGGCGCGCAGCGGACGGATCTCCTCGGTCTCGCGGGCGGTCCTCACGACGGTCAGCATGGGCTTCTTCAACCTGATCTTCGTCCTTGGGCCTTACGTGGGGCTGCTGGCGGTCATCCTGGCGCTGTGGGTTGTCGTCGGGGCGCTCGCGCTCTCCTCGCTCTATGCGGTCTACGAAGGCTTGTTCGGGGAGGCTTTCAACCGGGTGCAAGGGGCCTTCATCGCGATGACGCTGATCGGGCTGTCGATGCTCGCCGGGGCGGGCATGAAAGTCGTGACGCGCGGATTTATGCGGATGACCGTGAACTATTTGAAATTCAATTCTAGAATTATCGGGGGGCGCGCGAAATGAGAAACTGGGTCATTGCCGGATTAACGTTATTCGCGGCCGGGGCGATCGGTACGGTCGTGACGTTCGGCTCCGAAGGCGATTTCTCCTTCGGCACCGTCAAAGTGGAGAAGGAGGCTAGCGTGAGCGCCGCAGGCATCGAACGGATCAAGCTGGGCGCGAGCGCGGCCGATATCGATATCGTTCCGGGCGAGGGCGATGCGTTCAAGGCGACGCTGACGGGCCGCGCAAGCAAGAAATTCCTCGATCGCATCGAGGTGAAGCTCGTCCCGAGCGGCAAGGAGCTTCTCGTCGATGTCAAGGCGAGTACGGGCTTCTCGATTGGACTCAACATCCTGGACGTGGACTTGCGGCTTGAAGTGCCCAATCGCGAGTGGAGCAAGCTTGCGATCGAGGGCGGAAGCGGTAACGTGGACCTGTCGGATTTGAAGATCGACGAGCTAGTCGCGAGCATCGGTTCGGGGAATGTGCACGTGAAGAACCTGACTTCGCGGAAGATGGAGCTGGAAGCGGGTTCGGGCAACATCCATGCGGAATCGTCAACGGCGAACGTCGTGCAGATGGACGTTAGCAGCGGCAACCTGAGGCTCACGGACGTTGCGGCCGGTAAGGTGAATGCCGACACGGGCAGCGGGAATATCTATGTGACCGCGGATCAATTAAGCGGTGACGTAATCGCGGAGACGAGCAGCGGCAATGTGACGATCGCGACGCTTGCGCCACCGGAATCGGCCACTTTCTTGTTCGCGACGGGCTCCGGCGATTTGAAGAACGAGTGGGAAGAGGGGCAGGAGTCGGACGCGGATGGGGCGAAGGAGCAGGTCGTCTTCGGCGGCGGCGACATTCGCGTCGAGGTCGAGACGGGCTCGGGAAATCTATACTTGGAGCGCCGATAAGCCAAATCTTGCGGCCGAGGATGCCGGGAGCGGGAGTGGTCCGCTTGCGGGTCGAACGGCCCGGCAGGCGTTCGGAGCAGATAGGCCTTAGCGGCCATGGGCGACAAGCCGGTTGACCTGGAGGGGGAAATATGTCCGGGACAGCCGGCTTTTACTCGTTTCCGTTGACGGACAAGGACTGGTGCGCGTATTCTGAGAGGAGAGACTAGGCAAGGTATATCGTCCTACGGACAACAGGAGGAATCTCCATGCGCGTGAAAGAGAGAACGGTGCTTCTTCTCGGCCCGCTGCTCGCGACAACGATCCCTTTATTTTGCTATGAATGGCTGCGATCGGCACATACGGCAGACATATCGATTCACTCCCCATCGGGGCACTTCTATATCGTGAGCATCATCGCTGCGCTCGCGACATTGTTCGCGGTGGCGGTCGGCATTACCGGCTATCGGCTGCGCAATATCAAGGTGGAATTTTTGGCGCTCGCCTACCTTTCCCTCGCGGAGCTGTTCATTCTGCACGGGCTTTCGACGCCGGGGCTGCTGATCCACGCCTCGACTCTGCCGGGTATTGCGTCTCAGCTCAGCATCATGCTCGCAGTCGTCTGGCTCTGTCTATCGGCGGCGCCGACAGACCTGCCGCTTGTCCGCTGGCTGGCGCAGCGGCGGCGCTTCTTGATGCCGGTCTGGGGGACGCTGCTTGGACTAATCTGCGTGTTGGCTTTCCTGATGCCGAATGCGGTCGAGTCGCTCCATATTAACCAGCATCCGTACAAATGGATCGCGGCCGCGCTGACCTGCGCGGGCTGTCTATGGACGATGTTCCACTACCGCCAATCTTACTTGGCTGCCGGATTCCCAATTCAACGGGCGATCGTCTACAGCACCGGTCTGCTGATCGCCTCCCAATATATTATGATTACCGGCGAAGCCTGGATGCTGAGCTGGTGGATGTATCACGTGCTGGTGCTCGCTTCGATGGTGATCATGCTCAGCGGCCTGGCCCGCCAATATTTCTCGCAGGGCTCCTTCAGCTCTTCGCTGAAAGTGCTGTTCAAATCCGATCCGCGCGCTTGGCTCGAAGCCTGCATTACACCAAGCGTTCGGGCGCTGATCATGGCGACCGAGGTTCGGGATGCTTACACGGCCGGCCACAATATGCGGGTGGCGCTGTACGCGCTGCGGCTCGCCGAAGAGATGGGCCGATCGGCCGAGGAGCTGCGCGCGATCGCGCAGGGCGGCGTCGTGCACGACGTCGGGAAGATCAAGGTGCCTGACGCGGTGCTGAACAAGCCCGGCAAGCTGAGTCCGGAGGAGCGGAGCATGATCGAGCGCCATCCGGTCTGGGGATATGACATGTGCAGGCGGCTCGGTTTCTTCGCCGACGAGCTGTCCGTCATTCGCTCCCACCATGAGAAGTGGGACGGCACGGGCTATCCCGATCGTCTGGCAGGGGAACGCATTCCGGTTCTTGCCCGGATTACGGCGGTCGCCGACGTTTACGACGCGTTGACCTCCTCGCGCTCTTACCGCAAGGCGATGTCGCATGATAACGCCATGGCGATTATTTTGGAGGGCAGCGGCACGCACTTCGATCCGGCTTGCGTGGAAGCTTGGACGCGTCTGGCCACGAGCGACTCGCGCTTCCTCCTGGAGACGGCGGCTTCCGACCGGACGCTGCGGCTCGTAGCGGCGGACGAGACGGAGAAGACGTCGATTGTTTCTTGAGTCATGAATACGTGCAGCGCATGAATAAGGGCTGTTGTTCGTCGGAGGCGACGATCAACAGCCCTCTGTTGTGTTATGGCGAGCCTGTTGTTCCTGATTTGGCGCCGCCCAAGGAGCCGTATGCTCGCTGACGACGCGCTGCGGGCTCGATGGAACGATATAGTCGCGACGGCGGCTCAGCTCCAAATCTCTTGCGGCTTGACGCCCAGCTCTGTGGCGATCAGCTCGGCTGTCAGACGCTGCGGCTTGCGGATTTTGCCATTGCGCAGCTTGGAGATCGTCTGCACGGAGATGCCGGTTGTCTCCGACAGCTGCAGGGCGGTGATATTGCAGCGGGCCATGACGATCTTCAGCTTGACGGCAGGATCGACTGGCTCCGTACTCGGGCGCAGGTCCATAACTACGAACGCATACTGCTTCAGCTCGCCGCTCCCGTCATAGAAGGGCTGGAACACGAGGCGGACTTCCAGATCTACCGCGTCGGCCAGACGCTTAGTTCGAATCGTCAAATTGCCGGGTTTGCGGCTTCGGGCGGCTTCTTGAATCGCCGCGATGGTGCGCGCTTGCTCGTCCGGGTGAATAATGGAGAGGATCGATTTCTGCAGGTAGTCCAGCTCCTGCACGGGCGCAAGCGCCGCCGAAGGGGAGGTCTTCTCCAGCTTGCTGATCACGTAATTCGCCTCGACGATGCCTGACATGAGCACGGGATGGGCGCTTGACTGGCGCTCGATCCATTGCGCGGCGCTGACGTCCTCCGCCGTAAGCAGCCAGATGGCCTCCAAGGCAATATCGAGCTTGCGGCAGGAGAGTTTGATGCGCATCGCTTGTTCCTGAAGGCCCTGCAACGTATAGACGCATGCAGTCTCTTGCAGTTCTTCCAACCGGCAGCCGGGGAAGAGCGCCTCCAACGACTGGCCGGTCAGCTCATCCCGTGGCAAGCCGACGAAACGGACGAACGCTTCGTTCACCCGTTCGAAGTAGGGGCCGTTCGCGGCGTCCTTCAGCAGCGCCATCGGCGTATCCATCGTATCAAAAATCGTTCTGAAAACAGGCATGATTCCTTCACCTCGTTCCTATCCGGTCACGCATTGCTAGACAAAGTATAGTCAATAAGGCGATTAAAATTCAACTGGCTAAATCGTATTGAACGGTACAATTTTACCATCGGATTCCAGGTTTGTCTGTATCGCAATTATGGATAACGTTTCCAAGTAGGCGTTCGTCCGGACGGCCGTTATAATGAAGGCAGTCCCTTCCCATATAGAGGGAGAATCGGTACATAAAGTTACGCAGGAGGGCGAACAATGGGATGAGCCATGTATCGATCCGCACCAAATTTCTCGTTTTCGTCATTTTGATCACGCTGCTGCCTCTCGTCTTGGTCGGGATGAGCAACTATGCCACGGCGAAAGCCACGATCAAGGAAGCGCTGATCGAGAAGGCGTATGCCAAGGTACGCAGCAGCGCGGACAGTCTGTCGGTTTGGCTGGATGAACGCCGCGCGGAAGTCATGGCGATAAGCCGCTCCGAAATCGTCCGCTTTGGCAGCGAGACCGAGCGCCTGGCCTATCTTCATATCGAAACGTCGCGGAAGGACTCGCCATACTTCTCGCTATCCTATACGGACGGACAGGGTTACACGCATTTCCCAAGCGGCACTCAAGCCGGGCCGAATTGGCGGCCGTGGGCGAAATCGACGAGCATCGGCTATTCGTCGATCACCGATCCGTTCGTCGGACCCCGAACGGGAGAGCGTCTATTCATGATCCGACTGCCAGTACCGGGCCAGGACAATGAGCCGGCCGGTTATTTGAACGCGGCGATTCGCATGGACACGCTGGCGGAGAACTTTCTCGATTTTCGCGTCGGGCTGCGAGACATCGTGCTGCTGTATAACCGGGAAGGCAGCATCCTGTATTACCCGGACATTAGCAAGGAACTCGTCTATAACGTGCGGTCACCGGAGCTGCCCTTCGCGTCGGCCGCCGATAGCATGCTCGGCGGCGACCATGGCTATACAGAGACAGATTCGGCGCTTGGACGGACGATGGTGTTCCACGCCGACGTCGCCCAGACCGGCTGGCATATCGGCATGCAGGTGGCGATGAAGGAGTTCGAGGAGCCGCTGACGCCGCTGATTTGGCGGATGGTGCTGCGGATCGCGGCCGCGGAGATCGTCATGGCGCTTCTGCTGTGGCTGTACATTAACCGGCTGCTTGACCGTCTCCAGCGGGTGACCGATGTGACGGAGGCAGCGTCCGCGGGGCAGTTCGACGTCATCCCGGTGCCGGAGACAGGCCGGGACGAGATTACGCGGTTATCGCATTCGGTCAACGAGATGACGGTTCACCTGCGCGAGATGTTCGACCAGTTAGAAGCGATCATCAATCAGAATCAATATTCGTTCATCGTCGTGGATCAAGATTACCGAATCACCTATTTCAGCAAAGCCGCGGAGCGGATGCTCGGCTACAGCGCAGAGGAGGTCATCGGCGTGCATACGCCGCTGCTGTTCATCGCGCCGGAGTCGCTGGCAGAGGCGGCATCGCTGCTCTCCGCGAACCTGGGCCGGCCGGTCGCCCCCGATATATCGGTGCTGCGCGAACATCGCTTAGACAACAAGAACTACGAACGGGAGTGGGTGCTCGTGCATAAAGACGGTACGCGGATTCCGGTGTCGCACAGCTCGAGCGCGATTACGGACCGGGAAGGCAAAGTGGTCGGCGTCGTCGGGATTTCGCGCGATATTACGAAGCAGAAGCAGGAGGAGAAGACGCGCAGCCGACAGCTGGCTGTCTTGGAGGCGGCGCACGACTTGATCGCGACGTTCGACGCCGATTATCGCCTGATCTATCTGAACCCCGCCGGCAGGGCGATGCTGGGCTTGGACATGTCCGGGGAAGCGCCGCTCGCGGAGGAGGTGCCGGAGCGGTTCGTCGAGACGCTGCTGCTGGGGATCGACCACGCGATAGCCCATGGCTTCACGGAGAATATGGCCGAGCTTCAATCGCCGGACGGACGGATCGTGAACGTGTCCAAAATATTAGTCGCCCATCAAGACGAAGGCACTGGCGAACGCTTCTTCTCCTGCATCGCGCGCGACGTGACGGAGACGACCCGGGTGAACGAGATGCTGGCGGAAGCCAAGCGGGAGGCCGACGAGGCGAGCTCGGCGAAGACGCTGTTCCTTGCACGGATGAGCCACGAAATCCGCACGCCGCTCGCAGGCATCATCGGCTTGACGCGGCTGATGCAGAAGACGGAGCTGACGCAGCTCCAACGGGACTACGCGGACAAGATGCAAGCGTCCTCCGAGGCGCTTCTGCGCATCATTAACGATATTCTCGACTTCTCGAAGGTGGAGGCCGGCAAAATCGAGCTGAACGCGGTCTCCTTCAATCTTGAGGAGATGCTGCAGAAGCTGGCCGACATTCTAAGCGTGTTCGTCGGCGGCAAGGAGCAGTTCGAATTCCTGATGGAGACACCCGAGCGGCTGCCGGCAGCGCTGATCGGCGATCCGCTGCGAATCGAGCAGGTGCTCCTCAACCTGTGCGGCAATGCCGTGAAGTTCACCAACCGGGGGCACGTCAAGCTGCATGTGCAGCTGCTCGTCTTCGAGCCGGGCGAAGATGTGGTCGTCCGGTTCAGCGTGGAGGACACCGGCATCGGCATTGCGGAAGATCAGCAGGCGCGCCTGTTCGAGTCGTTCTCGCAGGCCGGATCGTCCACGCAGCGCAAATACGGCGGCACGGGCTTGGGGCTCGTGATCGCCAAGAGCCTCGTCGAGATGATGGGCGGCGCGATTTCGTACGAGAGCGAAGCCGGCGTCGGCAGCCGTTTCGAATTCACGCTGCAGTTCGCGGCGCAGTCCGACGCAATGAACGAGCCTTATCATCTCGACGAGAATGCGATCTGGGTCGTCGAGGATTATCCGCTCATGGCACAGCATTGGTCGGGCATGCTCGAGGACATGGGGCTCCTGCCGATCCCTCACGGCTCGTGGCGTTCGGCGCAGGAGCGTCTTGCGCGGGCGGGAATCGGCGCGCTGCCAGCTGCCGTGCTGCTCGACTTCGAGATGCCGGATATGTTCGGCGACGACACGTGGCAGTCCTTCCACGAGACGGCGCTGGCGACCGGCGTACGGACGATTGCGCTGACGACGGCGTTCGGGCGCGAGGAGCTGCTGAAGCTGCCGCAGGAGGAACGTCCTGACGCCATTCTCGTGAAGCCGGTCACCCGCATGGCGCTCTATCAGACACTGGTGCCCGTTCTCGGCAAAGTCAGCGAAGGGACGGCCGCTCTAGCGGAAGCGTCTGCGGCTGAGGAGCAGAACTTCCCGCGGCGAGGGACGATCCTGCTAGCCGAGGATAACGCGATTAACCAGCTTGTGGCGGCCGAACAGCTGAGCGAATGGGGCTTTACGGTCGAGGTGGCGGAGACGGGACTTGAAGTGCTCCAAATGCTCGACAGCGGCGAGACGTACGACCTGATTCTGATGGATATCCATATGCCGGAGATGGACGGCGACGAAGCGGCCTCGATTATTCGTTCGGAAGCGAGATTCGACAAGCTGCCGATCATCGCGTTGACCGCGAATGTGATCAAGGAGGACCACGAACGCTATTACAAGATCGGCATGAATGACGTGCTGACCAAGCCGATCCAAGCCGAGAAAATGCGACAGACCGTGTTAAAGTGGCTCCATGCCGGCGAAGAGGGGCATGTGGCCGCAGCGCTCTCTGCTGCCGCGGCGGAATCGCCGCTCCACGCGAGCGACGAGGGAATCGCGCTGCTGAGCGTGCCTGGGATGGACATGGTCTCCGCGCTCGCTCGGGTGGGCGGCAAGCGGGAGATTCTGCGTCATATGCTGCATGTCTTCGCCGCGGAGAGCGCGCAGTTCGGCGACCGACTTCGCCAAGCGCTCCTGGCGAGCGACTATCAGACGGCGCGGCGGCTGGCTCACACGCTCAAAGGCTCAGCGGGCAATCTGTCGGCGGCCGAGCTGGCCGCAATGGCTGATCAGCTGGAATCGCTGCTGAAGCAGCCGATCGAACGCATCGACGTGCAAGCCATCAACAGCGCAGCGGCGTGCGTGCAGCTGGTGCTTCGTCCGATGCTGAAAGCGCTGGCGGGCGATGACAAGTAGTTGCACAATACTTACCAAATCGACACACTTTTCTAACAATCTTCTAACAATCTATTGTTGCACCGTGCCAGCTATTGTATATTGATAGTAGACGCAGTCAACGCCAATCTTCAATTCGCTTCGAGGTGACAGCAATGTATAAAATATTAGTCATTGAAGATGACGTCATGATGAGCGATATGCTATCGATGTATTTGTCGGGCGAAGGGTACGAGGTTCATCAGGCGTTCGACGGAGCGACCGGGGTTAAGCTGTTGGAATCGGTTACGCCGGACCTGGTGCTATTGGATCTGATGCTGCCCGATGGGGACGGCACCGATCTTTGCAAGCGGATTCGGCAATTCTCCAGCGTACCGATAATGGTGGTATCCATGAAGACGGACGTGAGCGAACGGGTTCAAGCGCTCCGTGCCGGGGCGGACGATTATTTGTGCAAACCGTTCAGTATGCATGAGCTGAGCGCGCGTTCGGAAGCATTAATCCGTCGTGCGCAGTTGATTCATTCGCAGATGGGGGCGGCCGCGGCCAAAGCCCCGCAGGAGACTGGCAAGGAAGCCGAGACGGCAATCCGGCTGGATACGGAGCGCAGACTGCTGCTCGTCCGCGGACAACTGGTCGAGACGACGTTCTCGGAATTCGAACTGATGAAGCTGTTTCTCGCCCATCCGGGCAAAGTATTCAGCCGTGAAGACCTCATTAGCGCCATCCGCGGTTTCGATTCGTTCGTCACCGACCGGGCCATCGATGTTCATATTGTGAATTTAAGACGTAAAGTAGAGCATAATCCCAAAGAGCCAAAGTACATCCGCACCGTATGGGGCGTTGGCTACAAGTACGTGCAGGAGAACAATACCCGATCCGGCTCGTAACGCATATTTATCCATCCCAAACCGTTCATTGCGCTCTGGCGTGAAGGACGGTTTTTTTGATTCCTATATAGGTCCAAGGACTTCTTGCGTTATAATAAAAGCAAGGCTTGAATCCCCCTTTAACGGAATTCTAATCATTATCGTCTAACTTTCCTAATGAATCTGTGTGAGAATCGGACTATACGACATGGTCATCGCAGAGGTTACGCACAACTACCATCATGATGAAGCGGAGAGGAAACATGAAAGGAATGGATGCAGGTTATCCGGTTCGGGGACTGCTCCGGGCTGCACAGGAGAGAGTCGGCGGCAAGTCGGGCGAGCTGGATCAACTGACCGGGCTCCCGGGCAGACTGGCGGCATTCGTATTATTGGAGCAGGTCATTGCCTACGCAAGGGGAGCGAATGCGGAGGTCATCGTCGCGGTCGTTGATTTCGACCGGTTTCATCTTATTAACGAATCCAGGGGGACGGTATTCGGCGATCAAACGCTGCGTCTCTTGTCGGAACGATTCCAAGCGGAGGAGCTGGCCGGTTTCATCGCATGCCGCATCGGCGGGAATGCCTTCGTGCTGTTCAAGCAATGCCGCCGTCGCGAGGAGGCCGATTGCATCGCCAGTCTGAAGGCGCAGGTGGAAGCGCCGCTCGTCGTGGATGGACATGTGCTGTACCCAACGTGCAGCATCGGCATCGCGGAATATCCGAAGAACGGGCGGGGCGCGGAGAAGCTGCTTCGTCACGCGGATACGGCGATGCAGCAAGCGAAGACGGCGGGCGGCAACCGGATCGGCGTGTATACGGAAGCGGACGCGGTTCGGGCCGGACGGAGGCTGCAGCTGGAGGGAGAGCTGCGCAGTGCGCTGGAACGGGGACAACTGTCGCTGCACTACCAGCCTATCTACGAAGCATCCGGGCGGCTGCGCGGCTTCGAGGCGCTATTGCGCTGGGCGCATCCGGAGCTCGGGGCGATCTCGCCCGCGGAATTCGTGCCGCTGGCCGAACAGACCGGCCTCATCGTTCCGATCGGCGAATGGGTCATCCGGGAGGCGTGCCGCATGTACAATGAGGCGGTCGGCAAGGGGAACGCGGGCATCGTCATGGCGGTGAATCTCTCGCCGGTGCAGCTTCGCGCGCCCGCATTCGTGGACGGCATTCTGCGGCTGCTCGCGGAAGGCGGAATGCCGGCAAGCGGACTGGAACTCGAAATTACGGAGAGCATCATGCTGGAGGCCGGCGAGACGACGATCGCCTCGCTTCGCAGGCTGCGCCAAGCGGGCGTCCGGATCGCATTGGATGATTTCGGCACGGGCTATGCCTCGCTGACGTACCTCCGGGAGCTGCCGATTCATACGCTGAAGCTCGACCGTTCCTTTATCCATCCGATTTGCCGCCAGCATACGGAGCGCGTGATCGTCGAGTCGATGATATCGCTCGTTCATCGGCTCGGGCTCGAAGTGGTAGCGGAAGGCATTGAAGACGAGGATCAGCTAGCCCTTCTACGGGAGTGGGGCTGTGATTTTCTGCAAGGGCATTTACTCGGCCGGCCGGTTGAAGCGCGCGGCGTGGGCGAGCATTTGGCGAAATTAGCTTAAGACCGAATCAAGGGGAGGGGCGCCGCGGGCATCTGTCCTTTTTTTGGTATCAGCTCTTCTTCGGAATTCTCCGGAACAAATAAAAAACCGCATGCCGGCCGCTCAGGGCCGGGCACGCGGAGATTCCGCACCGGCCCCTTTCGACTAGGCGCCGCATGATTAAGAGACTTCCATGTACAATTTCGTGCCGTCGTTGTACTGCAGAATGGCGACGTCGCGCACCATTTCGACGGAAGCGATGCGTTTCCACTTCCGGCGGAAATCGAAGTTTAATTCCATTTCGCGCAATTTATTGTGGAGCATTTGGATGGCTGTTTTGTGCTCGGATGGATAGTGGACGGGTACTTTGCGATTTTTAAAGGTAATGACCTTCGTCATTGTCATGCACCTCCGGGTGATATTGGTTACTTTGATTATAGCTCCGAGTTTTTAGCCGCTTATAAAGGCTGCGTCAGACGCATGTTTAATTTGCTCAATCATTTCTAACAAATTTCGCGGCGATTCGAGTTTTGCATCAATTGTTGTTGCTCTATTGTGCTTCCGATTCATGGCGCTTATGCCTGTTGATGGATATTTGCGAACGACAAAGGCCGCCCTTCGCGATAAGCAGGCGGCCCACTGTCGAATCGGCTTCTCCGGCATTAGCTGGAGAAGCTGCTGTATTTGCGTTTGTAATGGCCGTGACCGTAATGATGGTTCGGCGGCGGCGGTGGCGGATAGTGAGGCTGCCGCGGCGGCCGGTGATACCCGTGCTTATAATCGCTGCTGCTGTAATGATGGTGGTGACCATGGTGACCGTAATGCTTATTACCCATAAGGGAATAGACGAAACGTTTCAGCATATGCTTCAGCATGGACGAATCCCTCCTTGTTATCGTACGTACACATTGTGTATGCTCTTGATATTTCATACGGATAATGCGCGGGAAGGTTTCCGAAGGCAGCGCAAATAGGCGAGGCGATAGATGATGGGTGGCACATTAAAAGAACGGCTGCGCCGAATCGCGCAGCAATGGCGGGACTATCCGCTGCGCGAGGGAACGGTGATCGCGGACAAGTATCGCGTGGAGCGATTTCTCGGCATGGGCAGCTATGGCCAGGCGTATGCGGCCATGCATCGGGATAGCGGCGCCAAGGTGCTTGTCAAGGTAAGCAAGCCGAGCAAAGGCGAGACCGCGCGGACGCTGCTGCGGCGGGAGAGCGACATTATGCGGGCGCTCGATCATCCCCAAATCCCGCGATGGCTGGATTACAAGGAGGAACGACGCCGCTCGGTGCTGGTGATGGAGCTCGTACGCGGCGCGAATCTCGAGACGCGCATGATGGAAGAGGGGGCCGTCTACGACGAGCTGGCCGCGGCGCGTACGTTGCGCGAGCTGCTTGCGCCTCTTGAGCACCTGCATGCGCATGGCTTCGTCCATCGCGATGTCCGTATTCCGAACGTGCTCGAATGCAAGGGGACGGATGCCGAGGAGGCGGTCATCTATTTGATCGACTTCGGTCTGGCCTGCCGCATCGGCGAGCGTCTGCCCGAGTCGCTTCGACAGGCGCTCGGGGAAGAAGACGGCGACCGGGCGGGCAGCGACGGCGATTGGGGGGGCGTGAAGCGGCGGATGCGGCGGCCGGAGCCGGGGAGCGACCTATACGGCGCGGGGCACTTTGCCCTGTTCTTGCTGTATTCTGGGTACGCGCCGCAAGATGAGGCGGATGATGGGGATTGGCGGAGCGAGCTTGCGCTATCCGAGCCGATGCGCGGATGGATCGAGCGGGCGCTGGGCGAGCAGCGGCCGTTCCGCGATGCGCTGGAGTGCGCGGCCGAATTGGATGCCGTCATCGAAGCGCTATCGACGGGGACGGCGGGCCGCGGTCCTAAGCCCGATCATGATTCATGATCCGGCGAGCAGGGTAATAACGTGCAATTCGTATAAGACGAGCGGAAGTACCGTGCTGTATGGGGCTGCGAATCCTCGTCCGTCGGGGATAGCCGCGCTGCACTGCAAATACAGGAAACAACGGTCGACATGAACGATGATGCCCTCGTAGACGACGCTATCAACGCTTTCGACCCGAACGGCGCGGTGCAGGTAAGTGGCGGATAGATCGTGAAGCCTTTTGCGAATATGCTGTACCGTTAACGATAGTCCCGGCTCGGCTTGATACACGATTGGTGCCCCCGCATGGGGACCCGGATTCCCGTACATCCTCTTCCTCCTCACGGCAGCTTGCGCTGCATGCCTCTCTTTGTTACGCCATTAATTTATGCGCGAATGGTCTCTGGTAAGAACAAACAAGCCTGTTGTACAATGGGGTTGGCAGCGTTTTCCCGCACCGATGGGCACGTGATGGATCGGGGCGTTCTGCTAGTTGGGAGGCGGCACCATGACCTTAGCCAAAACATTCTTTGCCAGCATTAGCATGATGATCACGATTGCCTATTTATTTAATATCGGATACAAATATTTATTCGCGCACGCCTCGGCCCGCATGAAGTACGGGCTTGCGATCGTCTGTTTCATCGTCAGCGGATGGCTGGCGATGGTTTTTGGCGTTCGGATCGGGGCGGTGACGATGCTGGACTTGCGCTTTGTCCCCACGCTCGTCGCGGTGCTCGTGCTGCCCCGTCCCTGGATGGCGCTGGTCATCGGCGCGGGTATCGGGGGCGGGCGTTTCTTCTTTAGTTGGGATTTGACGGCTGTGCTCGGGTGCGTGACGATGGTCGTCATCGGCGCGGCCTGCGCCGGCCTGCATGTCGCGATGAAGCGGCTCAGCTGGCGTTACTTGTGGAAGAGCGTCTTCCTCATCGTTTCCGTCAATCTGCTGAACGCGGTACTGGCGACCGGCTCGGTGCTCATTAACAAGTCGATGACGCCGTGGGAATACTGGACGGAAGTTACGCCATACGCGCTCCCGAGCCGTATGCTCATGTGCGCCTTATTCTTGTTCTTCTTCCGCGACTTCCAGAAGGAGCAGCAGCGGACCGACGAGCTGCTCACGATGAATAAGCTGCTGCGCCGTCAGACGCGCCAGCTGCGCGAAGCGAAGCGGGACATCGAGGCGAAGGCGAAGGAGCTGGAGCTTGCCTCTTCGTACAAATCCGAGTTCCTGGCCAACATGTCGCACGAGCTGAAGACGCCGCTGAACAGCATTATATTGCTGTCGCAGCTCATTCGGGATAACGAGGAAGAACGTTATAATGCGGAAGATACGGTATATGCGGAGCTGATTCAGACCGCGGGCAACGATCTGCTGCAATTGATTAACGACATCCTCGATCTCTCGAAGGTGGAAGCCGGCAAGATGGATATCATGATCGACCGCGTCTCGACCCACGACTTGGTGCAGAATCTTCATCATCAGTTCCTGCCGCTGGCGCAGCAGAAAGGCCTGCGCTTCGACACGGACGTCCATCCGAACGTGCCGTGCACCATTATGACCGATGCGCTCCGCACGAACCAGATTCTGCGCAACCTGCTTGTGAACGCGTTCAAATTCACGAGCGAGGGCAGCGTGAAGCTGGCCGTCCGCCTGGACGTTCCAGCCGTGCCGAAGGAGGTGCCGAAGCGGGGAAAGGGACGCGTATGGCGCGGGGCG
Organism: Paenibacillus aurantiacus; assembly: GCF_042431225.1. Lineage (NCBI taxonomy): Bacteria > Bacillati > Bacillota > Bacilli > Caryophanales > Paenibacillaceae > Paenibacillus > Paenibacillus aurantiacus. Next base: position 247,627 of record NZ_JBHMDO010000015.1, on the reverse strand, counting down.
GCGGCTTGCGCAAGGCAGCCCGCAGCCGCGGCGGAGATCGCCGCGGGCGCGGCTGCAGCGTCTGCCGTCCGGCCGAGAATCGCGTTCACCGTCTCGGATACAGGCATTGGCATCGACAAGGACAAGCAGGAACTGATCTTCGAGGCGTTCCGGCAGGAGAACGGGGCGATAAACCGCACCTACGGCGGGACAGGCCTTGGCCTCTCGATCAGCCGTCAGCTCGCCACGCTGCTCGGCGGGAGACTGGGGATGCGCAGCGAGAAGCACAAGGGGAGCGAGTTTACGTTATCGCTGCCGCTGCAGTTGTCCGCTGACGCACGGCAGGACGGATCGGACGCAGTTGGCGCCGGTACGCAGCCGGAGCTAGCCCGGTCGGAGGCCAGGTAAGCGAGGCTGTTGTAGAGCAGCATGTACGAAACGACGAAGGGCGCCGCAGGAATTTTCTCCTGCGGCGCCCTTCGTCGTTCTAGGCATTGGCTATTGTTGCAGCGTGATCGTTCTCGTCATCGCGTTCGTCTCCGTCGTCTCTGCCTTCCAACCGAGCGTCTCGGCGAGGAAGACGAGCGGGACCATGGAGCGGCCGCCGACAATCTCGACCGGCGTCGCGACGGCGATCGAGGCGCCGTTCAACGTCGCTTCCTTCTGTCCTGCCGTAATGATTAGGTTGCGGTCACCACGGACGATCGTTAGCGTCTTCGTCGCCGCGTCATACGTCATCTCGGCGCCAAGGACGCTCGCCGCTTCTTTGCCCGGTACGAGCAGCTCGTTCGTCTGCCCGCGCAGCACTTTGGCGGAGAAGGTGACTGTCTTGGACGGATTGTCGGCGAGACGGACGGGCACGCGCAGCAGATCGCCAGCGGCGTTGACCGCGACGTCCTCGACCTGCTCGCGCAAATCGGTCACGAATTGATCCACGTTCGCGTCGGTCACCCGGTATTTGGGGTCGTCCGCGCCGATCGCCCGCGTGATCCATGTGTTCACGTTCATATTGTGGTGGGACAAATCCTTGAACAGATCGAGGTTGAACGTCCATTCCGCCTCGGTTTGGAAGTCGTACACCTTTACGTTCGGGTACTGCTTGAACCGATCGTACATCCACTTCTTCATCGTCAGCTGCTGCTCATAGCGCGGGATGTTCAGGTCGCGCCATACGGCTTGGCGAAGGATGGAATACGGCGGGTAGTAAATATAAAATTCCGTCTCCGGATGGGCTTTGATCACCGATTCTACATAGGTGGTGAAGTTGTTCTGCACGACCTCGAGCGGCTCTTCGTTGTTGCCGAAGCCAGCCTCGTCGGTCAGCGCCTTTTGGTACGTTTTCATCGCGTATTTCTTGCCGTACGTGACGTAATAGTTCCAGTTGTATAAATATTCCAGACCCATCAGCCGCTTCGTGTTCTCGGTCGCGGAGGATCGCTTGTAGAGGCCTTCCGCCAATTCGCGATATGGCGTCACATTAAACCAGTACTTGTAATCATTCCAGAACTTGTCATCGTACAGGTAATGCGGATAAGGACCTTGCGCGTCCAGGTCTGCGGGCTTGAGGGCGAAGTAATCGAGTCCCCATAGCACTTGCTTAACCTTGCCGGTTGCGAACGCCACCTGTGCGATATCGTTCTGCTCCTGCGCGTAGGATCCGCGGATGGACAGCTTCAGCGTCTTGCCGCCCAGCTCCTCGTCGACGACGGCGGGCAGGAAGTTCTCGGTCATCGACGAGCCGAGAATGATCGTGTCGTAGTCATAATTCCGGGCTAGTCCCGGATTCTGGTAACGCTGCTCGTTCGAGAACACCGGCGTGTACCACGATTTATGGTAGAACTGAAGCGGATCTATGAAATACATGAACGCCACGGCGACCGCCGCGAATACGAGCGAGCCGCTGACGAAGCCGGCCAGCATACGTTTGCTGGCGCGGATCGAGACGGTGCGTCGCGGCTTCGGAAATCGCGATCGCTTCGGTAAAATCTCTTCGGAGGCCATGTTCCTCTCGCCGCCTTTCTAGAAATTGAAGTACAGGAACTCGCTGATTTGGTTGAAATACAGCAGCGACATAATGAACAAGAACGCAATGACGAAGCCGATCTTCCAGGTCGGCCGGAACGTCTCCATCCGTTCGGAGGAGTTGCGCGTGAACAGCACGATCGGGAAGAAGAGCAGCAGCAGCAGGATCGGCGGCAGCAGCGCATCCATCGTAAGGCGGTTGAAGTCGAAGCCCTGAAGGCCGCTCATGCCTTTCAGAATGCGGATCGCTTGATCCCACGACGTAGCGCGGAAGAACACCCATGCGATGATGACGTAGACGAACGTGATGAGCCATGCGGTCCACTTCGGCAGCTGGAAGCCGAGCTTCTTGCACAGCTTGCCCCACAGCCGGTGTACGATCTGGCCGAACCCGTGCAGGAAGCCCCAGAACAGGAACGTCCAGCCCGCGCCATGCCAAAGTCCGCCGACGAGAAATACGATCATGTTGTTGGCGAGCATGCGGGCTTCGCCCTTGCGGTTGCCGCCAAGCGGGATATAAATGTAGTCGCGCAGCCAGCGGCTGAGCGTCATATGCCAGCGGCGCCAGAAGTCTTGCAGGTTGAGCGCCTTGTACGGCGAGTTGAAGTTCTGCGGCAGACGAATGTTAAAGAGCAGCGCAGCGCCGATCGCCATGTCCGTGTAGCCGCTGAAGTCGAAGTACAGCTGGAACGTATACGAGAGAGCCGCGACCCAGGAATCGACGAATTGCGTCGCCGTATTGAAGCCGTCGCTGGCATAACCCGCGAACGTATCGGCGATGACGACCTTCTTGAAGAGGCCCATGCCGAAGACGAATACGCCAAGCGCGGCGTTCTTCCAATTCCATACTTTGCTGCGCACGCGGTCGAACTGCGGCATCATCTCGCCGTGGTGGAGAATCGGGCCGGCGATGAGATGCGGGTAGAACGTGACGAACAGCACGTAGCTGACGATATTCGCCTCGCGCGCCTTGCGCTTGTACGCGTCCACGAGGAAGGCGATCTGCGTGAAGGTGAAGAAGCTGATGCCAAGCGGCAGGACAAGCTTCAGCAGCGCGAAGTCCGTGCCGGCAATGTCGTTCAGGTTCGTCAGGAAGAAGTCGGCGTATTTATAGTAGATTAGCAGCAGCACGTTGCTGACGATGGCGAAGGCAAGCAGCGCTTTCCGTTTGCCCACGCCCGGCTCGGTCTGGTAGGCGAGCGGCTGGTCATCGGGAGGCTTGTACCCGCCCGGCACCCGCATGAGCAGCCGTCCCATGGTGTAGTTGAAGGCGATAGAGCCGAGAATGAGCGGCACATACTTGACGTCCCACCATCCGTAGAAGAATAAGGAGGAGAGCGCCAGCCATGTCTTGGCGACGTACGACAAACGGAACCGGTTCAGCAGAAAATAGACGATTACCGTTATGGGAAGAAAAGCGAAAATAAATACATACGAGTTAAACAGCATAACCGGCCGAACACTCCTAACTTCAAGGTAACGGTTTTGAGTTCATAACTTCTTAACTTATACCATATTTGCCCGGTTTCGTCGAATTTCTACACGGATGGACAATGCTCGCAAGAAGCTGCTTGCGAGCCCTTATTTAGGGACGAACGAGACCTGGGTTTGGTTCCCGAAGTTGGGCAAGAAACTTCATTTATTTGTGGCAACGACACTTAACACAGATTTTTTTACGACGAGGGATTGACTTGAACGTGGTGGGTATTATACATTATAAGAGTCGCTTGAAGCGATTGACTACTATGCTGATGTAGCTCAGGGGTAGAGCAACGCACTCGTAATGCGTAGGCCGGGGGTTCAATTCCCTTCATCAGCACCATTCACGCCATTTGCGGCGCGGTACCGATTTTTCGGTTCCGCGCCTTTTTTGTATCCGATGGGGACTGAACAAGGCTGCGCCAAAAGGGAGGAGCACATGAAAGTATCGGTGGAGGAAATCGCCCGGAACGAGGATGAAGAAATCCTGATCCGGTGCCATGAGGTCGATCCCGACCTCGTCGAATTCGCGAGCAGGCTGAGAATGGAGACGTTCCTGCTGCTCGGGTACCGAGGAGACCGGACGCATCGCGTCAAATTGAGCGACGTGTATTATTTCGAAGCGGTGGACGGGAAAGTGTTTTTGTACGGCAAAGACAACGTCTATGAAGTGAAGCAGAAGCTGTATGAGCTGGAGGCGTTGTGCGAGGAGAGGAAATGTTTTCGCGCCTCCAAATCGACGATTCTGAATATGACGAAAATCGCCCACGTGTACCCGACGCTGAGCGGCCGCTTCGAAGCGGTGCTCGATAACGGGGAAAGAGTCGTCATATCCAGGCAGTACGTGCCCGTGCTTCGACAAAAACTCGGCCTGTAAGGAGGAGCGGCATGAAATTGTTCGCGCATCTACATAAATTGACTATGCAATTCTTCATCATCTTCGCGTCCATCATGATGATGCTCACGGTATTACGGCAGCTGTATGACCCGAATCTCGCGTTCGATCTGAAATCCATCTATACGATCATGGTCTTCTCGCTGGCCGCGGCTCTGACGGGGCTGATCTTGTATGCGCCGGAGCAGGCGACCGAGCGGCAGATGCGCATGCGGATGGCTGTGCACTTTATTGCGCTAGAGGCGATCTTGGTCGCGCTGGCCGCGATGATGGGGCTCGTGGAGCAGGCATCCGGCGTGCTGCTGCTGGCGGCGCAAATCGCGGTCGTCTATGCGATCGTGCGTCTGCTCTCCTGGCGGAGCGACCGCAGATCGGCCGATGAAATCAACGCGCAGCTCCGGGCGTGGAGGAACAAGGGAGAATGAAGGCATTGCGCAGGCGGGCCGCTTGGCCGCAGCTGGCGACGAGGCGGTCTAGCTTAGCGGCTGGACCGCTTTTTTTGCAACTTATCGGTCTGTAGATACAGCTTATCGATTTACTATATACATCCTTTCGGCGTTTTCTTATGCTAGCTAACATTACGTCAAACGGCGAAGGCCGAAAGGAGATTTACAATGGGACTTATTCTGCTAGGACTTATATTGCTGTTCGAGATTGCCTACGCGGTTTACTGCATGGCGACGAAAACAATTCATACACGGTTGCGGGCTTCCGTCCGAATCGCGGGCGGCGTGATGCTGGTCATCCTGCTTCTTACGCCAGCGGCCCAATGGAGCTTCCGCTGGGTGCTGCCCGCACTGCTGCTGCTCCTGCTAACCGGCAGGGCGGCGTACTCGCTCGCACGGCAACGCGCGGATCAAGCTTTATATCGCCCCGTGCGCATTCTGATGAAGGCATTCACAATGATCGTCCTGTCCTTCATCGCGTTCGCGCCGCTTATTGTGTTCCCGCCGTATACGCCGCCAAGAACCACGGGCGAGTACGCGATTTCGACGGAAACGCACACCTTTACGGACGAAGATCGCCTCGATCCTTTCGCGAGCGGCGGCAAGAAGCGATTCGTGAATGTACAGTTCTGGTATCCGCGAACGGATGACGGCAGCTTCCCGCTGCTGGTCTTCTCGCACGGGGCGAACGGCATCAAGGCCAGCAACGCTTCCACGTTCAGGGAGCTGGCCAGCCATGGGTACGTCGTATGTTCGATCGACCATCCGCATCACGCTTTGTATTCGGTGTCCGAGGACGGCGAGCGCACCTTCATCGACCAATCGTATTTGAAGGAAGTGCAAGACGCCAATCAAGATGGCATATATACGACTGAGCAGGTTTACGGACTCATTCAAAAGTGGATGCGGTTGCGGACGGACGACATGGACTTCGTGATCGATACGGTATTGGCGGCCTCGCAGGGCGACGGCGCTTCGGTCTACTCGCATATCGATGCGAGCCGGATCGGCGTGTTCGGCCACTCGATGGGCGGCGCGGCGAGCGTCTGGGTAGGCCGGGAACGGAGCGATGTCGACGCGGTCGTCAACTTGGACGGCCCGATGTTCAGTGAGCTTACCTACGATTCAGCCTCCGGCGATTTCAAGGCAAGCGGCAAACCATACGCGACCCCGCTGTTCAATCTGTATTCCGACGATGTGTGGGGACAGCTGCAGAGCAATTCGACCTATGCGGGGAACGCGGCCGCGGACCGGAATGCCGCAGACATGCGCACCGTTCATTTTAAGGGGGCCAAGCATTTGAGCTTCACCGATCTGTCGATGGTGTCGCCGTTGTTGGCCAACCTGCTGCAGGGCGGGGAAGCGGCCGTCGACGCCAAGGCATGCCTCGAAACCGAAAATCGGCTGATCCTGCAATTCTTCGACGAGGTCCTGAAGGGAAAGGGCCGATTCGCGCCGGAGGCTGATTACGGACCTGAGCTTGCCGATCGCAATTCGTGAGGCATCGCCGACGGTCCTGATGCGTCAAGTCTGAGGGAGGATCGAGCCGGCTGCCTGCCAGCCGAAAAAACAGCGGCAATCCCGGATGAAGCGCATCCGCGGCTTGCCGCTGCTTGTATGATGAAGGTGATTATTGCTGTGCCGCCAGGTATTCGTCGAGGCGGTCGTACGTCTCGCCGATGCCTTGCTCCATGCCCATGTCCAGCACCGTCTGCAGCGCTTCGGCCGAAGCATAAGCGGCGCGGTTGACGACCTTCGTCTTGCCGCCGTCGGTCGTCTCGAACGTCATGACGATATGGGAGGGAGGCATCGTATCGGACAGCGAGCCTTCCGCATCGGAGAAATAGTCGGTATAGACGATCCGCTCCGGCGTCTCGATTTGGTCGTAGACCGCTTTGCCCCACGATTCCATGCCGTAGAAATCGCCTTGACTCTGGTCCATGCACTTGAAACAGTAGTGCCAGCTGCCGCCCGGGCGGAAATCCATGTCGCTGACGGTGATTTCCCAGCCGCGCGGTCCCCACCAATGCTTCAAATGCTCGGATTGCGTGAACGCTTGGAAGACGAGCTCCCGCGGCGCATTGAATACCCGCTCCAGTGTCAATACCTGTCCTTCGACCTTCGTTGCCAGTTGATTCGCCATTTGCCATTCCTCCTCGAAAAGTGGTTACTCGCCTTGCCATTCGTTAGCTCACTGCGTCCGCCAACGCCCCGAATAGGATCGTTTCCCTGTCCATGGACCGTTGCTCCTTTATCCTTAGTGAGGACTTCTTGCTTGCAAAACGAATATACCATTAACAGAATATTCCCGTCAAGGAATATTATAAGCGAACATTAATCGCACGGCGTTCGATACGGTACACGGCCGCAAGTCAGCGGTCAACCCTCATCTTAGAGCATCCGACCCGACAAGTCACTCCCCTGATTCGCGCCCGAATAAAAAAAGCCCCGCGAGCAGTCGTCGCGATCGCGACCAGCCGCAGGGGCGGGGCTTCACGCCGCTTACCGTCTCTCGGCCGTCAGCGTGAACGTCTTCGGGATGCCCTTGTCGAACACGTCCGACGACAGGTTCGGCAGCTCCTCCAGCACGCGGACGGTCAACTCTTCGCCGGCCACCGCGGTGACAATCTCGCCGAGCGTCCAGTTGCGCAGCTGCACCTTGGGCGCCGCGGCGGCGCTGCCTGCCGGGAGGAACTTCGCGAATGCGACGTCCTTCTCCTCCAGCTCCGCGCTGAAATAATCGCCGTCCACTTTGTGCTTGCGGATATTGGCCGTCGTGCCGCGGGAAGAGATCAGCTTGGTCGTCACCGGATGAAAGTCCTGCAGCACCAGCTGCCCGCCAAGGCGCAGCAAGCGGTGCACGACGCGGAAGAGCGGACGCAAATCTTGAAAATAATGCAGGATGCCATGTTCCATGTAGACGATGTCGAACTCCCCAGTGAACTGCTCCTCCGGCAGCTGCAGCACATCCGACAGTACGTAGCGAATCTCCGCACCTGCGGCCTCGGCCAATTCAAGCGCATAGCGCTGGTTGTCGGCGGAGAAATCGATGACGGTCACCTCCGCGCCCAGCAGGGCGAGCGGGACCGCCTTCGCGCCGTTCGAGCCGAGCAGGTTGGCGATTCGCTTCCCGCGCACATCGCCCAGATGCTTCATGGCCGCGCCGAGACGCTTGGCTGGATCGTCCGTCATTTTGCCTGCCGCCTCCGAGGGTGTTCCGAATCGGCTCACCCATGCCGCGTATGCCCCTGTATTCCATGAATCTTGATTGCTTTGTATGGATGCCAACGTATTTGTCCCTCCGCCGAAGCGTATATTTGCCTATCCTCGCAGCTTCCATTTTACCTTACAATCGGGCTCGCCACCAAATCTATCGAATAACCGGCAAACGCTCAATTGTGCGATTCTCCCGCGTCTTACGTCTATACCAATCTCTGGTATCGTTCATAAACTGCAGTATGTTCGGTAGGGAGGAGGAATAAACGAATGTCTGCCAGACTGAAAGTAAAAAACATCAACATGTCGATGGGCGCGAGATCCAAGCGCGCTCGCGTATCCGATTGCTGCGGGCATGGACACGGCCACAGGGACAACGCGGTTGCGGGCATCCAGGAAGCAGGCCGGGAACTGTCCAACTTTTTCGATAAACTGCAGTTGGAGGCGAATGCCGCACGGTTGGTTCGCGCCATCCGTTGTAGAAGCAAACGGGTGATCGAGGATTTGCTCGGACCGGATTGCCAAGTGGTCTGCTTCTTCCGTCACGGCCGCTTCTCCTGCGTCCGGATCACCTGCGTGTTCGGCACCTGCTGCGACGTCCGCATTACGTTCGATATTTGCGTCTCCAACGGACCGTGCGGTCCTAACCTGACGTTCGGCTAAACGATTTCAGCGCAAGAAGCGAGGAGGGGGAAGCCCGCCGTGATCACGGCGGTGCTTTCCCTTTTTGGCATGCTAACGGGCGGGGCAGTTGCCGCATACACTGGAAGAAGCAACGACAAACGCATAGAGAGGAGGACACGGCATGTCGACGATTCCGAATTTCCCGCAGGCGCTGCTCGCCGAGCACGCCCGCTGGCATCATGCCAATCATCATGACAACCCGTCCGTGCTGCCGCCCGGTTATGGCGAACTGTTCCTGCGCTTCCATCGGGACTATATCCGCCGAGCGCTGCAGTGGTATCAGCAAGCGGGGTATGATCCCAGACTTGTCGCGGCCTGGCAAGAAGTGCCCGAGCCGATCCGACGTTCGGCCTGCTATCCGCTGCAGGCGGAAATGCGTATCCGCAACGCGCCGCAATCGTTCTCGACGGCCGACGAGCTGGGGCGCTTCATCGAAGGGTCCAACCTGCATGGCTGCATTCATCAGGAAGCGGCCCGCATATTCGGCGAACCTGAACTGAACGACTTCGACCTCGCGCCGCGCAATACAATCTTCTATAACATTCACGGTATGATCGACAACTGGTACCGTCAATGGGAGATGGCCATGAGCGGCGGCCGGGACGACGAAGCGGAGGAGGAAGCTTCGGCTGGGGGAAAATCGGCTAATGCGCCGAGTCCGGTGCAGCGAATCGCGGGGAATGTCAATGTGCGCTCGCAATCCCCCGCAGTCAGGCACCCGGCAACCGGGCAGGGCAACGCGAGGAAGAAGAACGCCCGGACGTCGCAAGAGAGCAAGCGCAAGGGGCGGTTGACCCCGCCGCTGCTCGCGGTCACGGCGAAGCCGCGCAGAAGCAGCCGGTAAGGCGCGCCGAGGTTAAAGTAAGGGAAGCCTATTCAATCGTCGTGCTTATTCGCGGCGGCGGACAACATGAGAGACCGCAGAGTTGTTCGCCTGGCGCTTAATAGCAAGCGGTTGGGGGCTAGGCGGGAGATGCTGCATCGGGCGATACGGTCGGCGATAGAGCGCCGGTCTTTGGTGCAGCATGCGAAAAAACCTCTACCACGCAGAAAATACGAGCGGTAGAGGTTATTCGTGCTGTCATTGCCGAGGGAAGACGGCGGTCAATCGGACGGATTCCCGTGTTCCAGCAGGTCTAGCAGCTGCCGGAACACCCCGACGTAATAGGAAGCGGGACGGGTCACGAAGTGCCTGGCTTCGATCATCGCGGAGGCCGGCGTCAGCGTGCCTTCGGCGGTCAACCGGACGCCTTGCGCTTCAACCTGTGCGAGCCTTCCTTCGAATAAATCGATCATCGCGGACAGCTCGGCTTCGTACGCGCCAACGACCTCGTCCGCCTGCAGGCGCAGGTCTGTCAGCTCGCCTTCGAACGGCAGGCCGAATATCCGGCTGATCTCCCGGTCGACGAACGGCACGCCCTGCGCCGATCCGCTCATCTCCCTACGGGTCTCGCCAAGCGGAATCAGCGTCTCGAAGGGGGTGGGAACGCCCAGCTCCTCCTCGATCTCGCGCGCGGCCTCCTCGTAGGTCTCGCCGGCCGACAGATGCCCCGCCGCCGTAATGTCGAAGTGCAATGGGAACGTGTCCTTGCCCGGATGCCGCTGCTGGAACAGCACGAGCTTGCGCCCCTGCTCGTCCGCACGCGCGAGCCAGCAGTGTATGGAATGATGCCAATAGCCGTGTTTATGTACGTCGCTTCGCGCGGCGGTGCCGATCCAGGCGCCAGCCTCGTCATAAATATCGAAGCGTTCCTCCGCCCGATTGCTGGACATGCCGGTCATGGCTTACGTCACCACGCTTCCTTCGGGTCCGAGCTCTTCCGCATCATGCAGATGGGAGGTGCAATACTTGCAGCGCTTCGCGCGAATCGGCACGAGCGAGAGGCACTGCGGGCACTCCTTCTCGGCCGGCTCGGCGGCTGGCGGCGCCTCTTCCTTCGTGTTCAGGCGGCGCAGGGCATTCGCGCCCTTGACGATCATGAAGACGCAGAAGGCGACGATCGTGAAATCGAGGATGACGTTGATGAAGCTGCCGTAGGCGATGACCGCCGAGCCCAGCGCTTTCGCTTCGGCTAACGTATGCGGCTTCTCTCCGCTCGGCAGTACCTTCTCGGGATCCAAGTTGATAAAGAGGTCAACGAAACTCTTCTCTCCTAGTATTTTGCCGATCGGCGGCATTATGATATCGTTCACGACCGAGGTGACAATTTTGCCGAAAGCCCCGCCGATAATGACGCCGACCGCGAGGTCGAGCACGTTGCCTTTGACCGCGAACTCTTTGAATTCCTTTAATACCTTCCACATACGTCCAAACTCCTTCTACACGTTCTCTTTATCGATTCATTATAGCGCGGCCGAAGACGCCTTGCATTATAGACGTGAGACATGAGTCGAAAGTCTTAAGTGGCATTTTGTTCGCGTCGAAAAAAAGGATTATCTGTAAAACTGTCGAAATTTACCTTCGATTGTCAAACCTACGAGGATCGGGGTTATATAGAATGACGCAGCTGATCCGCTCGGATATGTGGATGTTTCCTCTCTTGGCGCTCGCGATCAACGTGTTCTCGTCGTTCACGATGTGCTATATGCTCGGCCATCTTCGGATGACGCGGACGCTTCGCCGTTACTGGCTGTTCAGCGGGGCGGTCGTCTACGGACTGGGGCTTTGGGTGTCGCAGTTCATCATGCTGTTCGCCACGGATACGATGCTGCTCATGGATTGGACGTCGGTTGCGAAGCTGCTCGTCATGATAACGGCGTATTTCGCCTTCCGGCTCATGCGGGGCAAAGCGAATCCTTATTTGCGTCTGGCAGCGGCAGGGCTCTTGATCGCGCTGGGCCAGGCGTTCTTGAATTACGGTTCGCTCCTGAGCAGCCAGGTGGATCACGTGGAGCTGAACGTCGGTATGATGACGCTCGGCGGGGCGCTGAGCTTCGTCGGCACGGTCGTCGCCTTCGCCCTGTTCGAACGGAACCGCGGCGCGTTTCCGCTGCTGCCCGGCATTATTTTCGGCATGGTCAGCTTCGCGGTTCAGCTGTTCAGCGTGCAATCGGTCGCCGCGGAATACAGCGTCGTGCTGACGACCGACAAGCTCAACGAATATATGCAGCTGCTCGCCGTCGTGCTGGGGATGGCGACGTCGCTTATTTTCATCTTCAGCCTGCTCGCGAACTTCGTCGATCAGCGGTTCAGCACGATGAACGAACGATACCGCCTGCTCGTCGAGAACTCTATCGATATGATCGCGATCATCCGGGACGACCGCTGGGAGTACGTCAACCGCTCAGGCCTCGCGCTGTTCGAGGCGGAGAACGACCGGGCGCTCCTGGACCGTTCGATCTATCAGTTCCTGCATCCGGATTGCCATGAATCGATGCGCAAACTGCTGAATACAATGTCTGGCGGACGGTTCCCTCAGCCGGTCGAGATGCAGTGGTATACAGCCCAAGGCAAGCCGTTCCATTCGGAGGTGGTCCAGACCCGGACGAAGTTCGGCGGCAAGCCGGCTTATCAGGTGATCATCCGCGATATCTCGGAGCGCAAGAAGAACGAAGAGCTGCTCATTAATTCGGAGAAACTCTACGTGGCGGGCCAGCTCGCAGCCGGCATCGCCCACGAAATCCGCAATCCGCTCACCTCGTTGAAAGGGTTCATCCAGCTCATCTCCACAGGCAGGGCGAGCAACCGCAATTACTTCGACATCATGAAGTCCGAGCTGACCCGCATCGAATCCATCGTCAGCGAGCTGCTCATGCTGTCGAAGCCGCAAGTATATGAATTGACCTACAGGGACATCCGCCATATTATGCGCGATACGGTCGTCCTGCTGGAGGCGCAGGCGCTGCTGCACGGCATCGAGCTGGAGTCGGAGCTGGGCGAAGAGGCGCTGTGGATTCACGGCGTGGAGGACCAGCTGAAGCAGGTGTTCATCAACGTCCTGAAGAACGCGATCGAAGTGATGAGCGGCGGGGGCAAAATCCAGATCAACTGCCGACGGGAAGCGGACGATATTTATATCCGCATTCAGGATTGCGGCCCCGGCATACCCGAAGAGACGCTCTCCAAAATCGGGCAGCCGTTCTATACGACGAAGGAGAAGGGGACGGGGCTTGGGTTAATGGTCAGCTACAAAATCGTCGACAACCACCAGGGCCGCGTCGAGGTCGAGTCGGAGCTCGGCGTCGGTACGACGTTCGCGATCATTTTCCCATATGCCAAGCTTGCGGAAGAAGAGGAGCCGCAAGCGGCGGCCGAGAAGGTCACGCCGATCCGGCTCGGCTGAACGTGGAGCTGGCGCGCCCCGACCTGTGAACGGGATACCGCGTCATGCGGCTTAAGCCGCTGCGAATATCCGCTGCGCTAGGCGGCCGCACAGGGGCGATCGTCGGCGCTCCATGTCCGATTGTCCATTCCAGGACGGTCCGTTACGCGGCGGAGGCGGCGAAACCTTCGGCGCGATTGCCGCGTACAAAACGAATAGCATAACGAAATACAGCTGCATGCGGACCGCGCATACCATATCGGGATCATTGGAGAGGAGCATTTTTCATGTTCAATCGTTTTCTTGCGAGTATCGGAATCGGCTCGGCCACGCTGGATACGCTGCTCGAGAAGGCGCGTTACACGCCGGGCGAGGAAGTACGCGGCGTCGTGCGCATGAAAGGCGGCAGCGTCGAGCAAGACGTCGACACGATCGAAGTGTCGGTCATGACGGAGTATATTAAGGAAAGCAACGATCATAAGCACAACGTGACGGTCGCGTTGGCCCGGTTCCACGTGAGCAGCCCGTTCAAGCTGCGCGCAGGCGAGCAGAAGGAAGTGCCGTTCTCGTTCGTGCTGCCGCTCGAGACGCCGCTTACGATCGGACGCGCGCCGGTATGGGTGAAGACGGAGCTGGCGATCCGCGGAGCGCTCGACCCGGGCGACAACGACCGGATCGAAGTCGTGCCGACGCAAGGCATGGCGACCGTGCTCGAAGCGGTGGAGCAGCTGGGCTTCCGTCTTCGCAAGGCGGAGTGCGAGTACGCATCCCGGATCGGCGGGCGGTACCCGTTCGTGCAGGAGTTCGAGTTCGTGCCGACCTCGGGCAGCTACCGCGGACGTCTCGACGAGCTGGAAGTGATCTTCTATAACCGCGGCACGGAGCTGGAAGTGCTGCTCCAGATTGACCGCAAAGCGCGGGGGCTCGCAGGGCTGTTCGCCGAAGCGATGGATATGGACGAAACGTTCGTCCGCGTTCGATTCTCGAATAGCGAGCTGGCGACGGGACCCTATTCGATCTCGCAGCAGCTGGCGAACGTAATTTCCCGTTACTCGTAAGCGATGAGCAGCCTGGTTCAATAGCACGAAGCCAAAGCGTGGGGAGCGTCGTCTTGGAAGAGACGCCCCGCGCTTTTTTTTGGCGCGCAAACAGGGGATGGTTGCTAACCGGGCCCCGGGGGTATAAAAGTTGGCCGAAGGACCAAGCGTCCGGATGTGTCTGGATACGTCCGGATGCGGGCAATAGACGGATCGGCTATAATAGCGTGAGGAGGCGATGTGAAGATGGCCGAGCCATTAAAAGCGATGTACAATGAGCCGTTCCTGCGGCAATTCGCGGCGCTCGTCCATTCGGCATGGGCGCCATTCGACCAAGAACGGTTCGTCGCGCTCGTGCTCAGCGGAGAGTGGGAGCAGCTGGAGCTAAAGGCCAGAATGCGGCGGATTACGGTCTCCTTGGGGGCCGGTCTGCCAGCCGAATATAGCAAGGCGCTGGATATTCTGTACGCGATCGACGAACGGTGCACAGGGTTCCCCTACTTGTTCTTCCCGGACTTCGTCGAAGTGTACGGAATGAATGATTGGGCGCGGTCGATGGACGCGCTCGCCCGGTTCACGGGCAAGTCGTCGGCGGAGTTCGCGATTCGCCCGTTCATCTTGGCGGAGCCGGAGAAGACGATGGCGCGCATGCTCGAATGGGCGGACAGCGAGGATGAGCATATCCGGCGATTGGCGAGCGAGGGCTGCCGGCCAAGACTGCCATGGGCGCCGGCACTGCCGGCGTTCAAGCGCGACCCCGCGCCGATTCTGCCGATTCTGGAGAAGCTGAAGGCGGATGCCTCGCTCTACGTGCGCAAGAGCGTGGCCAATAACTTGAACGATATCGCCAAGGATCACCCGGCGCTTGTGCTGGACATCGCGCAGCGCTGGATCGGGGATAACGAGCGGACGAATTGGATCGTGCGGCGCGGCTGCCGGTCGCTCATCAAAGCGGCCGATCCGGCCATCATGGCGCTGTTGGGCTACGCGGACGAAGAAGCTGCCGCCAACGTGGCACACGCCGTGGTGGACGTGACGCCGGACGAGGCGCGCATCGGCGAGACGACGGAAATTCGCTATGCGGCTCAACTGAACCCGGTTGCGGGCACGGCGGCGGATCAGCAACTGGAACAGGGGGCCTTCAAGCTGCGGCTGGAGCTGGGCGTCGACTACGTGAAGGCCAATGGCAGCGTATCGCGCAAGAAGTTCCTGCTGAAGGAGACGCTGGCCGAACCGGGGGCCCGGATCGCTGGCGCCAAGCGTCTCAGCTGGGCGGACCTCACGACGCGCAAGCACTATCCCGGCGTCCACCGGCTGTGGCTGCTCGTCAACGGCCGCGAAGCGGCGCATGCGGAGATGCGGCTGCGCGGCGCGGGAGAGGGGGCGGCTCCATGACGATCGGAGCGCGTGTCTTGAAGACGGGCCTCGCGGTGGCGCTGGCGATTTATCTCAGCGGGCTGCTTGGTTTCACGACCCCGATTATCGCGGCTATCGCGGCGATTTCCATTCAACCGTCCATCTCGCGGTCGTGGCAGAACACGGTCGACCAGCTGCAGACGAACGTGCTCGGCGCAATTCTGGGCTTGGCGGCGATCAAGCTGTTCGGCCAGACGGCCATATCGGTAGGACTTGTCTGTATTATCGTGATTATGATCTGTATCAAACTGCGAATGGAAAGCGCGATCGCACTGACGCTCGTGACCGTCGTCGTCATCATGGAGACCGACGGCCAAAGCTGGTGGTTCGCGGCCGAGCGGTTCTTCCAGGTGCTGACGGGGATGGGGGCCGCCTTCGCGGTCAATCTGCTCATCTTCCCGCCGCGCCCGCGCAAGCAGTTCAACGAGCAGGTGCACGAAGCGTTCAACGAGCTGTCGCTGCTCTTGCGTATGGCGATCTCCAACGAGCTGAAGGAAGATGTGCACCGGAAGGAGAAAGGGAAGCTGACCGGCACGCTGCGCAAGCTGGAGGAGCGCTATACGCTGTTCGAGGAGGAGCGCTCGCTGCTGCCGAACCGCCGTCAGGCTAGAGCGCGGCAGCTGCTCGTCTCCAAACAGCACATCAAAGCGCTGCAGCGGGGGGCGGATTTGCTGGAGGCGGTCGAGGAACATTATTTTGCCGCGCCGGAGGCCGGCAAATGGGCGAAGCAGTTCGACGACCAGATCGAAGATCTGACCAAATACCACGAGCAGATTCTGCTTAAGCTCGAAGGCAAGTTGAAGCAAAGCGCATCGTTCGAGCCCCCCGAAGAGCGGGAGGCGCGGCTTGCCATGCAGCTGACCGAGTACCTCATCCAGGACCCGGACGAGCGCAAGCGGCTCATCTTCGTCGGCTCCGCCGTGTTCGAATACGCGTTCCATCTGCGCAGGCTGGAGAAGCTTGCGGATCAGGTCATGCAGCGGGAAGCGGAAGATGCGGAACGTGCGGAACGTGCGGAACGCGACGTGGATTAACGCCGTGAATTATGCCCATTAATCATGAATGTCCTTCAACGTGAACAGCCCGCTCGCCGATTCCGGCAGCGGGCTGTTCCTTATATAGTTGGCATGCGCCGGCAGAGAGCGGGAGGCAAGCGATTGGCCGCCTAAGCCCGGTCTTCCGCGACGGCCGGGCAATCCGCCTCGTCCAGTTCGATCCACTCGTGCGACCAGTGTTCCAGCTCCTTGAAGAGCGGGCCCAGCGCAAGTCCCTTCTCGGTCAGCGAATATTCGATGCGAACCGGCGTCTCGGGATAGACCTCCCGATGAACGATTCGCTCCTGTTCCAGCTCCTTCAGCCGCTCGGACAACAGCCGGCCGCTAATGGGCATGGCGGATTCAATGTTGCAAAATCGCTTAGGGCCGTCCAGCAGCTGGTGAATGATTAAGCCCGTCCACCGTTTGCTGATCAGCTGCATCGCTTTATCGAATTTGGGACACATTGAATCATGCATTGTCATCACCTCGTTAACTTTATTATAGCCGTTAATGACATGAATGAATAGGTGCTAAAGAAATAATAGTTACTTGACATGATTATGTGTTGAATGTACACTAACTTACATAAAGTAACCGACAACGAAGAGAGGGGCTGCAATTATGCTGCCGTCATTATTTTTAGCGCACGGATCGCCGATGCTGGCGATTGAACAAACCGAATACGCGACATTCCTCGAGGAGCTGGGCGCAAGGTTCAAACCGAAGGCAATCGTTGTCTTTACCGCGCATTGGGAGACCGAGACGCTCGCGATGACGTATACGGACGACGTGTACGAGACGATTTACGATTTCGGCGGATTCCCGGACGAGCTGTATCAGATCGAGTATCGGGCCAGAGGTTCGAAGGTCGTGGCGGAGATGCTGGAGGCGAGATTCGCGGAGCATGACATTCCGGTACGGCGCGACGGCGAGCGCGGGCTGGACCACGGCACGTGGACGCTGCTGCACCGGATGTACCCGGAGGCGAATATTCCGCTCGTCCAGCTGTCGGTCAACCCTTACCGCTCGCCGGAAGAGCATTACCGGATCGGCGAAGCGCTGCGAGGGCTTGGCGAACAAGGGATTCTCGTTATCGGGAGCGGCGTCACGGTCCACAACCTGCGCATGATCAAATGGGGGCAGCGGGAGCCGGAAGGCTGGTCGGTCGCGTTCGACGATTGGCTGATCGAGCGGTTGGATCACGGCGATTCGGAGTCGCTGTTCCGCTACGAGGAGCTTGCGCCCGGGGCGCGCATGGCGGTTCCGCGCGCGGAGCATTTCGTCCCGCTGTATGTGGCGCTGGGGAGCGGCTCGAAAGAGAAGCCGGAGATCCTGTACCGCGGCTATGATATGGGGACGCTGAGCTATCTGTCGTTCGCGTTTTAATCCCATAATTTCAACAACCTGAACGGTTCATCTCGTTAAAAAGCCCCGCTTAGCGGACCTTGCGTCCTTAAGCGGGGCTTTCGCGCGTTATTTCTTGGATGCTTGGCGATGACGGATCTTATGCGGGCTGTGCGAACGTTCGTGACCGCCTGCGTCGTTGCCGAGCGAATCGGCTTTGGGCACCAGGCGCGGGTCGGTCTCGCCGTTGTGATGGTTCTCGAAGTCGAGCTCGACCAGCTGCCACTCGCTCGTTCCCATCTGCGGGTCGGCCGGGAATGTCTCGCCGCGCTTCAGTTTCTCCTCGCGGCCCCACTCATTCCGGTACACGCCATCGACCTCGACGTGCTCATCGGACATCGGCTGCATCTCGTAATGGTTCTGCTCTTCGCTCATGACTGCATTTCCTCCTTAAAGGACAATGGCTTCTCCTGCTTGTTACCGGTATCAAGACGTACGGCTGTCAACGATAGCATGCCCGGCTTGCG
The DNA here is from genome assembly GCF_042431225.1 of Paenibacillus aurantiacus. Lineage (NCBI taxonomy): Bacteria > Bacillati > Bacillota > Bacilli > Caryophanales > Paenibacillaceae > Paenibacillus > Paenibacillus aurantiacus. Next base: position 229,283 of record NZ_JBHMDO010000015.1, on the reverse strand, counting down.
CGCCGGTTATAAGCCATGCTTGCGTACTGCGGCATGATCCGCCTTGGACTGCATGGCGCTCGCCTTCGCCTTGCCTTTGCCGGTGCGGTCGGCCTCGGATTGGGCTTGGCTGGCTTGGTTCTGCGCTTCGGACGGGAATTCGCCTGACATGTGCAACGACCTCCTTATAATGGTAACCTGCATCGCAAAGAATTGCCTCTACAGTGTGCGCGGAAGCGGGCAAACTATGTATCGGCGAGCTGGAAAACGAGGCAGTCGCGGATAGCGGCAAAGAAGCCATGGACGCCAGTGAAGGCGTGCATGGCTTCTTCTTGTTACTGCAGGCGAAGGCCGCAGGAAGGGCAGTCTGCGTGCAGCTGCGTGACCGTCTTGCCGCATCCCGGACAAGGCTCGGAGTAAGCCGCGATGCCGGGAGCCGCCGCAGGGTGCTCTTCCTTGCCGGCCGCCGTCTCTTCCGCAGCTCCGCCGCCGGGCCGCAGATGGGCGGGCGTGCCGAACAGCGTCTCGACGAAATCGCGGATTTCTTGATGTTTATCCGAATCGCTCGTCGTGATCCGGATGATGGCGAACATCGCGCCTACTAGCCCGAGGGCGAGCAGCAGCACGCCGCCGGTGGCCAAGCCGCTCATCCATCCGATGAGCGGGAGCGGGCCCACGCTGTTTCCCCACGTCAGCAACGGTTCATTCCCCCGAATATCCCTCTATTTCAACTGATAGCGCGATTCAAGCTTCTTGCCGCCGAACCACATGACGACGATCAGCACAACCGCGAGTATGATGCGCCACGGCTCCTCCGCCAAGTCGGCGATGTCGAAGCTGAGCACGGACACGCCGAAGATCATGACGGCTTTGCCGAGCAGAACGGCGAGCAGGAAGGAGCGAAACGGCACGTTGCCGATGCCCGATACGATATTAATAAGAGCCGAAGGCGAGAACGGGAAGCAGGCGAAGAGGAAAATCGGCGTGAATCCGCGGTGCTCGACCCAGTCGAAGAACTTCTCCATCTTGGGGAACCGCCGCTGCAGCCATGGACGGAACCGCCTGCCGATCTTCCGGGCCAAGATGAACACGATAAGGGATCCCGCGCTGACGCCGATCCAGGAGTAGAGCGAACCGAGCCACAGCCCATAAATGTTCGCGTTCGCCGCGACGAAGACGAGCAGCGGCAGGATCGGCAGAAACGACTCGACCAGCGTCAGCGCGATGCCCGGCAGCGGGCCGAATGCCGAGTAGCTCTGGAGCGTCCGCTGAAGTTGGTCGAGGTCGAGCTGCTTCAGCTCGTGAATCCACTGATTGATTTGACTCATGGGTTAAGTATTCTCCTTAAAATAAGCGAAGGCGCGTAAGGCCTCTCTACGTAAACGAGCGGAACGGGAACCAAATGTAGAAGAAACCAATCACGCCGTACAGCACGGCGCTGTACAGGACGACCGACGGCTCGCCCATCGAGGCGGCCAGCACGCCGCCGACGACCGGGCCGAGCATGCCGCCGATGCCTTCCACGGTGGAGAAGATGCCCCAGCCAAGACCTGCTTGCTGCGGCGGGACATAGTTGGCGATGAGGGCGTTCCATGCGGGCAGCAGCGCGGCGTACGAGAGGCCGAGCAGGCCTGCGAGCGCCATGCTGACGCCGATCGACGGCTCGGTCGACAGCAGATAAAGCGCGACGCCGATGAAGACGAAGCCGAACACGAGGAACCACTTCTTGCCGCCCAGCCGGTCGGACAACCGTCCGAACGGGATGAGGCCTGCCGCCGTGCAGGCGCCGCCGGCGAGCAGCAGCATGGAATATTGCGCGCCGCTGAGGCCCAGCCGGTTCTCCGCGAAGCTCGGCAGAATCGGCACGAGCATCCCCGCGCCGCCGGTCTGCAGAATCATGCCGGGGAGCAGAAGCTTCGTATGCCGGAGCCGCTCACCCAGCACCTTGAACTGTTCCCGGACCGGCAGGGAGACGACATTCGTCGCCTTGGCGCCCGAGATCAAGAGCGAGAGCAGCCAGCATAGGACGGAGAGCGCCAGCAGAATGTAATACGTCAGGCTGATGCTGTGATCGATGATGAAGTTGCAGACGACCGGGCCCGCGCCGAGACCGACCAGCCAAATCGTGTACAGGTAGCCCATTTGGGTGGCCCGTTTCTCTTCGCTTACCCTTGTCAGGCAGACGATCCAGATCGGCGAGATGCCGACGCCGTACAAGGCGGAAGCGACGATGAACAGCCAAGGCGAATAGGCGAATTGCAGCAGCGCGATGCCAGCCAGCGAGGTCAGTAAGCCTACATGAACGACGAACCGGATGGAGAACCGGTCGAGCAGAGCGCCGATGCCCATTTTGAGTGCCGTATCGGTTAAGTAATGGGCGGTGATGGCGATGCCGATGACGTCGAAATTCAAGCCCAGCGTCTTCTGCCCAAAGACAGGGAGGAAGCTGACAAGCGCGGCGCCGCGGACGAATTCGACGAGAAACAGAATGACGGAGAACAAGGCGATCTCCGGTATGAACAATCGCTTCGAAATATCGCTCACTTCCTTGGGTGATCAGGTCAGAAGCGTCCTTCGTACGCCGCATCGTCCGCATGGGGCGGACCGGGGACGACGATCGAACGCGCTTCTTCCATTATATTCAAGCTAGACAAAAAGTCTAATGCGATCGTGTCCGCGGCGTACCGCCGGCCAAGCCGCGCAAGCGCCTGCTGCATGTTCTTTAAACGAGTCGGATCGCCCAGGAGTTTCAAGATTTCCGCGGCTAGCTCCTCCGTCCCGTGCGTCATGACGGCCGCGCCGCCGCGCGCCAGATAGCGGGCATTGCGCAGCTCCTGCCCGGGCACGGGCGAAGGGGTGAACAGCGGCAGGCCGCTGGCGAGCCCTTCGGCGAGCGTGAGGCCGCCCGGCTTCGTGACCATGCAGGCGGCGAGCGCCATAAGTTCGTGTATGTGCTCGACGTAGCCGAACACACGCAGGCGTCCGGCCGCGGGATGGCCGGCGAACGACTCCCGCAGCGACTCCGCGAGCTTGGCGTTGCGGCCGCATACGACCGCAACATGAGGTCCCGGCTCGGCGAGCAGCGCGCCGCATAGGCCGGCTGCGTCACTCATCTGACCTTGGGCGCCTGCCATGACGAGAACGGCTTGCGAGCCGGAGGGAATGCCGTATTTGGCGCGCAGCGGCGGACTGACGGTCACGCTCCCGAAGCCGCGCCGAAGCGGAATGCCGCTGACGCATATGCGGGGATACGGGATGCGCCGGCTAATCAGCTCGGCGCGCATGTCCTCGGTCGGCACATAGTAACGGTCGATATCGGGGTGTACCCAGCGGCCGTGGAGATCGAAGTCGGTGACCACCGTATACGTCGGAACTTGCAGGCCGAGCTGCTTCCTCACCTCGGGCATTGCAAGCAGCGGGAACGTATGAAATACGGCGTCCGGCCGGTGCGTTTGAAGCAGGCTGCGCAGCTTGGCGCGGCCGAAGGAGTGAAGCCATTGCGCGAAGAGCGAGTCATGGCGCATCGGACGGGTGGCGTCGTAGACGAAGCCGTATAATTCCGGCAGCAGCGTAAAGCTTTTGGTATAAAGCTGTTTGGTGACCGCGCTCATCCACGGATGCGCTTCGGCCAGCAGATCGATCAGGATCATGCCGCCGACGCCGCGGTGCCCGAACGCTTCTTGCAGCGCGCGCGCAGCTTGCAGATGCCCGTCGCCGAAGGATGCGTACAGCAGCAGCACCTTCGGGCCGTTACCGCGTCCTGGCATGGATTTCTCGATGCTCATGGGGGAAACACCTCCTGAGCCGATCGTAATCCAGCATTGTCATGCGAATGTGAACGCGGCGTGAAACGTTTGTTAGCCGAGGGAGCACCTTCTAGTTCTTGTATAACCTAGGCAGCGGCGAATATACGCGCAATCGGGGATGACCGTAAACTTTTAGACTTTCTTTATTGCCGGGTGATGTGGATTGGAAATAAAATGGAATAGGGGAGATTGAACCGGATGATCGAGGAGGCGAATTCATCGTGCGTCTGCGGCGTTTGCGTATACCTGGCGATACGAAGCCAGTAAAGCGGTCTTCGCTGCGGCTGGCGGCGGGGAAGCGGTATTTTACATGGAAGAGGCGGCTGTATTGGTGGTTCGGGGGCGTGACCTTCGCCAAGCGGCGGGAGACGAGCCCGCTGCCGTACCCGGTGTTCCGCTACGACACGCCGACGCTCAGGAAGCTGAAGGACGTGGAGATGTGGATGCAGCATAATAAGGAGATCAATCTCGCGCTTGCGGTGCGGCGGTTAAGCGGCATCGTGATCCGTCCCGGGGAGACGCTCTCTTATTGGCGGACGATCGGCAAGCCGACGAAGCGTAAAGGGTACATGCCCGGCATGGTGCTGTTCTACGGCGGCTTCAAGGCGGGCGTAGGCGGCGGACTCTGTCAGCTGTCGAATCTCATCTACTGGATGACGCTGCACTCGCCGCTGACGGTTGTGGAGCGGCACCGGCACAGCTATGACGTCTTCCCGGATGCAGGGCGAACGCAGCCATTCGGCAGCGGGGCGACATGCGCCTATAATTACTTGGATCTGATGATCCGCAATGACACGGAAGCCGATTATCAACTGGTGTTGGAGCTTCGGGAGCATCGGTTATACGGGGAATGGCGATCGGCGGCGGCATCGGTCTTACGGTACGAGATCTACGAACGCGAGCACCGGATCACGCAGGCGTATTGGGGCGGATACGAGCGCAGCAACCAGATCGGCCGGCGGACATGGAACGCGGCAGACGAGCTGGTCGCCGACGAGCTGGTCGCGGAGAACCGCGCGCTCATGATGTACGCGCCGCTGCTGAAGGCGGAGGGGGAGAATGACGTGAACCTATCGCATAAAGGCGGGGCGAGCTGAGTAGTGGGCGAGTTATGGCTGAGCGCCGCTGCAGATGCTCGCTTCGTCTCCAGTGTGCGGAGTAGCGGGCTGTACGCCACTATGGACGCTCGCTCGCGAGTCGTCGCACTGCGAGCGCACGATACACCAAAAAGGCGCGCATTCGTCCTGTCAGGAGGAATGCGCGCCTATGCGTTGGCCGCCTTGTCGTACTAGATGAGCAGATTAAAGAGCAGCGGGTCTTTGTTCAGCTCGAGGAACTGGTACCCTTTCGCGTTCATGCGCGCTACCAGCGGCTCGTAGTCCTGGCGGTGCTTCAGCTCGATGCCGACGAGCGCCGGGCCGTTGTCTTTGTTGTGCTTCTTCGTATATTCGAAACGGGCGATATCGTCGTCCGGGCCGAGCACCTCGTCGAGGAATTCGCGCAGGGCGCCGGCCCGCTGCGGGAAGTTCAGCATGAAGTAATGCTTCAGCCCTTCGTAGACGAGCGAACGCTCCTTGATCTCCTGCATCCGGTCGACGTCGTTGTTGCCGCCGGAGATGACGCAGACGACCGTCTTGCCCGCGATCTGCTCGCGGTACAGGTCGAGCGCGGCGACGGTAAGCGCGCCGGCCGGCTCGGCCACGATCGCGTTCTCGTTGTACAGGTCGAGCAGCGCGGTGCACGCTTTGCCCTCCGGCACGACGACGATGTCGTCGAGCAGCTCTTGGCACATGCGGAAGGTCAGGTCGCCGACGCGCTTGACGGCCGCGCCGTCGACGAACTTGTCGATCGTCTCCAGCGGCTGGACGCTGCCCGCGGCGAGCGATACTTTCATCGATGGGGCGCCTTCCGGCTCGACGCCGATCAGCTTCGTCGACGGCGATACGGCCTTCACGTACGCGCCGACGCCTGCGGCCAGACCGCCGCCGCCGATCGTGACGAAGACGTAGTCCGGCATGGACTCGACCGCTTCCATGATCTCCTTGCCGATCGTGCCGTTGCCCGCGATGATCTTCGGATCGTCGAACGGATGAACGAACTCCATGTCGTATTTCTCGCTGGCCGCGATCGCCTGTGCATAAGCATCATCGAACGTATCGCCGGTCAGGATGATCTCCACGTCGGGGCCGCCGAAGAACGCCACCTGATTCACTTTTTGGCGAGGCGTCGTGCTCGGCATGTAGATTTTGCCGGGGATGCCCAGCGTCTGGCACGAGTACGCGACTCCTTGTGCATGATTGCCGGCGCTGGCGCAGACGACGCCGCGCGCCAGCCGGTCGGCCGGGAGCGACTTCATTAGATGATAGGCGCCCCGCAGCTTGAAGGAGCGGACGACCTGCAAGTCTTCGCGCTTGAGCAGCACGTCGCAGCCGTATCTTGCCGAGAGCACCCGGTTATGCTGCAGGGGGGTGCGGACGACCGCGTCCTTCACGTGAATTTGCGCCTGGGCAATCTCAGCCATGCCGATCCGGCCATATTCCTCTTGCGGCTCGACGCCGCCTCGTTCCTTCTCCATCCCGATCGCCATCCTTCACTCTATCATTTTGGTAGGTCAAACAAATAAAAAAATCCCGCCCCTGATCAGGGACGAGATCTGCTCGCGTTACCACCCTTATTCATCTTCCCGTGCCTAAGCCCGGACGAAGATGCGCTCTGCCGCGTACCAACATACGCGCTCCGTGTAACGGCGGATACCGTCCAAGCTTACTTCGCGATTCTGCGTAGGCAGGGAAGGCGGTTCGGCAAGGCTTCTCAGGGAGGATGCGAAGGATGAGCGATTCATCCGCGTCCGGCGGCAAACATCGGCTTTCAGCACATGGCCGATTCTCTGGGGATTGCCTGCGACGGACGTGCGTGTTCCCGTCTTGGAATGTCGTTATCATTTGAATAGTTTTGTTATACTCCCGCCTGTTGCGAAAGTCAAGGGGTGTTTCTTGCGACAGGCGCAAGGGGATAAGAGGCGACTAGGTTTCCGAAGGAGGCATCTCGGTAGAGGAGACGACGGCGACGGGCCAGATTCGAACGGGCCGCTTCTGCGGCGGGGGGACTGGGGTAAAACAGGGGTAAGGGCGACGATTCATAAGCCGAAGGATCGTTTTGTACCCTAAGGAGGGATTGCGATGGCGGTTCGCGAAGCGATGGACAGGCCGATGCAGATCCGGGGCGTCATGACCGAGGAGATCAAACTCGTCGGGTTCCGGGGCATCGAGGCTCATGAGACGGAACAGCTGCTATTCGGGCAGCTGAGGGAGCGAGGAGGCGAGATCCCGCACGTGCTGGGGACGGAGGAGTATCTCGTCACGTTAAGCGACGGACGGGTCGCGGCGAGACGGGTGTCGGCGTTCGGCGAATTGCCGCCGGGCATGATTCCGTTCACGCTTCATCCCGCGGAGCATCTTGTCTTCCGTTTCGAGGAGCGGCATATCCCGGCGTTTTGGCGTTATTTTAGCGAAATGGCGCACCGGGCGGCGTACAATCTGGATTTCGAACAACCGCGGTACGAAGTGTTCACGGACGCGCTTCAGCCTCGGGGCATGACGGCAATCTACGTGCCGGTCCAGGCGCGCGAGGTTCAGGTGGTGGCGCGCGGCGAAATGCTGCTGGCGGGCATTCGGATTCCGGCCGAGAACCGGGAGACGGCGGCTTTCCTGGACTGGGCGCAAGGCGAAGGCGCGGCGCGGCTTGCGCGCATGACGGGCAAAGATGGGGCGGACGGTTGGATTCGGCTCTTCACGCCGGCAGCCGGACCGACAGGCGCCGACGAGGAGGGCTGGCTGTGCGCGGAGATCGACCGGGACATCGACGCGCCGGAGGCGGAAGCGCTCTACGCGATTCCGGCACAATCGTATGCGGTCACGGAGCATCGGGGACCGGCATCCGCGGCGGATTTTACGTATGCGCTGCTTCGCGATTGGGTCGCGGCGCATGGGTACGAGCGCATGGGACGTTTTCACCGGCTGGAGATGTACGAGACGATCGATTTCGAAGCCGGGTTAGCGCGAGCGTGCGTATACGAGCCGATCACGGTTTGAGCGTGGGAATGCCGGAGGATGAGGGGATTGAGGGGGAGCCGGTGGCGAGGGCAGCACGCGGGGCATGATAAGTTGCAATAGAGAAGCGCGGTCGGGTGCCCGGCTCGAACCGGGGGCGACGGCGAAGAGGATCAACTAGAGAGAATCGGGGGGCGTTCAGATGTCTAGAGTTTCGCAACATAACGAGGATGCGTCTGCGGCGGCATGGAGAGTAAAGCATTTCCGCGAGAATCGAACGCTCCATATAGCGCTGGTCGTTTTCGCGCTGTTCTGGCTGTGGATGGGCTATGATCCCTACCGCAAATTCAACTGGTGGCTGGAAAATCTGCTGACCCTGCTCGCGGCGGCGGGACTGATCGCGACGGGGCGGTGGTTCGTATGGAGCAATACATCGTACCTGCTTATCATCGCTTTCATCGCGTTACATACGGTGGGGGCTCATTATTCGTATAACGAAACGCCGCTGGATCGCTGGCTTAACGCGTTGTTTGCGTTCGAGCGGAATAATTACGACCGAATCGTCCATTGCGCTTTTGGTCTGCTGATCGCCTATCCGGTCTATGAGTTGCTGCGGCGGGTTGCCGGCGTACGGCATGGCTGGTCCTGCGTGCTGGTCCCTTGCGTCATTTTGGCGTTCGGCGCGTTCTACGAGCTTATCGAGATGTGGGTGACGTTCATCCTCGATCCCGAGCGCGGGGCGCTGTTTCTCGGCTCGCAAGGCGATCCGTGGGATGCGCATCACGACATGGAAGTGGCCCTATACGGCGCCATAATCGCCATGCTCGCAACCGCCTTGACAAGGGGTAAAAAGCACCATTGACGGTCAGCCCCTCCATCCGTTAATCTAGCATCGATTGAGCGCTAGACTATATTGACTATTAGGAGCTGTTCCCTTGAAATCTTCCCTGATGAAGCGTAGTTCCGCACTATTGGTAGGCGCCGCATTGACCCTGTCGTTCGCCCAGCCGGGCATGGCCGCGCAGACGACTGCGCAGAAGCCGATCAAAGTCGTCCTCGCCGGCGAGGAGCTGACGATGAAGGTTGCGCCCGTGGTGCAGTCGAACACGGTGTACGTCGAGTTCCGCACGTTGTTCCAAGCGCTCGGCTACGAGGTCGGCTATGACGCGAAGACGAAGAAAATCGTCGGCGAATCCGATTCGGCGCGCATACAGATGCAAATTGGCACGACGAACACGCTCGTGAACGGCAAGGCGCCCCAAACCGCGGTGAAACCGATTGCGGTTAACGGCAGCACGCTCGTGCCGCTGCGCTTCATCGGCGAGGCTTCCGGGCTGGACGTGACTTGGAATAATAAAACGCGGGTCGTGGAGTTGAACTACCCGGTGCCGACGGAGACGGAATACGCGGCGCTGACCGAACTGCTCGGGAAGCTGGAGACGGCGACAAGCAACGAAGACAAAGCGGGTTACTTGGCACTCTTCGCCGCAAATTCCCCGCAGCTGGCCGAATTAAAGGCGCAGTTCGAGGCGGACGCGGGCAAAGACGAGGTTCGCACGGATACGGTATTCGATGACATCGAGCTGCTTGCGTTCGACCGCAAGACGGCGGTGTTGTCCGTGGAAGCGACCACGACCAAAGAAGCGGGCGAGAAGCGTTTCTATTTAGATGAGAATAATCTGCTGACGATTACGGCCGTGAAGCAGGCGGACGGTTCCTGGAAAATCTCCGACCTGACGGTGGACGACACCACGTATCCGGGCGCCGAAGACGCGGTTAAGCAGAAGCCGGCCGTGCCGGACGCGGACAAGGCGGCGATCCTCGCCGTGCTTGAGGCGAACGTGAAGGCGTTGAACGACGAGAACGTCGAGGCGCTGGCGGCGACGTACGATCTGACGACGGACGAGAAAGCCGGATTCATCGATTATTATAAGGACTTCTTCGCGGATTACGACGACACGTTCTCGCATGACGCGATCAACATTTTCGTCTACGAAGAAGGCGTGGCGCACGTCTCGTTCATCGAGCACGAGCAGGGCGAAGACGCCCACTACAGCACGCACTATATTTACACGATCGAGAAATCGGCCGATGGCAAATGGCTGATCAACCCGGACGTGAAGATCATCAATTCCGAGGAACAGGAATAAGTGATCGCAAGCGCAGCCCCGTGAGGGCTGCGTTTTTTTGTGGTGAATGAGGGGGAAGGTGGCGGCTGGACAGGCGCTAAAAAGGGGGGCGTGCCGGGGAAGGGTAGACTGTATAGGGGCTAGCGATAGTGCGGGGGACGTGAACTGGGGGCCGATGGGAGGCGGTGGTGAGGCGATAGTCACTTGTAGGCCGCTAACCGGTGTAGCAGATGAGGGATGAAAACGGTATTATGACAACGTCAATTTCAATCTCCCATAAAACTAGTACGCAAATAGTGGCATGGAACCGACTATTAAGCAGTCGGCGAGGAAGTGAACACCAAATAGTGGTGTGGGACCGACTACTGAGCAGTCGATAAGGAAATCGACCCTAATAGTGGCATGGAACCGACTATTGCGTCAGAGTCAAAGTTCGCTTGCGCCAATAGTGGGCGCAAGCTCGTTATGGAGTGCCGCCAAGCGACGATCGACTCTATTTGTCGCTGACGAGTGGCATCATGCCTGCGCAGCCGGCATAGATATAAATACTTAACGATTTTTTGTAAGCGCTTACCGCTTGTCCGGACTTCCCTTCATCCCGAATGTGCGGTCATGCAAAAACCTTCGTGCAGAGTTGGTGCGACGGGGCAATGCGGGGCGTTAGGAGGCGGTAAGCGCCGGGAAAGTGGAAGTTGGAAATGCGGAAAGCGAAAATGCGGAAAGCGGAAATGTGGAAATGCGGAAATGCAGAAAGGGGCATCCGTATGGCAAACAACGGTACGAACCGATGGGGCGGCCGCTTCGTGGTCGACGATATGCCGCCGGAACTGACGACGACGCCGGAGGACTTGACGGAAGAGCAGCTGGCGTACGGGAAGACGGCCGCCGCTTTCGCGGCCGGCGAAGCGGCCCAAGGCCCAGACCCTGCGATGTTCGACGCGGCGGCGACGAAGGCGAGCCTGCAGGCAGCCGGCGGTCTCGGTCTGCTCGGCGCGGATGTGCCGGCGGCCTTCGGCGGGCTTGGCCTAGATTGGGCAAGCTCGACGCTGCTCGCGGAGAGGCTTGCGGCGGCGGGGTCGATCGGCCTCACGATGAATGCGCACGCCGGTATTGGCACGCTGCCGATCGTGCTGTTCGGCACGGAGGAGCAGAAGGCGAGGTATTTGCCGGATCTTGCGGTCGGCAGGCGGATCGCGGCGTATGCGCTGACCGAGCCGGGGGCGGGATCGGACGCGCTGCGGCTGAAGACGACGGCGAGGCTGTCGCCGGACGGCGCGTTCTACGCGCTCCGGGGGACCAAGCAGTTCGTCAGCAATGCGGGGGTCGCCGACGTGTTCGTCGTGTTCGCGAAAGTGGATGGGGATTATATCACGGCCTTCATCGTCGAGCGGGGGATGAAGGGGTTCGAGATCGGGCCGGAAGAGCGCAAAATGGGGATCAACGGGACATCGACATGCACGCTGCACTTCGACGATACGCCCGTTCCGGCGGAGAATGTGCTGGGGGAGGCGGGCTACGGGCATGCGATCGCCTTTAACGTGCTCAATATCGGGCGATTCAAATTGGCGGCGCACTGCGTGGGCGGAGCGAAGGAAGCGTTGGCGGTTTCGGTCCGTTATGCCGCCAAGCGCAAGCAGTTCGGCCGGACGCTGTCCGCGTTCCCGCTTATCGGAGCGAAGCTAGCGGATATGAACATCGCGGCCTACGTGATGGAAAGCATGGCGTACCGGACGGCCGGGCGGCTTGAAGATACGCTGCGGGAGATGCGCGATGGGCAGGCGGAGGCGAATGGCGGGTGGGAAGCCGTCTCTTCGATGCTGGAGGAGTATGCGATCGAATGCGCGGCTAACAAAATATTCGCCACGGAAGCGCTCGATCGGATCGTCGACGAATGCCTTCAGATTCACGGCGGATACGGGTACATGCAGGGCAGCGCAGTCGAGCAAATGTATCGGGATGCACGAGTCCATCGGATCGTAGAAGGCACCAACGAGATCAACCGGCTGCTGATCCCGACCGCCTTGATGAAGAAAGCGCTCCGCGGGGAGCTGCCGCTGCTCCGCAAGGCGCGCGCCCTCCAGCATAAGCTGCACCAGCCGATGCCGCTCCCGGCTTTCAGTGAACCGCTGGCCAAGGAGACATACCGGATCGGTCAAGCGAAAACCGCGTTTCTGGCGGTAGGCGGGCTGGCGGTCCAAAAGTACGGGCTGGGGCTGGAGCAGCAGCAGGAGGTCATGTGCGCGCTCGCGGACATGATGATTCAGATTTACGCGATGGAGAGCGCCAACCTGCGCGCGCGCAAAAGGCTCCTCAGCCCAGAGAACGCGGCCAAGTCGCAGCTGGCTGCCGAGATGACGGCCGTCTTCGTGCAGGAGGCGATGGACCGCATCGACGTCGAGGCGAAGCGGTTGTTGGCCGCGTTGGAGAGCGGCGACGCGCTGCAAGGGCAGCTGGGGATTTTGCGCAAATTGATGCGGGCGCCGCTCACCGACACAATCGGTTTAAAGCGCGGCATTGCGGCTGCGGCGATCCGCACGGGAGGCTATATCTGCTAGCGTTAGCAGAGCGCTTAGACCGGGTGTCTGTATGCTAATCCGGCAAGCTTGGCGTCTGCAGGCACCGTGAACGCGTCTACCGCTGGCCGGCGCCTGCCCGCACCGCGAACGCGCCTACCGACGCTGACCGGTGTCCGCGCGCACCGCGAACGCGCCTACCGACGCGGCCCGGTGTCTGCACGCATCGCGAACGCGCCTACCGACGCTGGCCGGCGCCTGCCACGCATCGCGAACGCGCCTACCGACGCGGCCCGGTGTCTGCTCGCACCGTGAACGTCCGGCATTTGCACGCAGCGCGATCAACGACCTTCGCACATTAGCTTCGCCAACGCTCACCCGGATGCGAACCGCGCATAGCGATGCAGCCCGCGCCGAACGCGGGCCGCCCGGCAAGCGACCTATCCTTTCAGGGGGGAATCGTCGATGGAGCAAGAGAGGGAGAAAGAGCGGCTATGGTACAGGCATTACCCGGTGGAGGTGCCCCATGAGGTCGAGATTCCGGACGATGCGGTCTACGAGCTGCTGATTCGCGCGGCGGCGAACTATCCGAATCATGACGCGCTCGATTTCTTCGGCAAGCGGACGACGTACGCCAAGCTGTACGCGGACGCCCGCCGATTCGCGGCGGGGCTGCAGGCAGCGGGCGTGGTCAAGGGGGACAGGGTGGCGATTATGCTGCCGAACTGTCCGCAGGCCGTCGCCGGTTATTTCGGCGCGCTGCTCGCGGGGGCGATCGTCGTCATGACGAATCCGCTGTACGTCGAGCGGGAGCTCGTCCATCAATTGCGGGACAGCGGCGCCACGGCGATTCTGACGCTCGATCTGTTGTATCCGCGGTTGGCCGCGGCTCGCGGGGCAGACCCCGCGCGCGGGCCGCTTCCCGGGCTTACGCGCGTGATCGTCGCCACGATGCAGGAGGCGCTCCCTTTCCCCAAGAACCTGCTCTTCCCGCTGACGCAGCGCGGGACGAAGCGGGCGCCGATTCCATACGGAAGCCTTGGGGTGATCGCCTATGCCCGGTTCTTGGCCGCGTCGGCCGAGGACCCGAAGCCGGTCGCAACGGACGCCGCCCGGGACGTCGCGCTTCTACAATACACCGGCGGAACGACCGGCCTGCCGAAAGGCGTCATGCTGACGCACCGCAATCTGATCGCGAACGCCTTGCAGACGTCGGCCTGGTGCTACCGGATGCGGGATGGGAAGGAGCGGTTCCTCGCCGCGCTCCCCCTGTTTCATGTGTTCGGATTGACGGTATTAATGAATCAAGCGGTTCTGCGCGGAGGACTGCTTATTTTGCTGCCGCGGTTCGAGCCGACGGCCGTTCTGAAAGCGATTCACAAGAACCGGGCGACGCTCTTCCCAGGCGCGCCGACGATGTACATCGCGATCATGAACGCGGCGAAACTGCATAAATATGATTTATCGTCGATTGAAGCCTGCGTCAGCGGCGCGGCGGCGCTTCCGCTGGATGTGCAGCAGCAGTTCGAGGCGATCACGGGCGGCAAGCTTACCGAGGGCTACGGAATGACCGAGTCTTCGCCGGTCACGCACGCGAATCCGCTGTGGGGCAAGCGCAAGACCGGATCGATCGGAGTGCCCCTTCCGAATACGGAAGCGAGGCTCGTCGATCCGGAGACCGGCGAGGACCAGCCATCCGGCGCCGTTGGCGAACTGCTCGTTCGTGGCCCCCAGGTCATGCTGGGTTACTGGAACAACCCGGAGGCGACCGCTGCCGCGCTGCAGGACGGATGGCTTCATACGGGCGATCTGGCGGTGATGGACGAGGAAGGCTACTTCGCCATCGTCGGCAGGCAGAAGGATGTCATCATTGCCGGCGGATTCAATATTTATCCCCGCGAAATCGAAGAGGTGCTCCACGAGCATCCGGCGATCAGGGAAGCGGCGGTCATCGGCGTCCAGGACCCGTACCGCGGCGAGAGCGTCAAGGCGTTCGTCGTGACGGTCCAAGGCGCGTCCGTCACCGCGGAGGAGCTGAACCGCTGGTGCAGAGAACGGCTCGCATCGTTCAAAGTCCCCCATCAGTACGAGTTCCGCACGTCGCTGCCGATGTCGATGATCGGCAAAGTGCTGCACCGCAAGCTGTACGAAGAAGAGGCGGCGAAGAGCGGACCGCAGCCGGGCGAAGAAACGAGCGAACGGCCGCCCGACTAGCCGCAGGTCACTATGCGCCTGGACCAATGCCGATACGAGCGAGGAGGAGTGCAGATGAGCGAGCGCCAGGAGTTCGGGCAGCGGGGTCATCCATCCAAGGGCGTATTTCGCCAGGTTGCGCCGGAGGGCGTCGATTTCGGCGGGGGCCTCCGCTGCGGTCTGATCCGCGCGGAGACGGGCCGGGCCGGGCTATGTCTTGCGATCGGTCCCGAGCACTTGAACCTGTATGGCATCGTGCACGGCGGCGTGCTCGCGACGTTCATGGACAACACGATGGGGATGGCGGCGATGCTGGCTTGTCCGGGGGAGAAGGTCGTCACGGCACAGCTGAACATCCACTATCTGCAAAGCGTATCCGGCGGCGTATTGACCTGCCAGGCAGGGCTGATTCACCGGGCGGGCAGGACGCTGACGCTCGAAGGTCATATTTACGCCGAAGATGGACAGCGCCTCGCCTGGGGCGGGGCATCGTTTCGAAAAGTAACGTAATCATTACAATGTTACAATTTTGTAGCGGCCTGGACACCACATTGAAAGCGTTCTCCCTTTCCCCTATACTTAGCCTATAACTGGAAAAACGGGCAGGGCGAAAGGGGAGCAAGATAATGGTTCATCCATGGGTCACGACGATGGTCATCGCATTCGGCATTCTGGTAGCCATTATCGGCGTCATTGCGTATTTGCGCATGTATAAGAACAGCGCTTGGTCGCCCACCGGAAGCAAGCATGCCGCCAAGCAAGCAACCGCGGCGTCCGCAGCGGAGGAGGAAGTCCCCGGTGCGGCAAATAACGACAAAATGTGAGTTTCAAGGAAAATATAGGCCGTGTTCGCTTTTCAACTGCTAATTATAAATGTTATAATTAACTGACTAATGAGAATAGTCGTTCGTTTGATGCTAACAGCATGAAGTCGCCTAATTCAGTCGGCATGTTCTTTCTTTAGAGGTACCTAAGCGGTTCGCGCTTAACTCCGTCAGATTGCTCTTCGTACTTGGATTGTTAGGACCGCCATCCGATGCTAGGAGGGGATTTCATGGCGAAACGAAGCCATAATGAAGTCAAGGAAAGCCTTAAGGAACTGACGAGAATTTTTCAACCGAAGGACTCACGCAAATTCGTACGCGATTATATCCGCAAATACCGCATCACCGGAGGATACGAGGACGAGCTGACCATGCTGGTCGACCACGAGATGGGCCGTCTGAAATCCTCGGTCAGTTAAATACGCATAGGCAAAGCCTTGTCCGCTTTTATGGGACGAGGCTTTTTTATTATCCGCGCGCACCGGTGACAAGCAGGAGGGGAAGCGGATGGGAGAATTGAAGACGGCGGCGGAGATCGCCCGAATTCGCAAGGCGGGCGCGATTGTCGCATCGTGTCATAAGGAGATCAACAAGCGGCTGGCGCCGGGCGTCACGACGGCCGAGATCGACGCGTTCGCCGAAGCGTACATGGTCCGGCACGGCGCAAGGCCCGCCCAGAAAGGCTACAAAGGCTACCGGTATGCCACGTGCGCCTCGGTGAATGACGTCTGCTGCCATGGCGTGCCGACGAACAAGCCGCTGCGAAGCGGCGACATCGTCACGATCGACATGGTGGCGGAGTTGGACGGTTGGATGGCCGATTCCGCCTGGACGTACGCGGTGGGCGTCCCTTCGGCTGAGGCGGCCCGTCTGATGCAAGCGACGAAGCAAGCGCTCATGGCGGGCATTGCGGCAGCCGTTCCGGGGAATCGGGTGGGCGACATCGGCTTCGCGGCGGGCACGGCGGCCGAGCGGGCTGGCCTTGCGGTCGTCGAGAGCTTCGTCGGACACGGCATTGGCAGATACATGCACGAACAGCCGCAGGTGGCGCATCGCGCGCGACCCGGTACAGGCAAGAAGCTGCGCGCCGGTATGGTGCTCACCGTCGAGCCGATTCTGACGCTGGGCTCGCCATATATTCGGCTCGATGCGGACGGCTGGACCGCGCGTAGTTTCGACGGCAAGTGGTCGGCCCAATATGAACATACAATCGCGATCACGGAGCAGGGACCCGTCATATTGACCGAATAGTGTCGCTTCCGCGCGCGAAAGTCTCCACCCCCTTGGCCCTTATGCAGCGAGCCAAGTATTCACGTCCCCGACATAGCACCCTGTCCTGTCATCGTTTATAATCATGGATGAATGTTTTACCACTACAAGAGACGGGCAGGGAGTGGAGATGCAAAGTCGTTTGCGCTTCGGCATTCGCGCGAAAATTTTGACCGGCTATTTGGCCATCATTCTATGTTTGCTTGCATCTATCGTTGTATTGGGCGACCGGCTAAATACGCAGCAAGAGGAAGTCTCATTTATTACCGTGCACGATTTCTCGATTCAGGACCTGACGAACCGGATCGAGAAGGCGATGCTGGATATGGAGACGGGGCAGCGCGGCTTCGTTATCACCGGCAAACCGAGTTACCTGGTTCCTTATGATGACGGACATGCGGGCTGGGAGAGGGACTATCACGAGTTGTACGACTTGACGAAGGACGATCCGGCGCAGCAGCGGCGGCTGGACTCGATCGCTGCTTCGATCCGGAAGTGGATCGAGACGGCCGGCGATCCGATCGTCGCGCTGAAGAAGGAGGGCCGCGACGACCAGGTGGCCCTCTTCTTCCAGCGGGATGCGGGCAAGGCGCTATTCGACGAAGTGCGCAAGAAGTTGGAAGACTTCCGTCTTGTCGAACGGCAGTTGTCCGAAGCGCGCATTGCTCAGCTGGAGGAGCAGAGCCGCACGCTGCGCTTGGTGCTGCTGCTGGCCATCGGTTTGACCGTCTGCGTCGCGGTAACTATCGGGCTGTATATCGCCGGCTCAATTACTCGGACGATCCGGGACGTGAAAGAGGCGATCGAGGAGATCGCGGTATCCAGCAGCGCGGGGAGACGCCGCATCGTCGTGGATACCCGGGACGAGATTCGCGATCTTGGCGAAGCGACGAACCGGCTGTTGGAGAGCAAGGAACGCGAGGCGTGGCTGCAGACGACGCAGACGGAGATTGTCAGCGCCCATCAAGGGATAACGGACATGGAGCGGCTTGGTCATTCCTTCCTGGGCATGATGGTTCGCCAAATGGGCGCCGATTGCGGTGTGTTGTACTATCGAAGCGATGATCGCAAGCGGCGGCGGCTTGAGCGCCTGGCGGCCTTCGCGGTCAGCGGGGAAGCGGACGCGGCGGCATCCTACCGGTTCGGCGAAGGGCTAGTCGGCCAATGCGCGGTCGAGCAGCGGGTCTTGGAGCTGAAGGAAGCGCCGCCGTCTTACTTGCGGATTGCCTCCGCGCTCGGGGGAGCGGATCCGCAGCACGTGCTGGTCGCGCCCATCGTCTTCGAAGGCGAGACGGTCGCCGTGCTGGAGCTGGCCGCCTTCCGTCCGTTCGCGGACACGGAGCGGGCGCTGCTCTGCAAAGTCGTTCAGACGTTCGGCACGACGATGAACAGCGTGGAGAGCCGCGATCGCATCGAGCGGCTGCTGCGCGAGTCGCAGACGATGATGGAAGAGCTGCAGACGCAGCAGGAGGAGCTTCGCGCCACGAACGAGCAGCTCGAAGACCGCACCCGGTTCGCGGAGGAGAAATCGCGGGAGCTGTCGCGCACCCAGGTCGAGCTTGAGAATTACGCATCAGAGCTGAAGCGGAGCTCGCAGTACAAATCCGAATTTCTCGCCAATATGTCGCACGAGCTGCGCACGCCGCTGAACAGCATGCTTATTCTGTCCCAAATGCTGGCGGAGAACGCGCATGGCACGCTGCTGCCGGAAGAGCAAGATTACGCCCGCGTCATCCACGAGGCGGGAGGCGACCTGCTGCTCTTGATCAACGATATTCTCGATTTGTCGAAGGTGGAAGCCGGCAAGCTGGACATCCATATCGACGAGGTGGACACGACGGAGCTGCCGTTCGTGATGGAGCATCATTTCCGCCCGCTGGCAGAGAAGAAAGGGCTTGCCTTCTCCGTGGAGCGGGACCCGGCCATACCGGACATTATTTATAGCGATGGACTGCGCGTTCATCAGATCATCAAGAACTTATTATCCAATGCGATCAAATTCACGGAGCAGGGCACCGTGCGCCTAACGCTGCGGCCGTTCGACCCGGTGCTCGACGAGGCGGCGGCCAGGCACGTCCCAGGAGGCGCGGCGATCGTCGTCGCGGTATCCGATACGGGAATCGGCATTCCCGCCCCGATGCACGAAGCGGTCTTCGATCCGTTCCGTCAAGCGGATGGCACGACGAACCGCAAATACGGCGGCACCGGTCTTGGCCTGTCGATCTCCCGGGAGCTATCAAAGCTGCTTCGCGGCCATATCACGCTGGATAGCGTCGAGGGGAGCGGCTCGACGTTCACGTTATTTTTGCCCTCTTTGACAGAGGGCGCGGTTGGAGGCGCGGGAATGGCAAATGTCGCGTTCCGGCACATGAGTGGCGTGGGCGGCGATGCGAAGCAGGCAAGGGGCGAGCGTAGGGTTAGCGAAGCAGAGGCAGCCGCGGCCGCGGCGGAGCGGCCCATGGAGGCGGCGCGCGGGCAGTTCGCCGGGCGCAGCGTGCTCATCGTCGACGACGACGTCCGCAACGTCTTCGCGCTGACGAGCGCGCTGGAGAAGATCGGCTTCACGGTCATCGCCGCCCACGACGGGCAGGAGAGCCTCGAGCTGCTCCGGCGGGAGACGTACGTCGATCTCGTCCTTATGGATATCATGATGCCGGTCATGGACGGCTATGAAGCGATGCGGGCGATCCGCTCGCAGCCGCGGTACGCGCGGCTGCCGATCATCGCGCTGACGGCGAAGGCGATGAAGCAGGACCGCGAGCAGTGTTTGGCGGCTGGCGCATCCGACTACATCAGCAAGCCGATCGATATAGCTCAGCTGCTCTCGCTCATTCAAGTATGGCTGGTCAAGTAGGCAGGAAAGTAGCCGGAAGGAAGTCCGCGTCCCCCGCGAGAGGGCGCGGGCTTTTTCTCGCGCGCGGCGCGGCGGAGAAGGCCATCCCCGAAGGTGTCATCGCCGGAACACCCAGCGCCGATTGCGCGCACCTGGAATAAAGCGGTTTGTAACGGCCGCGCCTTTCGGTATAATGGGGCATGACCGAATGAGAGACGGCGGCGCGCCTGTCGTCTCTCGTTCTTGTTATCCATGCTATTGAACCGTGAGCCTTATAAGGAGGAACCATAGATGTTGTACAAGCTGCTGCTTGTCGATGATGAAATCGATGTCCGGGAGGGACTGCTGCAGGAGATCAACTGGGCGGCCCACGGCTTCGAAGTCGTGGCTACCGCCGAGAACGGCCGGGAAGCGACGGAGCTGGTCGAGCGGCTGAATCCGGACGTGGTGCTGACCGATATCAGCATGCCGTTCATGGACGGTCTGGCGCTGTCCGAGTGGATTCGGCGCGAACATCCGAATACGCGTATCGTGCTGCTCTCGGGCTTCGACGAGTTCGAATACGCCCAGCGCGCGATCAAGCTCGAGGTGGACGAATACGTGCTCAAGCCGTTCGACGGCGCGCAGATCACGGCGACGCTGGCCAAGGTGAAGGCGCGTATCGACGCGGAGATCGCGCGGCGCGAGGACATGGAGCTGCTGCGCGAGCACTACCGGACCAGTCTGCCCGTGCTGCGGGAGACGTTCCTCGCCTCGCTGCTCTCGCGCAAGCTGCCGGGGAGCCAAATCGCGGAGAAGGCGCGCACCTATGGCTTGAAGCTGGACGGCTCCGGCTATCTCGTCTCGGTCATCAGCCTGCAGACGGGTCAGGAGGCGGCATCAGCCGGGCGAATGAGTTCGCTCCTGGCGTCGGACGACCTCGACCTGCAGCTGTTCGCGGTGCTTAATATCGCCGAGGAGCTGTGGAACAAGCAAGGGCTAGGCCGTGCGTTCATCCACCAAGATCATATCGTGCTGCTCTCCATCTCGGCCGAGGCGGACCATGAAGCGCTGCTGCGTGCTACGCTCGCCGTGCTGCAGGACACGATCGATCAGATTGAGCGGTTCTTGAAGCTGCCCGTCACGGTCGGCGTCGGCGAACCGGTATCGGGACTGGCTGAGCTGAAGCGCGGCTACGAGGGAGCGCTGCAAGCGATCGATTACCGGGTGCTGGAGGGCAGCAACCGGATTATCTATATCGGCGACGTGGAGCGGCGGTTCGTGAACCGGCTCCGCTTCGACGAGCTGAAGGAGCAGGAGCTCGTCCGCTCGCTGAAGCTGGGGACCGGCGACGAGGTGCGCCAGGTCGTACACGAGCTGTTCGAGGAGATCGCGCGGACCGAGACGTCGTATAAGGACTACCAGGTGTACGTCATCGAGCTGCTGACTGCCGTGCTGAAGGCGGCCAAGGACGCGGATGCCGACCTCGAAGGACTGCTGGGCGGCAGCGGCAAAATTTTCGCCGAGATCGAGAAGCAGGGCAGCATCGAAGCGACCCGGGAGTGGTTCGGCAACCTGTGCGTCAAGCTCGCGCACACGATCTCGAGCAGTCGCCAGCATTCCTACAAGCAGCTCGTGCAGCAGGCGATCGACTACACGCGGGCCCACTATGCGGACAGCAACATCTCCGTCAACCAAGTATGCAGCCAGCTGCACATTAGCGCAGGCTACTTCAGCAGCGTGTTCAAGAAGGAGACGAAGCTGACGTTCGTCGCCTACCTGATGAACATCCGCATGGAGGCGGCGAAGGAGCTGCTGCGCACGACGGATCTGAAGGCATTCGAGATCGCGGAGCGGGTCGGCTTCTCCGATCCGAACTATTTCAGCTTCTGCTTCAAGAAGCAGGTGGGCATCTCGCCGAAAGAATACCGCAACCGCTCCCAAGAGGAGTGAGGCCGCCCATGCGCAGGAGCATCCAATTCATTTTGACGGTCTCGTTCTCGCTCTTCTCCGTCGCGATCATCGCGTTGTTCGGACTACTTCTCTACGATAAATTTTCGCAGACGGAAGAGCAGAGCGCCATTCTGAGCACGCAGCAGATCGTTGAGCAGGTCAGCTACAATCTCGAGGATTACGTCGGCAGCATCACCGAAGTGTTCCGCGTCATCGACCAGACCGTCGCCAACGCCCAGGGAAAGCCGGGGGAGACGGTGGCAAGCGAGCTGAACGCGATTCTCCGCACGCGCGAGGACATCGTGTCGCTGGCGCTGTTCACCGAGAGCGGAGAGCTCATAGAGAGCAATCCGAAGCAGACGGTGCGCGACTCGATCACGCTGAGCGAGCAGAGCTGGTTCCGATCGGCGGTCGACACGCCGAACCATCTCAGCTTCTCGCTGCCGCACATCCAGAATATTTATCACGGCTCGTACCGGTGGGTCGTCTCGATGAGCAAAGGCATTACGATCAAGCGCGGCGGCGTGACCCAGAACGCCGTGCTGCTCGTCGATGTTAATTTCAAGCAGATCGACGAATTGAGCCAGCGCGTCAGTCTGGGCCAGAAGGGCTACGTCTACATTATCGACGACTCGGCGGGCAACATCGTGTACCATCCGCAGCAGCAGCTGATCTATATCGGCCTGAAGTACGAGAACGTCGAGCAGGCGCTCAAATACGCCTACGGTTCCTATATGGACGATTCCACCGGCGAGGACCGCCTGATCACGATCAAGACGGTCAACAATATCGGATGGAAGGTCGTCGGCGTCTCCTACATGGACGAAGTGATGACGAGCAAGCAGGAAGTCGGGGATTACACGCTCCGCATTCTGGCGCTCGTGCTGCTGCTCGTCCTCATCATCTCCGCGTTCATGTCCGCGCGCATCTCGCGTCCGATCAAGCAGCTCGAGAAGGCGATGAAGTCGGTCGAACGGGGCGAATTCGGCACGCCTGTCCAAGTGAAAGGAGCGCTCGAGGTAGAACGATTGTCCCAGCGCTACAACATGATGATGGGGACGATCAAAGGACTGATGAACCAGATCGTGCGGGAGCAGGAGGCCAAACGCAAGTACGAGCTCGAAGTGCTGCAGGCCCAGATTAACCCGCATTTTCTGTACAACACGCTTAACTCCGTCGTCCGCATGGTCGGCATGAGCAAGAACGAGGAGATCGTGCGTACGATTACGTCGCTCTCCAAGCTGTTCCGCATCAGTCTGAGCAAAGGGCAGGCGATCATTACCGTGCAGGAGGAGATGGAGCATGCCCGCAATTACTTGACCATTCAAGAGATCCGCTTCAAAAATAAATTCCGGTTCACCGTGGAAGCGGACGAAGGCGTGGTGCACGACCGGACGCTGAAGCTCATCTTGCAGCCGATCATCGAGAACGCGATCGTCCACGGCATCGAGCGGATGGTCGACGAAGGCGAGATCGAGGTGCGGGCAGCCGCGGCAGGAGATCGGGTCCGCTTCACCATCCGCGACAACGGGCTGGGCATCCCGCCGGCGAAGCTGGCCGCGCTGAACGCAGGTCGCGAGATCGCGCCGGAGCCTGCAAGCGGCGGCGCGCAGCCGGTCAGCTCCGGGTCGGGGGTCGGCGTGCACAACGTGCGCGAGCGCATCCGGCTCTACTACGGCGATGAATTCGGGCTGACATACGAGAGCGAATTGGAAGAGGGTACGACGGTGACAATTGAAATTCCGAGAGTAACGGCGGGGGGCGCTAGAGAGGGGGAGGCCGGATGAACCGGAACGAGAAGTTCGGCTACGCGCTGCTGGCAATCGTCGCGGCTTTCGCCATTGCGGGCATTCTGTACTCGCTGCTCCCGGCGGGGGAGGCCGAGGATCGGGTGAATCTGCAGGGCGAGGCGCCCGGTCAGCCGGCGATCACCCTTGTCCTGCGCGAGCAGGAAAGCGACTTTTGGGAGACCGTGCGGATGGGCGCGGAGGCGGCAGCCAAGGAATTCGGCGCCAACCTGCACGTGACGGCGATGCCCGACAGCGACGATTCCGCCGGCCAAATCAAGCTCGTCCGCCAAGCGCTGGCGGACAAGACGCGCGCGCTCGTCGTCGCGGCGGCCGATGACGTCGACATGGCCAGGGCCGTCACTGGCGTGCGGATTCCTGTTATTGCCATCGATACCGATATTAACGCCGGCGCGGTGCGCTCCTACATCGGTATCGACAATTACGATGCGGGTAAGAAGGCGGGCGAGCGGATTATCGAGCAGCTCGGTCAGCAAGGACACGTCGTCATCCTAAGTTCGGTGAAGGACGATCGCAACATGGAGCAGCGCATTCGCGGCATTCTCGATACGTTCAAGCAGGAACCGTTCATCACCGTGCTGGACAACCGCTACTGCATGGCAGGCATCGAGGCGTGCCAGGATGTCACGCGCTCGCTTATGGACGCGACGCTCGTCGACGGCATCGTCGCGTTGAACGCCGACGCCGCGATCGGCGCGGGACGCGAGGTCATCCGGCGCGGAGAGGAAGACCGGGTGAAGGTGGTGGCGTTCGAGAGCGCCCACGAGGAGCTGGAGATGCTGCAGGACGGCGTGCTGGAGGCGACGATCGTGCAGAATCCGTTCAGCATGGGCTACCTCGGCGTCAAGCACGCGATGCAGGCGCTGGAGGGCGAGGCCATCCCGCAGCGGGTCGATATTCATACGAAGATCATCGACCGGGACAATATGTTCTGGATGGATAACCAGAAGATTCTTTTCCCGTTCGTCAAATAATTCGCATAATTCCAGTCCGGAATACGCTTTGGCGCGTTTAGGACTTCAGACATGTTTCGACATGTCTTTTTTTATTAAAACAGATGAGAATTTCGATAGAAAACATGAGAATATTGAATTCGTTTTCCCCGCCCGATCGCGCATAATAAATTCAGCAGGCGAGAGAAACACTACCAACGCAGGCACTTGAATCAACGAACCATCAACGAACCATGAACGATTTAAAGGGAGGTTGTTCTTCTTGAAAAAGACAAAAATGACAGCCATTGTACTCGCTAGCGTATTGGCCGTTGGCGCGCTGGCAGGCTGCGGCAGCAACAATGAAGGCAAAAACAACGCAGGCAACACGGGAACGAACGCAGGCACGAACGCGGGAACGAACGCGGGCGGCGCAAGCGCTGAGCTTCCGAAAGTCGGCGTCGCGATTTACAAATTCGACGACACGTTCATGACGGGCGTTCGCAACGCGCTCAAGGACGCGGCAGCGGGCAAAGCGGAAGTCGACATCGTCGATAGCCAAAACTCCCAACCGACACAAAACGATAAAGTGGACCTGTTCCTCAACAAAGGCTATAAAGCGCTCGCGATCAACGCGGTAGACCGTACGGCTGCAGGCGTTCTGATCGACAAAGCGAAAGCGAAAGACGTGCCGATCGTATTCTTGAACCGCGAGCCAATGGCGGACGACATGAACAAGTGGGACAAAGTGTACTACGTCGGCGCGAAAGCGGAAGAGTCCGGCACGATCTCAGGTCAGCTGATCGTGGACTACTGGAAAGCGAATCCGAAAGCCGACAAGAACGGCGACGGCAAGCTCCAGTACGTCATGCTTAAAGGCGAGCCAGGACACCAAGACGCCGAGCTTCGCACGAAATTCTCGGTTAAAGCCGTTGAAGACGCAGGCATCCCGGTTGAGAAACTCGCAGAAGACACCGCAATGTGGGACCGCGTTAAAGGCCAAGAGAAAATGGCGGCATTCCTTGCTTCCCACGGCGACAAAATCGAAGCGGTCTTCGCGAACAACGACGACATGGCGCTCGGCGCAGTTGAAGCACTCAAAGCGGCTGGTTACTTCACAGGCGACAAATACATGCCGGTTGTCGGCGTAGACGCAACGGCCCCTGCTATCCAAGCGCTGCAAGACGGCACGCTGCTCGGTACGGTATTGAACGACGCGAAGAACCAAGGTAAAGCAACCCTGGAGCTCGCATCGGTCCTGGCGAAAGGCGAAACGCCTACGAAAGAAAACACGGGCTATGACATCACGGACGGCAAATATGTCTGGATCGCCTACAAGAAAATCACGAAAGACAACATCGCAGACGCTCAATAATTCGAGATTTACGCAGATTCAACGTGATGAAGCGCGCTGCGCCGCCGCAAGGTGGCCGCAGCCGTTTCATCTTGTATATAGGTAAGGCACAGGAGGCGTATCAAAGTGGCGAATACCCCGTTCATCCTAGAGATGAATCACATTTCCAAATCGTTCCCGGGCGTCAAGGCGCTCGACAATGTGACGCTGAAGGTGCGTCCGGGCACTGTCCACGCGCTGATGGGCGAGAATGGCGCGGGCAAATCGACGCTGATGAAGTGTTTGTTTGGCATCTACACACCGGACGACGGCGAAATTATTTTCGACGGGCAGCCCGTCAAGATTGCAGATTCGAAAGATGCACTTAATCGCGGTATTTCGATGATTCACCAGGAGCTCCACCCGGTCCCGCACCGGAATGTCATGGATAACCTCTGGCTCGGCCGTTATCCGATGAAGGGCTTTGGTCCCTTCCGCTTCATCGACGAGCGCAAGATGCTGCAAGAAACGAAAGCGGTGCTCGCCGAACTCGAAATGAACCTCGACCCGCACGTCAAAGTCGGATCGCTGTCCGTCTCGAACGTGCAGTCCATTGAAATCGCCAAAGCCGTGTCGTACCGCGCCAAAGTCATCGTCATGGACGAACCGACCTCCTCGCTTACGGGCAACGAGGTCGAGCAGCTGTTCAAGATTATCAACAAGCTGCGGGCGCGGGGCGTCTCGATCATTTATATTTCGCACAAAATGGAAGAAATTCTTCGCATCTCCGACGACATCACGATTATGCGCGACGGCAAGCTGATCGGCACGTGGCCGTCCTCGGAAATGACGATGGACCTGATCATCTCCCGGATGGTCGGCCGCGAACTGAAGGAGCGTTTCCCGGAGCGCACGAACGTGCCGGGCGAGGCGATTCTGAAGGTCGACCATCTGACGAGCACGCAAGACAAGTCGTTCAAGGACGTCTCCTTCGAGCTTCGCAAAGGCGAAATTCTCGGCGTCGGCGGTCTGGTCGGTTCCCAGCGGACCGAGCTGATCGAAGCCTTGTTCGGGCTTCGCGGCGTCGCGTCGGGCACGATCTCCATTAACGGCAAGCAAGTGAAAATCAAGTCGCCGGTGGAAGCGATCGATCACAAGATCGCGCTGCTGACCGAGGAACGCCGCGTAACGGGTATTTTCCCGGTGCTGTCGATCAAGGAAAACACGGCCATCGCGAGCTTGAAGCAGTACCGCAACAAGTTCGGGCTGCTCAGCGACCGCAAGATGCGCAAGGACGCCGCAGACAACGTCGCGCGGTTCCGCACGAAGACGCCTACGATCGATACGCCGATCAAGAACCTCTCCGGCGGTAACCAGCAGAAGGTGCTGCTCGCGCGCTGGCTGCTGACCAACCCGGACATCCTCATGCTGGATGAACCGACCCGGGGCATTGACGTCGGCGCCAAATACGAAATTTACACGTTCATGACCGAACTTGCCAAGCAAGGGAAAAGCATCATTATGATCTCATCCGAGATGCCCGAGCTGCTCGGCATGTCCGACCGGGTCATGGTTATGTGTGAAGGACGTATGACGGGCATCGTCAACGGAGCGACTGCCACCGAAGAAGATATTATGCGGCTTGCCGCCCAACGCGGCTGATCGAAGGAGGATTTTTGCGCATGAACGCAGCTAGAATCAAGAATTTCACATCGCAGAACGCGATCTATATCGTACTTGTCTTATTGATCGTCGGCATCGCCGTCTATGATCCGAGCTTCATCGCGATCACGACGCTTCGCGACATCCTGCTCCAATCGTCGACCCGCGCCATTATCGCGCTGGGCATGGCGTTCATTCTCATCACGGGCGGCACCGACTTGTCCGCTGGCCGCATCGTCGGTCTGACGGCGGTCATCTCGGCTTCCATGCTGCAGATGGACGAATACGCGAACCGGTTCTTCCCGGATCTGGGTCACATTAACCTGTTCATTCCGATCATCCTGGCGATCATTGCCGGCTTGCTCGTGGGCTTGCTCAACGGCTTCATCGTCGCGAAGCTGAACGTTCCGCCGTTCATCGCGACGCTCGGCACCATGGTCGGCGTGTACGGTCTGAACTCCCTGTACTTCGACCTGCCGCCGAACTCCTCGCAGCCGATTGGCGGTCTGCGCTCCGACTTTACGAAGATCGGTACAGGCTACATCGGCGTGGACGGCACGTACTCGGTTCCGTACATCGTCATCATCGCGATCGTCGTCGCGATCATTGTCTGGGTCATCTTCAACAAGACGCAGCTGGGCAAAAACATGTACGCGATCGGCGGCAACATCCAAGCGGCGAACGTATCCGGTATCCGCGTCTCCCGCAACATCATGTACATCTACATGATCGCCGGCGCTCTCTACGGTCTGGCCGGCGTGCTCGAAGCAGCCCGCACCGGCGGCGCGACGAACAACTACGGCAACATGTACGAGCTTGACGCCATCGCGGCGTGCGTCGTCGGCGGCGTATCCACCGCGGGCGGTATCGGTACCGTTCCGGGCGTTATGGCCGGCGTCGTCATCTTCGGCGTTATCAACTACGGTCTGACGTTCATCGGCATCAGCCCGTACTACCAGCTCATCATCAAAGGTCTCATCATCGTCGCGGCGGTTGCATTCGACATCCGCAAATACGTGGCGAAGAAATAGGATGGCAAGGGAAAGCTGCTCCGCTTTGACGGGGCGGCTTTTTTTGTGCGGCGAAGTCAGCCAGTCTGTTCGGGTCTACCTGCGCGGGGGAGATTGAATTGCTATCATGTAAGGTGATAGTATATATGTAATACTAATAATTGAGGTAAGACTTTGATGTGTGAGTAACGTTTCGTGTGAAATGAGGTAATAATTCGTGGGAGGGATTTTTTTTGGCTAAGCATATCACAGGCAAATTAACGAGCAAGGGACAATTGACGATTCCAGTTGAGCTGCGGAACCAATGGGGCCTGGAGGAAGGGGATCGGATCATGTTTGAGATCGACGATGATACGGGGGCTTTAATCGGCATGAAGCCTCAGAAGAAAAAGTCGGCATTGGATTTATTCGGGATTCTCCACGTTCCGGGCGTTACGTACGAGATGGAGGAAGCAAGGGAACAGTTCCAGAAAGAAGCGGCAGAAGTCACCATGTCAAAGGCAGATGGGGTGAACTAATGGCCGCTCGATACATGGCTGATGCTAATTTAATCATTCGGTTTTTAGCGAATGACGATCCGACACAAAGCCCGATTGCAAGAAAGGTCTTCCAACGCGCAACTGAAGGTGTATTTGAGCTTTTGCTGCCGGATATCATTGTGATGGAAATATGCTGGGTCCTCAAATCCAGATTCAATCATTCGAGGAAAGACATTGCGCGAACGCTCATTCATCTGTGCGAGAGCGAGAATATGGTCACAGAAGGCCCGCATATCGTTCAAGCCCTAGAACAATACGGGGATAAGAATGTCGACCTGGCGGATGCTTTACTGGCGGTCAAATCAAAAGCATTACCTGACACGCCAGTGCTCACATGGAATATTAAGGACTTCAGGAAATTAAGCTGTGAGTACTATTCACCTGATCAGATCTAACCTGCAGTGTTTCAACAGGTTGTAACGAGTCGTGCGCTTGATACCAAATACAAGAGTACCGGTGACTAAAGTCCGGTGAAAATACGAGACCTACGGTCTGTAGGGGGTTCCACTCGCCGTTGTATACGAGTTTCTTGATTTCAAGCTGGTTCAGTGGTAGAAATACGTTTACATCTGGTGATTGGATTGCGTTCCCATCAAGGAACGCAGCATTCACCAAAGTCGACCGCAAGTAAATGCTTCCGAAGCAGCGTACTTCCGGAAGGCTTTCAGCTGTTCCACCTCCATATCGACACTAAACAGACCTCTCGCATTCCTTCCTCACCCCATATCGAGTTACGGTCCGGCGATCTCCTTCAGCTTTCTTCAGAAAACCTTCAGAATTTCACCAACTCCCTGCTTAGATTTGCGTCGTATGCTTATAGCAGACGTTAAGGAACGTTATGACCATGCGGTAAAGGGGAATGATTCTTCATGCTCGATATGCTTGCGCAGCTCGTGGCGCAATATGGATATGGCATCTTCTTCGTGGCGTTCGGCTTGGGGCCGATCGGCATTCCGATTCCGAACGAAGCGACGATGCTGCTGGGCGGTTCGCTGGCTGGTCAGGGAACGCTCGATCCGGGACGGATCTATATCTATAGCTTCGCAGGACTCATCGTGGCGTATACGGTCTCATTCTTGGTGGGCCGCCTGTTCGGCCATCTTCTAATGCGGAAGCTCCGGGCGAACGAACGGTTTCGGCGTCCGCTGGCCAAGGTGGATGCGCTGATCGCCAGGTATGGGGCCAAAGCGCTGCTCGTCAGCTGCTTCCTGCCGGGCGTGCGCTACCTGATGCCGTTCGTCGCCGGAGCGCAGGGCGTGCCGCTGCGCAAGCTGGCGCTGTTCGCGTATACGGGCGCGGTCGCATGGATATTCATCTATTTCATGCTTGGGTTTCATTGGGGAGACGAAGCCTTCGAGCTGATGGAGGGAACAGGGATGGCAAGCAAAATTTTCTTCTTGGCAAGCACGATGGTGCTGTATTTCGCCACGCGGATCATCGTCCGCCGCCGGAAGACGAAGTCCGGCCTGGCCGGGTAACGGCAGCGGCGAGCGAGCCGCGCGTCGGCAGGGATTGCGGCCGTATGTGGCGTATACGTATAACGACATGAACCTTTGACAGACTTAATCATTGAAGGCGGCGAGAAAGCGATGAGTCAAACAAGCTTCACCGTGTTGGTGACGGACGACGACCCGGAGATCCGGGACGTCATCCATATTTATATGCGCAACGAGGGCTATCGCGTCCTGGAGGCGGCGGATGGACAGCAGGCGCTGGCGCTGCTGCGGCAGGAAGCGGTGGACCTGGTAATTCTGGACGTTATGATGCCGGTGCTCGATGGCATCAAGACGTGCCTGCGCATACGCGAGCAATGGGATGTGCCGGTCATCATGCTGTCCGCGAAGGGCGAAGATTTGGACAAAATCACGGGCCTGACGACGGGCGCCGACGATTATGTGACGAAGCCGTTCAACCCGCTTGAGCTGCTGGCCAGAGCGAAGGCGCAGCTGCGCCGGATGGAGCGGCTGAGGGCGCGGAAGCAGGAAGAGACGCGCATCATCATCGGCGACTTGATCGTGGACATCGATCGCCACCGCGTAACGTCCGGCGAACGGGAGGTCGCGCTGACGCCGATCGAATTCGGCATCTTGCAGCTGCTCGCCAGCCACCGAGGGCATGTGTTCAGCGCGGACCGCATCTATCAGAGCGTATGGAAGGAGCAGACAGGCTACTCGGACAACACGGTCATGGTCCATATCCGCAATCTGCGCGAGAAGCTCGAACGCAATCCGCGAGAGCCGCTCTACATCAAGACGGTCTGGGGAGTGGGGTACCGCATTGAATAAACGCCCATTGTCGCTGCGCATCCACTTGGTCGTCACCTTCGCGCTCAGCCTGCTGGTGAGCACGCTCGCCGTCATGCAGATCGACGTGCTGTTCCGCGCGGCGCACAAAGTGCCTTACACGAGTTACGAAGCGAGCGTTAACGAGATGAATAACCGGCTCGCCTGGCTGCGGGACGAGGTGCCCTTGCGCGTGAACGAATACGCGATGCGCGCGGCCGTCCAGGAGGCAAGCGGCGGCAAATACGCGATCTACGTGACGGACGAGGACGGGGAGGTACGCTTCCGTTCGGATCAAGCGCGGGAGGAGAGTCATCTCGACCTGGAGCAGCTGTACGAGCGGTCGGGAAAATTTGACGAGCCGTACGAGGGCATGCCTTATGTGTGGATCGAGCATTCCATGTGGGAGGAGAAGGAAGTGGTCCTCGTCCTGCAAGGGAGGCTGCACGGGAAGGAAGGATACTTCTACGTTCCGCAGAGCGGCCGGAACATGGTGCTGTTCGTGCTGTTCTTCGTCATCACGTTCTATCTGCTGAACTATCGCAAGATGCGGCGCTTCCAGCAGATCAACGCGGGCTTGAGCGAGCTGGCCAAAGGCAATTTGTCCGTGCGGCTGAATACGCACGGCAAGGACGAGCTCGGGTTTGTGGCCAGGAATATCAACGCGATGGCGGAGAAGCTGGCGCGCCAGCTTCAGCAGGAGCGGCAGACCGAGCGGGCGAAGATGGAACTAATCACCGGCGTCTCGCACGACCTCCGCACGCCGCTTACGAGCATCATCGGCTATCTCGACCTGCTGCGGAGCCGCGCCTATCGGGACGAAGCCGAACACGACCGTTTCGTGCAGAACACGTACAACAAGACGCTTCAGCTCAAGAAGCTGATCGACGATTTGTTCGACTACACGCGGCTGTCCTCCGGCGATATCCGGCTGGACCTGCGACGCGTCGATATGAAGGCGCTGCTCGGCCAGCTGCTAACCGAATACGAGCCGCTGGCGCTGGAGAGGGGACTTACCCTCCGCGCACGGCTCCCGGAGGCGAACGTGCCAGTGGACGTCGATCCGGAGAAGATCGTCCGGGCAATCGACAATCTGCTCATGAACGCGCTCAAATTCTCGATTGCGCCGGGCGAGGTCGGCGTGACGCTGATGGCGGAGGACAAGCGGATAGGGATCGTCGTCGAGAACGAGGGCGAGCCGATTACCGAGGAGCAGGAGCGGAAGCTGTTCGAGCGGTTCTACAAGGCGGACGAAGCCCGTACGGGCGCGGCCAACCGGGATGGCTCGGGCTTAGGCTTGTCGATCGCCAGGCAGATCGCCACGCTGCATGGCGGCGCGATCACGCTGAAGCATACGGCGGGACGATTCGTCTTTGCCATCGAATTGAATCGAGAGGGCGGCATCGGACGCTAGTCCGAATGCTCAGCCGGGAGAAAGGCTGCTGCAGGCAGCCCTTATCGCTCCATAATGCCAAGCAGCGCCGCGGGATAAGCTCCTGCGGCGCTGTTTGTTTATGCGGGACGCCTGGAGCGTCTATATGGATCCGTCCTCCGGCCAGTCAGGTTGAGCAAGTCTAAGCGGGGGAGGAAGCAGCCGGAGAGTTGGCGTGGAGATGGAACAGCGCTCTCTTCACCCGATAACATGGCCATCCCCCCCAGGGAAGCGGTGAGACGGCGGAACACATTTAAATAGGCGGATTACGCATAATGTCGGCAAGTTCGATCGGAATTTGCTGATTGATGAAGCAGTTTTTACGTTTGCGATGTTTCTTATTTGGCCGGTTTGTTTTAAGCTTGAATAAAAGGACCGGGAAGCGGGGGATGAGCTAGTGTCGGATGTAATCCAGGGCTATGATTTTCGCATTGTCTCCGCTGATGGTGAATCGACGATTTCCTTTATGCTGGAGCAGTACGTTCCCGGCGAGTCGCCGAGCATATCCTGCGCGATCGAGATTAAGGATCACAGATTTACGGGGCGGGGCAGTAACGTGTGGTTCACGCTGCATAATTTCGATACGTTCGCTCATCAGCTTCGGGGGAAGAACGTCGCGCCTCGAATCGAATTGGCCTCCACGTTCCCCGAGGATTTCGAGATGAGCGTCGAAACGCTGCGATTCCGCAAGGACCAGCTGGCTATCCGCTACTTCTTGTCGACGGGCAAATACGGCGCCAATGCCGATCGTTATGAGGTAAGGCTATCAGGCGGCTTTGAGATCGATCAGGCCTGTTATCTGGCGATGATTGAACAGTTTGGCCGATTGGCGGCGCTCCCAAGTCTAGATACTGGGAATATGCAACATCCTTAACATTAAACAGTATTTATAAAAAACATCGCTAATAATCGAAAAACGAAACAGCGCCCCCACCAGCCAATCCGGCTTGGTGGGGGCGCTGTTCGTTACAAGCGGCAATTTAGAACGCCCAGTTGCCGCCGCGGAAGATCGGCTCGACCGTGCCGTCTTCGGTGATGCCGTCGATATCCATCTCGGCCGAACCGACCATGAAATCGACGTGCGTGATGCTGTTGTTCACGCCGTATTCGGCGAGCTCCTCACGGCTCATTTGCTTGCCGCCTTGGAGGTTGAACGCGTAGCCGCTGCCAATGGCGAAGTGGTTCGAGGCGTTCTCGTCGAACAGCGTATTGTAGAACAGGATGTTCGATTGCGAGATCGGCGACTCGTGCGGCACGAGCGCGACTTCGCCAAGGTAGTGCGAGCCTTCGTCGGTGTCGACGAGCTGCTGCAGAATCTCTTGGCCTTGGCGTGCTTCGACCTTCACGATGCGGCCCTTCTCGAACGTCAGCTTGAAGCCGTCGATGACGTTGCCCGCGTAGCTGAGCGGCTTCGTGCTGGAGACGTAGCCTTCCGTACCCTCTCGGAATGGCACGGTGAACACTTCCTCGGTCGGCATGTTCGCCATGAATGCGTTGCCCTTCGGATCGGTGCTGCTCGCTCCGAGCCACAGGTGCTTCTCCGGCAGCTCGACCGTAAGGTCTGTGCCCGGCGCGCGATAGTGAAGCTTCTTGTAGCGCTTCGCGTTCAAGTAATCCGCCTTCTGGTGCAGATTGTCGTTATGCGCCGCCCAGGCCGCGACAGGATCCTCCGCGAGCAGACGAACCGAGGAGAAGATCGCATCCCACAGCTGGTCGACCGCTTCATCCGGCGTGCCGGCATTCGGGAACACTTTGACCGCCCAGTCCTTGTTGGCCGCCGCGACGACCGTCCACGGCACTTTGTCCGATTGCACTGCTTGGCGGTAGCCCGCAAGCGCCGTGCCGGATGCCTTCTGGAAGTTCGCGATGCGCTGCGGGTCGATGCCCTTCAGCAGATCCGGGTTGGAGGAGACGATGGCGATGAACGCCGCGCCGCTGTCGACGAACGACATCCGCTTGTCTTTCTCCCAGTCGGGGAATACGGTGAACACTTCGTCCGCCGCTTTCTCGTATTTGAGGCGCGAGAGCGTATCGTCCGTCCAGTCGATGTGCACGTTGCGCGCGCCCGCCTCGTAGGCCGACGCCGCGACGAGACGCGCCAAGGGCGCCATCTCGATTGTCGTCGTGACGAATACGTCCTGCCCTTGTTGTACGTTCACGCCGGTTCTGACGATCAACTCGGCGTATTTCGCCAGGTTTTGTTCCGATACAGCCATAATTAAGCGCTCCTTTCGAATATCGGTATGTAAAGTAAGTACCTTTATTAGTATACCTTTATTTAGGCACATTCGCACATGAATGATAATTGTTTGGTAAATAATAACCAAATCAACTAAAACCATCAAAGCGAGGGGTACTTAGGATGTGCGAAGCGATTGCCATTACGGCCGAACGAGCGGAACTCGAGCAGCGATACCAAATTGAAAAGGTACTAACATATAATGCGAACCGTCTGCAAATTAGTCCAACCGAGACGGTGTCCGCCATCTTCGATCACCCGCATCAAGGACGTCTGCTCGATGATTTCCGCTGGGGACTGCTGCCGTATTGGGCCAAGGACTCCGTGCTGATGGAGACGCGCACAATGTTATGGAAGCCGATCTTCGACCGCATTCTCAAGAAACAGCGCTGCATCGTGCCCTGCACCGGCTTCTACGTGACCAAGACCGACGGCAAGACGACGGTCCGCGCCAAAATGACGATGCGCAGCGGCTCCTTCGCGATCGCGGGCCTGTACGACGTCTTCCGCTCGAATTCCGGCGAGGAACTGCGCACGTGCACGCTGATGACCACGCAAGCCAACGGGCTCGTCTCCCCGTATCAACGGACGATGCCCGCGATCCTCGAGGAGGAGCATATCGAGCAATGGCTGGCAGGCAAATTCACCGATCCGTTCGAGCTGCACGCGATGCTGCGGCCGATGGACGCGCTGCGGATGGCGGAGATCGAGCTGGAGACGACGATCGAGGGCAAGGTTCCGTTCGAGCTGCGGCGTCCGAAAATGGTGTAGATCGCGCGGTATCCTACGCAAAACCTCCCGTTCTTTCGCGAACGGGAGGTTTTTTGGCATGGGCTAAGCCCGCGGCGGCCGGGCGGCAGCGCGTGCCGTCGATCCGAGGGGAGGAGGCGCGGCGTAGGGGAGCGTTCGTCGATCATGAAATCAACTATAATGAATGACGTTCATTCACCAAAATACGCGTTTACCGTCATACTGAATGATTATCATTCATAATGGTATAGGGACGGCGGCGTGAACCGGTCTACACGGAGATTCCACGGACGCTACGTATTCGGACAGAGCTAATGGCGAAGCGACGGGAATTGTGAGCGCGCGGCATCCGATTCATGTTACACCGACTCGTCGATTCGACTTGTACCTGACAAATTCAGGTCGGCGGGCAGGATGCGGAACCCTTTGGTGGAGAAGATCAAACAGACGAACCCGACGGCGGCCCAGCTGATGCCGAGATAGATGGAGTGCCGATCCAGGTTCACCCATAGGACGATCATGGATGCGGCGCCGATGATCGGGATGATCAGGTAGGACAGCACTTCCTTGGCGCTGCGGACCATGCGGCGGCGGACGACATAGTGGGCGATGACCGACAAATTCACGAACGTGAACGCGGTTAACGCGCCGAAGTTAATGAACGACGTCGCCGTATCCAGACTGAAGAAGACGGCGGTGAGCGAGACGACGCCGACGAACAGCGTGTTGAAAATCGGCGTGCGGGTGCGCGGAGAGAGATGACGGAACCAGCGGGTAGGCAGCATCCGGTCGCGGCCCATGGCATACATCAGACGGGATACGCTCGCCTGCGACGAAATAGCGGAGGCGATCGTGCCGGCGAAACCGGCGGTTAGGAAAATCGCCTTGAAGACGACGCCGCCTAGGTAAATCGCCATTTCCGGCGTGGAGGCTTCGGGATCGTTGAAGTCCGATACGTTCGGAAACAACGCCTGCGCGAAATACGAGGCGATGATGAACAGAAGCCCGCCCACGAGCGCGGTCAGGAAGAGGGCGCGCGGAATCGTCCGCGTCGGATTGTCCGTCTCTTCGGCGAAGCCCGCGACGGCATCGAAGCCCAGGTACGAGAAGCAGAGCAGCGTCGCGCCGGAGATCAAGGTCGACGTTTCGATGTCGCCGGAGACGAACGCGTCCGGGTACCATAGCGACCCTGTGCCTTTGCCGTGCAGCAAGCCCCAGACGGAGATGCCGACGAACACGATCACCATGCCGATCTGGAACAGCACGAGGTAGCTGTTCATGTTGGCGGTGCCTTTGACGGAGAGCAGATTGATGGCGGTCACGAGCGCGACGAAGATGACGACGAAGATCCAGGAGGGCGCATTCGGGAACCAGGAGGTCATGTAAATTTGGGCGATGAGAGCGTTGACCATCGGCAGGAACATGTAGTCCATCAGCGCGAGCCAGCCGACCATGAAGCCCAGATTCGGATGGAACGACTTCTGGGTATACGTGTAAGCCGATCCGGCGTTCGGGAAGGCTTTAATCATGAAAGCATAGCTTCCGGCGGTGAACAGCAGCGCGACGAGCGCGATGACGTACGAGGCGGGAACGTGGCCGCCCGTCTCCTCCGATGCGATGCCGAACGTGTCAAATACAACCATTGGGGTCATAAAGCCGAGCCCCAGAAGAATGAGCTGCCACAGGCCAAGCGAGCGTTTCAGTGTCGTTGTCTCTCCGTGCATACCATGCCTCCTTGTCTGCCGAGCGCAGACGTCGATATGATTTTGTAAGCGGTACCCGTCACAATTCCTTCCGCAAGAAGGATGGAATCACTCCCCCAACCACATATTGGCTTTATGCGACCTAGTATACAACGCCCATTTTTCATCTTTCAAGCGGAAATTTAGAGCGAGGTGTTACATAATGTGACATAGCAATTGAAATTAATGGTTGCGCCATAATCGCGACTGAGCTATGATAAATCACACAAACGAAAAATGAATGAGAGTCAGTCATTGGAGGGCGATTCGTGTCAGCAACAACAATCAACGACAAATATAACGCCATTTTGCAGGCGGCCATTGAAATCATCTCCGAGAAGGGGCTCTACAGTACGTCCATCTCGGACATCGTCAAGAAAGCCGGCGTCGCGCAAGGGACGTTCTACCTGTATTTCCGCTCGAAGAACGCGCTCATCCCGGCCATCGCCCAGAACCTGATCTCGATCACGCTCGAGAAGAGCAGGGAGAAGACGAAGGACCGCGCGAATTTCATGGAATTTCTCCAGACGTTCATCGACGAGATCTACAACATTACCGACGAATACAAGGACGTCATCGTGCTCGTGTACTCGGGCTTGGCCATCGACCACTCGATGGAAATTTGGGAGACGATCTACAAGCCGTACTACGAATGGTTCGAGGACGAGTTGAAGCGGGCGATCGAAAGCGGCGAGATCATCGGCGAGCTCAACGTCGGCTGGACGGCCAAAATGATCGTCAACATGGTCGAGAACGCCGCGGAGCGATTCTTCATCGGCCGCGACCAGGACATCACGCGCGAGGAATCCCAGCACGAAGTGTTCCAGTTCCTGAAGCGTTCAATGGCGCCGGCGAAGTAGCCGGGAGCGGCCCGGCTATCAGGCCGCCGTTAGACGCCAATACGCCGCCCATCCTGCATGCACGGCCTTCGCGGCCGTCATTTAGTCGCGAATGACTGACGTTCATTCAATATATATAAAAAGGAGCTGCAGCCGATGCACCAATCCGATGTGACCCTCGCTCTCATTCAACTTTCCTGCGATCCCGACGCCGCCCTCAACGTCCGGCGCACGATCGCGCATATCGAGGAGGCCGCGGCGACAGGCGCGCAAATCATCTGTCTCCAGGAGCTGTTCGCGAACCCTTACGTTGCGCAGCGCGTCACTCCGCGGGGCTACGAACTGGCGGAACCGCCGGACAGCGACGTGCTGCGGACGATGGGAGAACTGGCCGGCAAGCTTGGCGTCGTCCTTATCGTGCCTTATTACGAGAAAGCCGGCCGCGGGCTCTACTACAACAGCGCCGCCGTCTATGACGCCGACGGCACCTGCCTGGGCACGACGCGAAAAAACCATATTCCCGACGGGCCGCAGTACCACGAGAAATATTATTTTATTCCGGGCAACACCGGCTATCCGGTCTACAAAACGGCGTTCGGCACGATCGGCATCGGCATCTGCTGGGACGAATGGTTCCCGGAGACGGCTCGCGCCCTGACGCTGCAGGGCGCGGAGATCCTATTTTTCCCGTCGGCGATCGGCTCCGAACCGGACCATCCCGAGCTGTCGACGCGCCGGACGTGGGAGAAGGCGATCTCTGCGCACGGCATTCACAACGGCGTGTTCATCGCCGCCGTCAACCGCGTAGGACGCGAGGACGACATGACGTTCTACGGCGGCTCGTTCGTCAGCAACCCGATGGGCGACATCGTGCAGTCGCTGGGCGACGAGGAAGGGATTCTGATCCAGAAGGTGGAGCTCGGCGAGATTGACTTCGCCCGCAACCTGCTGCAGTTCATGCGCGACCGGCGGCCGGAGACGTACGGCATGCTGATGACGCGCGATTCGCGGAGTTAGCGGAAGAGGCGCCGGCAGTCGAAGCCTTGCAGACATGGGCCGGATGATACGGCCGTTTGACACCCCTATTACCCCAAATCCAAGGAGGCATCCCCATGGCCATCGATCATTCGAAAGTAACGGAGCAGCACGGCGGCGAGGACGAGACGAAATCTTATATCAAGAAAGTGCTTGGCCTGATCGCGAAGAAGGACGTGACGAAGGAAGAAGCGGCGTGGATTACGAAGGAGACCGTCGACGGCTTCCGCGAGAACGTCAACCCGGGCTTCCTCGAATACCGCAAGACGGTGACGCAGGGCGGCCAGTTCGCGGCGGTCGAGTGGTCGGACGAAGGCTCCTGCTTCAAGGACGTCAGCGGCAAAGAATACATCGACTGTCTCGGCGGCTTCGGCATCTACAACGTCGGACACCGGCATCCGAAGGTCGTCGCGGCAGTCGAGAACCAGCTCAAGCGCCAGGCGCTGCACAGCCAGGATTTGCTCGATCCGCTGCGCGCCATGCTCGCCAAAATTCTCGAGCGGATTACGCCGGGCGACTTGAAATATTCGTTCTTCACGAACAGCGGCACCGAGAGCGTCGAGGCGGCATTGAAGCTGGTCAAAATGCACAGCGAGCGCACGACGATCATCTCCACGACGCGCGCCTTCCACGGCAAGAGCTTGGGCTCGCTCTCCGGCACGGCCAAAGGCATGTTCCGCAAGCCGTTCCTGCCGCTCATCCCGGGCTTCCGCCACATCCCGTTCGGCGACATCGAGATGATGCGCAAGACGTTCGAGACGTGCGCGATGGTCGGCGAGGACGTCGCAGCCGTCCTGCTCGAGCCTGTGCAAGGGGAGGGCGGGATCATCCTGCCGCCGCCGAACTACCTGCGCGAGGTGCGCGAGCTGTGCGATCAGTACGGCGCGCTGCTCGTGTTCGACGAGGTGCAGACCGGCATGGGCCGCACGGGCCGCATGTTCGCCTCCGAAGTATACGGCGTGACGCCGGACATTCTCTGCCTGGCCAAAGCATTCGGCGGCGGGGTCATGCCGGCCGGCGCGGTCGTCGCGAACGAGCGCGTGTTCAAGAGCTTCTTCCCGAACCCGTTCATGCACACGACGACGTTCGGGGGCAATCCGCTCGCCTGCGCGGCGGCGATCGCGACCATCGACGTGCTGCTCGAAGAGAACCTTCCGGCCCGCGCGGACGAAGTCGGACGCTATTTCTTGAACGGTCTGCGCGAAGCGGCCGCGGGGCATGAAGACAAGGTGATGGAGATTCGCGGCATCGGTCTGATGATCGGCATCGAGTTCCACCGCGACGAGGTCGGCTACGAGGTGTCCAAAGGCATGTTCGACGAGGGCATTCTGGTGGCGGGCACGCTCATCAATTCAAAGACGATCCGGATCGAGCCGCCGCTGACGATCGCCATGGACGAAGTCGATCGCGTCGTCGCGACGTTCCGCAAGGTGCTCGCGCACACGAAAGCTTAATTTTCTCCGAGGTGAAGCCGCATGCCAAGAACGATCAACAGTACACCGAGACAGGACGGCTACCGGATGCCGGCCGAATACGAACCCCATCGCGGCACTTGGATGCTGTGGCCGACGAGAACCGATACATGGCGTCTGGGCGCCAAGCCCGCGCAGGACGCATTCGTGGAGGTGGCGCTCGCCATCTCCCGGTTCGAGCCTGTGACGATCGGCGTCGGCTCCTCGCAGTATGAGCATGTGCGCGCTATTTTTCCCGATCCGATCCGGGTGGTGGAGATGTCCTCCAACGATGCGTGGATGCGCGATGTCGGCCCGACGTTCGTGAAGAACGACGCGGGCGACGTGCGGGGCGTCGACTGGGGCTTCAACGCTTGGGGCGGCCTGCAGGGCGGACTGTATTTTCCGTGGGACCAGGATATGCTCGTGAAGCAGAAGGTGCTGGAGCTGGAATATAAGGACCGATACGATGCCCAGCAGTTCATCCTCGAAGGCGGCGCGATTCACGTCGACGGGGAAGGGACGCTGCTCACGACCGAGCAATGCCTGCTCAATCCGAACCGAAATCCCGACTTATCCCAGGCGCAGGTCGAAGAGCTGCTGAGGGAGTACTTGAATATCGAGAAGATCATCTGGATCAAGGACGGCATGCTGTTCGACGAGACGGACGGCCATATCGACGAAGTCGCGGCGTTCATCCGGCCGGGCGTCGTGGCGATGAGCTGGACCGACGATCCCGCCGATCCGCAATACGAGGTGCTGCAGGCGGCGTACAAGACGCTGAGCGAAGCGGTCGACGCGCGCGGACGAAAGCTGGACATTCACCGCATTCACATTCCGTCGCCGCTGACGATCTCCGACGAGGAGGCGCGCCGGATCGACCGGGCCCGCCGCAGCTACAGCCGGGCGACGGGGACGTGCTTCGCCGCGACGTACGTGAACTTCTACATCTGCAACGGCGGCGTCGTGATCCCGACGTTCGACGATCCGCGCGACGGCGAGGCCCTGGCGCAGCTGCAGGCGCTGTTCCCGGACCGCGAGGTCGTGCAGGTGAACACGCGCGAAATCGCCCTTGGCGGCGGCAATATCCATTGCATCACGCAGCAGCAGCCGATGTGCGGAAAATAGCGGACCGAGCACCGCAAACCATGGGAGCAGGAGGAGCGAACGTATGAGCGAACAACTGCAAATGTACATAGGCGGCCAGTGGGTGGACGCCTTATCGGGCGAGACGCGGGCCATTATCAATCCGGCCAGCGGAGCGGTCATCGCCAGCGCGGCGGAAGGGAACGCGGAGGACGCGCGCCGGGCGATCGCGGCGGCGCGCGCCGCCTTCGACGAAGGCGAGTGGAGCGCGACGCCGGCAGCCGAACGGGCCCGGCTCATCTTCGAGCTGGCTCGTCTGCTGGAGGCGGAGAAGGACGAATTCGCGCGGCTCGAGGTGCTGGACAGCGGCAAGCCGCTGCGCGAAGCGGCAGGGGACGTGAACGACGCGGTGGCCTGCTTCCGTTATTATGCCGGTCTTGCGACAAAACCGCACGGCCAGACGTATGAGGTGGCCGATCCGATGCAGGCGGTCGTCGTCCGCGAGCCGATCGGCGTCTGCGGCCAAATCGTGCCGTGGAACTATCCGCTGCTCATGGCGGCGTGGAAGCTGGCGCCTGCGCTGGCGGCCGGCAACACGGTCGTTTTCAAGCCGGCGGAGATCACCCCGCTGACGGCGGTGAAGCTGTTCGGTCTGATCGAGCGGGCGGGCTTCCCGGCGGGCGTGGCGAATCTGGTGCTCGGCGCGGGGGCGACGGTCGGCCATGAGCTTGCGGAGAACGAGCAGGTCGACAAAATCGCCTTCACCGGCGGCACGGCGACCGGCCGCAGCATCATGCGGGCCGCCGCGGGCAATATGAAGAAGATTTCGCTCGAGCTCGGCGGCAAGTCGCCGAACATCGTGTTCGCCGACGCGGATTTCGAGACGGCGGTCGAGTATGCGATGTTCGCGATTTTCGCAGGCCAAGGACAGATTTGCGCAGCCGGATCGCGTCTGCTGCTCGAGGAGAGCATCTACGACCGGTTCATGGAACGGCTGACGGAGCGGACGAAGACGATCGTCGTCGGCGAGGGACTTTCCGAAGATACCGAGATGGGACCGCTCGTCTCCGAGGGGCATTTGCGCAAGGTGCTGGATTATGTCGAGATCGGC
This sequence comes from Paenibacillus aurantiacus, assembly GCF_042431225.1. NCBI lineage: Bacteria > Bacillati > Bacillota > Bacilli > Caryophanales > Paenibacillaceae > Paenibacillus > Paenibacillus aurantiacus. The sequence goes on along the minus strand of NZ_JBHMDO010000015.1, from coordinate 186,505 downwards.
AAAGCCGAGGGCGCCCGGCTCGTATGCGGCGGCAACCGGCTTACCGATGGCCAATACGCGGGCGGCTTCTTCATGGAGCCGACGATCTTTACGGACACGACGCCGGATATGCGCATCGTGCGGGAGGAGATTTTCGGACCGGTGCTCGTCGTGCAGACGTTCAAAGACGAGGCGGAGGCCATTCGGCTCGCCAACGACTCGATCTACGGGCTAGCGGGGGCGGTGTTCACGAACAACGGGGCCAAGGCGCAGCGGGTCGCCCGCAAGCTCCGCGCCGGCATTACGTGGATCAATACGTATCATCCGACGTACAACGAAGCGCCGTGGGGCGGCTACAAGCAGAGCGGCATCGGCCGGGAGCTCGGCACCTTCGGCTATGAAGCCTACACGGAAGTGAAGCAAATCAATACGAATCTACAGGTCGAGCCGCTCGGCTGGTACCGCGGGTAAGGAGTATGAGATAATATGGCGACAGAACGCAAATTCGCGTCCATTCAAGGTCCGCTGCCGGGACCGCGCACGGCGGAGCTGCTTGCGCGCCGCGCGTCGGCCGTATCGCTCGGCGTCGGCAACAACTTTCCGCTGTTCGTGGAACAAGCGAGCGGAGCGCTGCTCACGGACGTCGACGGCAATACGTTCCTCGATTTCGTCGGCGCGATCGGTACGATCAACGCCGGGCACTGTCCGCCCGAAGTCGTGAAGGCCGTCCAGGAGCAGGCGGCGAAATTTCTGCACACGAGCTTCCACGTCGGCATGTACGAATCATACGTCGAGCTGGCGGAGAAACTGGCCGAGATTACGCCGGGCGACTTTCCGAAGAAGGCGCTCTTGCTGAACAGCGGGGCGGAGGCGGTCGAGAACGCGGTGAAAATCGCGCGCAAATATACCGGCAAGCCGGGCATCGTCTCCTTCACGCGCGGCTTCCACGGCCGGACGCTGCTCGGGATGAGCTTGACGAGCAAGGTGAAACCGTACAAGTTCAAAATGGGACCGTTCGCGCCCGCGACCTACAAAGCGATGTATCCGTATCCGTATCACCGTCCGGCATCGATGACGGAAGAGGAGTACGCGCGTTTTTGCGTCAAGCAGTTCGAGGATTTCCTGCTGACGGAAGCGGCCCCGGAAGAGATCGCGGCGGTCATCATGGAGCCGGTGCAGGGCGAGGGCGGGTTCATCGTGCCGCCGAAGCTGTTCGTCCAAGGCGTGTTCGAGGTATGCAAACGGAACAACATCCTGTTCATCGCTGACGAGATTCAGACCGGCTTCGGCCGGACGGGGCGGATGTTCGCGAGCAGCCACTTCGGCATCGAGCCGGATCTGATCACGGTGTCCAAGTCGCTGGGGGCGGGGCTGCCGATCAGCGGTGTCGTCGGCCGGGCGGAGCTGCTGGATGCGGCGAGCCCGGGCGAGCTGGGCGGCACGTACGGCGGCAGCCCGCTCGGCTGCGTTGCGGCGCTCGCCGTCATCGAACAGATGGAGCGGGAAGGGTTGAGCGACCGGTCCGAGATGATCGGGGAGCGGATTCGCGGGCATTTTGAGAGGTTGCAGGAACAATATCCGATCATCGGGGACGTGCGCGGCCTCGGCGCCATGTGCGCCGTGGAGTTCGTGGAACCTGCGACCGGCGAGCCGGCGAAGGCGTTCGTCGCAAGCTTGTTGAGGGTCTGCTACGAGAAGGGCATTATCCTGCTCAGCGCAGGCGTTCACGGCAACGTAGTGCGCTTCCTGACGCCGCTCGTCATTACCGACGAGCAGCTGACGGAAGGGCTGGATATCATCAGCGAGGCCTTATCGGAAATGTACGCGAAAGCAATATAATAAGCGATGTTGGCCAGCCATGGCCTGGACTGCCGGAAGCGGCGGGACCGGGCCGGCTGGCCGCTGTCGTTGACAGACGAGTTAACGATTTCGAAGCGGCAAGGAGGATTTATTCCATGATGAAGAAACAGTTGCTCATCGGCGGCGCTCAGGTCGAGACGGCCGACTATATAACCCTGTATGCGCCTTACTCCGGCGAAGCGATCGCAAGAATCGCGAATGCGGGACTAGCGGAGGCGGAGCTGGCGATCGCGGCGGCCGTCGCGGCGCGTCCGGCGATGCGCCGGATGCCCGCTCATCAGCGGGCTGGGATCCTGTATCGCGCGGCTCAGCTGCTCGGCGAGCGCCGGGAGGAAGCGGCGCGGCTGATCGCCCTCGAAGCGGCCAAGCCGCTGAAGGCGGCGTATGGGGAAGTGGATCGCACGGTGCAGACGTATCTGTTCGCGGCCGAAGAGGCGAAGCGTCTGCACGGCGAGACGATTCCGCTCGACGCCGCGCCGGGCGGAGAAGGGCGCCTCGCGTATACAATGCGCGAGCCGATCGGCGTCGTCGGCGCGATAACGCCGTTCAACTTCCCGATGAATCTCGTCGCGCATAAGCTCGGTCCGGCGTTCGCCGCCGGTAATACGGTCGTGCTCAAGCCCGCGCCGCAGACGCCGCTGTCCGCGTTCTATATCGCGGAGCTGTTCACGGAAGCGGGGCTGCCCGCTGGCGCGCTGAACGTCATCACCGGCGATGGCAAGCTGCTCGGCGAGACGATCACGTCCGACCCGCGCGTCGGCGCGGTCAGCTTCACCGGCAGCGCCGCCGTCGGCGCTTCGATCCGGGCGATGGCCGGGCTGAAAAAAGTGACGCTCGAGCTTGGCTCGAACGCCGCGGTCATCGTCGACAAGGATGCCAACCTGGATGCGGTCGTCGCCCGCTGCGCGGTCGGCGCTTTTTCGAACCAGGGGCAGGTGTGCATTTCGCTGCAGCGTATCTACGTTGTCGACGAGCTGTACGAAGCGTTCGTGGAGAAGCTCGTCGCGGCGGTCGGTCAACTGAAGGTCGGCGACCCGCTTGATCCGGCGACCGATGTGTCGGCGCTCATCGCCGGACGCGAAGTGACCCGCACCTTAGGCTGGATCGGGGAAGCGGTGGAGAGCGGGGCTAGGATCGCGTGCGGCGGAACGGCGGAGGGCGGTATTCTGCTGCCGACCGTGCTGCTGAACGTGCCGCCGGACGCGCAGGTGTCGTGCAAGGAAGTGTTCGCGCCGATCGTCCTGGTCGGCAAAGTCGGATCGATCGAAGAGGCGATCGGGCTCGTGAACGACTCGCCTTACGGCCTGCAGGCGGGGATTTACACGAACGACCTGCGCACCGCTCTCGATGCGGCGGACGCGCTGCACGTCGGCGGCGTGATGATCAACGACATCCCGACGTTCCGCGTCGACCACATGCCGTACGGGGGCGTGAAGGAGAGCGGCCTCGGCCGCGAGGGGATCAAATACGCGATCGAGGATATGACCGAGCTGAAGCTCGTCGTTATTAACCGGAATTAGCGGGCGAATAGAGCGAAGCCATCCCAAGGCGTGATGCATGGGGATGGCTTTTTTTGCGCGCGGCGACTGCATCTAAGCTGTTTGGGGGCCTTGATGGTGCAACTATGACTGTCTGCCGAGCGTCTGTATCGATAGTCGTCAAGAATGGGGGAACACAGGTTGAAGCTTAAAATAAAGAACGCGTTGGCGGTGGTCGGGACTATCGCCTTGTTGTCGGGCTGCGCGGCAGGCGGTTCGGCAAACGCAACCAAGGAGGAGACGGGGCCAACCGGCGGTGCATCGAGCAGCGCCGAATCGGCCGGGGGCGTCTCCTCCGAAACCGCCGGTATGGTTGACGCCCGGCTTCAAGAGCCCGTCACGCTGGCAGAAGGCGTATCGGAACGCAATCCGTTCGGCACCCGCGTTACGATTCGGCTGATGATGACCAGGGGCAACGAAAGTAACGATCCTGAGCCGGGGCCGTTCCAGGGCGAGTTCCGCCAAGGAATCTGCGAGCTCGTGGCATGGGATGCAGATGGCAAGGAGCTTGCGCGCCTCGATGCGGGTGAATCGTTCGATGGAGGCGGTAGGATGATCTTCCGCAAGGCGGATCCCTTTGAGCTGGCGCTCGCGGATTACAACGGGGATGGTTGGGATGATTTTTCCTTAGGGCAGTGGGGCGGGAGCAACGGCAATATCTATAGTTTGTTCACCCTAGAACGGGACGGGTTCGGGGTGTTGGAACGGAATATCCATTCCGCGGAACGAGCCTACTCGATTCAATACCCGATGGAGGGAGATCGGGCTTTCCGGAACACCTACTACGATCAGGAGGCCGGCGCCTATATGGACATTGTCCGCCGTTGGACGGGGGACCGATTCGTGCGGGAAGAGCCGGTCAGAACGGCGACGATCCGCTAGACGGGCGCCTGCGCGCCTTGAAGGCGCAGCCTGCAGCGAGCGGGGGGCGCCTGCGCTGGAGCGCAATAGTGGGGCCCAGCCGACTATAGCGAGCGATCAACCTGCGCTGGAGCGAGATAGTGGTGCCCGGCCGACTACAGCAAGCGATCCGCCAAGGTTGGCGCACAATAGTGGTGCCCAGCCGACTACAGCATCCCTCTTTACCCAGCGCTATTCATTGCGCGCCGCTTCGTGATACGATAGTGCGGACGAAGGATGTAACGGAAGGAAGGCAGAAGCTGACATGCATACGGAAGCAAGCAACGCCGCGGGCCGGTTCGAAGCGGTCTTTTTTGATTTGGACGATACGATGTACGATTCGCTCTCTCCGTTCCGCAAGGCGGTAGAGGCGGTGCTGACGCTGCCGGCGGATTTTCCGCTGGAGACGGCTTACCGACGGGTGCGCTATCACAGCGACCGGCTCTGGGAGATTTACGCGGAGGGACGAATGGAGTTAGAAGAGATGCGGGTGCAGCGCGTCATTCTGGCGTTCGCGGAGTTCGGCCTTGCGGTTACGCGCGAACAGTCGGCGGCGGTGCAGGCGCGATATATCGAGGAACAAGGGCGAATCGAGCTGTCGGCCGGGGTTCTCGAGGCGATTGCGCTCGTGCGCGAAGCGGGGCTGGGGCTGGGCATGATCACGAACGGTCCGGTCGAGCATCAGATGGCCAAAATCCGCGCGCTCGGACTGGACCGCATCGTGTCGCCCGATCGGATTTTCATCTCGGACGGCGTGGGCATCGCCAAGCCCGATCCGCGGATATTCGAGCACGTCAGCGCCGTGACGGGATACGCGCCGGCGGTATGCTTATACATCGGCGACTCCTGGCGCAACGACATTGCCGGCGCGATGGAAGCGGGCTGGCGGTCGGTATGGCTGAACCGACGAGGCGCCGCGTCGGACACGGACCATGCACCGCATGCAGAGATCCGAGACATTGGCGAGCTGCCCGCGTTGCTGAAGGCGTGGCTATAACCCCGAGAAGCACCGGCTGCGGCAGCAAGCCGGTTTTTCGCTAGAAGCGCAAAAAATGACCCGCATCGCTGCGGGTCCAAGTCTTACTCTATTATAAAGGGGGGTCGTTGAAGTTAAGTATAGGCGCCGAACCTTAAACGAAGCTGAAGTCGGGCTTATGATAACCTTAAAGATTGGTTACAGAAATGTGAGCAAGCTCATTGGAGGTCAGGTACACCCGAAAGACCGGATTTGTAGATAGTCAACGTGAATCGAGCACGAGGTGACCAACCGCATAGAAGTGGCTGCTTCTCCATAGATATTTTTAACGCGCCATAACGACACTCTGTTCGGTTAAATTTGAGACCCAAGTCGCTGTGAGCGCCGTTCTATGTTGTTTCCTTTGACCTAAATTTCACCCTGAGCGGAACCGAAATGAGCAATAGCTGACAAAGCCCAATCCGTGCAGTACCTCCACAGCTGTCCTTCATTATTTTTTGCATCGCGAATATGCAAAGTCTTAATATTCCCTCTGAATCTAAGATATCATGGTAAATCTTCCCTTATTTAAAAACGAAATCAGGTGATCACTAGAGTAAGTATAGCGTAGTGTTGGTATCGTCTATGACCATGAAGAGGTCTATTGCACTATGCAAATACATTAAAATGCCTTAAAAGATTCCTTTGTTAATGGACTTATTTTGGTGTTGCAGGCGATAGGGGACTTTTGATTTAAATATTTTAATCCTTGTTGACAATCTTGTAATGGTTATGTAAGATTTGAGATGTTTCCAAAATCTATCAGAAAAAGGAGTTTTTTGTAGTGAAAAAGAAGTTAATGGTTGCAGCGGTATTGTCGTCGGTAGTCGTGGGTGCTGTGTCGGCTGCGGCTTATAGTGGCTCGTATTCCTTTGATATAGGCTATGAGGTTAAAGGAACGAATGTTCACTCGTTGGAGAACATAGCTACTTCGACAACAGCTAAGGCAGATTCATTCAACTATGATGGTACTCGTAGTACAAGTAAGGATAATTATTCTGTTCAACTGTACAAGAACTTCTACACTTATTACACCGTATCCAATCTGCTCGCTGACGATTCATCTCAAACTAAAAACTTTGGTAAGATTGATAAAGGTAACTATACAATTAACGTGTCAAAAAATGGAGGAAGTGCAGCTAAAATCATTGGTGTTGGAACTATTAACCAGTAATAATGAAAAAGCATCCAAAGCAAATCCTCTCTTAAAGAGAAGGTGCTTTGGATGTTTTATTTACTTATCAGAAAACATGCAGTATCTTCCAAGTCAATTAGACCTATACTAGTCAATCAAGGTTGTAAGGCTCTCGTGTAATAAGGAGGCCAGACAATCGTATGATTCGCCTAAGCAATTAGGGAGTAATGAAGCTCACTATGCATCCAACAGAATCCGGCTTGTGGGGCTTTGGATAGATAAAGAAGACTTTGAGTCGATATAGGTATTTACTATCGCAAGCAAAGTGTGAATTTCCAGATCAATGGGTGACTATGCCACGCCGAATAAATTGCCGAAGGGATAGTCGGAAAACGAGTTACAAGGTCACGAAGGACCGGTAGGATCGCAAAACGATACAGCACTTCTCCTTAGAAGGAACTCGAAGATCAAGGGTTGGTGGAAGTGCTAATTCGTCTACATCCATAGAAAGCTGGCTAGATGTACGGGAATATTTACAACGGTTCACAGATGAAATGCGAAAAAGTAACAAGGAGCGAAAGGGTTTTACGCTCATCGAGGGATGAAATATGTGACAATTCCTCATGGTTAAAATGGTAAATTATAGAATAACTATAATTAGCGGAGGAGTCTCGTGCATATAATAAAGGATATGTTAACATTTGTTTTTCCGGCGTCATTGCTTTTTTTGGTTATAAGGCTCATTTTTGTCCGAAAGAAGGGTGACAGTATGGTTAGAGAGTTATATATATATACCTTCTCTGCATACGTGTTTGCTTTAATTTTTATAGTTTGGATTTATGGATCCATGCCTATGGCTGCATTAAACTACAACCTAGTTCCATTTAAGACAATTTTAGGATATGCGAGTTATCCCTCGGTTAATATTGCTATTAAAAATGTTATTGGTAACTTGATTCTTACGGTTCCACTTGGTATATATGCCTGGTTTAAAATAAGATTATTTCAAGTGAATTCTATATTTTATTACGCTTTAATTATTTCTTTCATATTTGAAGGAGTCCAATTGTTATTATATTGGATAGGTTTAGGAGCAAGATCGATTGATGTTGATGATGTCATATTAAATACTATTGGCTGTATAGCTGGTTATTATATTACGAGTTTTGTATTCAGAGTCTATACCCATAATAAAAAGAAAAAGGTGAAGGAGACGACTGCATAATGACCGCGATTCTAACAGCTAACCGTATAAACAAGAAGTACAATCCCATAAGCGCGACTTTGGAATTGGCAACTTGTTCGCTTACGCTAGAGAGAGGCAAAACATACATCATTAAAGGGAAGAGCGGGTCGGGAAAAACAACGCTGCTTAATATACTCGGGGGGATGGACAAGCCAAGTTCGGGAACCGTTTTTTATGAGGGGAAATCCTTCTACGAACTGTCCGATCAAGAGCAATCGAGGATAAGGAATGAAGAATTTGGTTTTGTATTTCAATCGTATAATCTTATCCCTGAACTGACCGCATACGAGAATATCAAGCTACCTGTTTTTTTTAATCCGAGGAAAAAAGTGAAGTCGAATGCGATATTTGACGTAGCCGCAGAAATGGGGATCGGTGCACTGCTGCAACGTAAAACTTATCAATTATCAGGTGGGGAACAGCAGAGAGTGGCTATAGCCAGAGCTCTCATGATGTCCCCTGCTATCATTTTTGCAGACGAGCCTACGGGAAGCCTAGATACAGCAACAAGCAGAATGATCGCAGATTTACTTGTACGAACGGTTAGAAGAAGGGGGACAACTCTCGTTATAGTCACGCATGAAGAACACCTGATAGACGCCGATCATATTGAAATTACAATAGATAGCGGCAAAGTTTCGGCCTCGGAGGATACTCATGTTCTATTTGGCATTTAAATTTCTTATTGCACGAAAAAAGTGGCTGATTCTAATGACGGTAAGCTTTTCAATCGTCATAACTACAGTATTAACCATTTTTTCTTCGACAACAATGATTAATCGCAATATGAAGCTATATGCTTTTTCCCAGTATGGCGAATTCTCGGGCGTAATTATGAATCAAGCATATCCTAGTCGATCCGAGGTTTCATACGGGCACTTTGCAATAACTGGGTCAGTGAGTTTAAAAAATAATCGTAGTGCGGCAGTAGGGTGGATTGACGAAAAATTCATCGATCTGGGACATCTATCATTACTGGCAGGTACATTTCCTAAGTCCGATGATGAAGTTGCCATTGAAGCCCATTATTTGAAGTTTCTGAACCCCAATTGGAAACTAGGAACTATTCACGAACTGCATATCGGCAACGAGTCGCGAAAGCTTAAGTTGACTGGCATTGTAGACAATTACTCTGCAAAATGGGGAGTCGATACAAGGAAAACGCTGTTTCCGAATATATTAGCCGGCCGCAACGCCTCGGACAATCAGGTCAACGCAAACGTCTTGATTCCCTATGATTCCAAGATGACAAGTGATGGTAATTATGAGTCTGCCTATCGGAAAATCATGAATCGCGGTGGACAAGGTTTTATGAATGAGCGGCTCATTTATTACGGCCTAAAGGATTTCGGAATTATAACGAAGCTGTCGCTAGTTGTGCAGCTCATTATATTAATCGTTGCTTTAGTAAGCCTTACGACGTTAATTTCGTTTTATAATGCTAACCGTAATTTTAACTTTGCTGTTCTAAAATCTTTAGGTGCGACAAGTAAGTACTTGTATCAACTCACAGTGTTTCAAACCTCCTATATTTTTATGCTAGGAACGTTACTTTCTATACCGCTTGTACTTATTCTTAAAAAAGTCATCACGAGCGGTAATTATAACAGCGGTATAACGAGGTCAAGTGATTGGTTGGCCATGGGCTCGGGATCTCTAAAATGGCTCGTAGTATTATATGGTGTAATTGTAGTCTCTTCCTTGTTGTCTGTTCGAACGCTAAAGGATAAGAGCGCGAAGCAAAGCTTCGAAACAGACATTGCCCTTGGCAACCATCGGACAGTTGAATGGATATCAAGTATTAATTCATTTCGAATCAAACAGCTGGCTATACAACTTTTTTTATTTCCGAAACGTACGCTCTTGTCGCTGTTGACGATAATTATTTCGATCATGGTGATATTAATCTCGGTAACGTTTTCTAAGGAAACGGCAGGAACTTGGGATTCGGAAGACGATTATTATCTATCCTCCCAAGAAAATATTTTTTCTAAAACAATTGACCGTCACATCGTTCGTGTTTCCCCGGATATTATCTATTCCCCGGAAGAAGTACATAAGCTGGAATCACTAAAGGGAATTAACCTGGTTGATAAAGAGCCATCCATGTTCGATATCATGCCTATCTTAAAAAAAGAGAATCTCACGCCTTACCTCCTTTCCTGGATTGAGAAGTACAGCTCTGACCAGCAAAAGGAGTTAACATTCTACGAGGATGTTATAATACCAAACGCAACATTTATGCTGGATTCTTCGGGTAATTTCAATAAGAATAATGATTTGGGGAATAAGGACCTGCCTTCTCTCGCTCTCTATTGCCCGGATATGCAACCTGAGGAACAAAAGCAGTTACTCGGCAAAAACATAACCTTATCTAGAATTGTCCTTGACCAGGAGGGCAGCCCTATAGTGAAGAAGTGGGAGTTCCGAATTGCGAAGGTAGTAAATGCGCCGTACCAATTGTCGGCTGACGATGTGGTGGTTGCCCACGATGATGTAACAATTGTACTGGATGAACAGTACGCACTGCAGCAGGGCATTACCAAAGGATACAAAGACTTGAGTATTTATCTCCGCGGAGACGTGTCGGACACCGATGCCAAGAATATCTATAACGAAGTCTATGCGTTAGCGGCGGTAACACCCGGTGGTCTCTTTCAGTATATACCGAAGGTCATTAGCGATTGGAGGCGTATGTCCGATTTCATCTACCGGTCAGGTGCATTGACATTTTACGTTGCGATTCTATTGTCTATTACCTGCATATATACCATTCTCAACGGCAAGTACCAGGTGCGAAAGAGGTACTGGGGCATATACCGGTCGCTCGGAATGAGGCTAAAAGATATATACAGCTTTTTGTTGCTAGAGGTTTTTGTTTACTTTTCCATTTCTACATTCGTCAGTTCAGGATTATACATAGCATTTCTATATTTTAACCAATTATCCTATCCGATGATTGTTTATTGCCGTATACTTGCGTTAACCTTGTTTGGTGTCATTGTATTGCTTGTGGTTGTATCCACATATTTGAGACGGAAGATCGGTCAGGATACAATCTCATCACTACTAAAATCTGAGACATAACAAATCAACGATAGGTCGGAATGAGTGGTTGAAATATCGAAAGGAATAGCTAGGTAAAGCGTTGCAACTTCTCTTTGCCATGTGCGTTCAGCTTTCGCTGTAAATAATTTGCTGAAGAAACTCGCAATGAATCGAAGACGGTGAATGGCGTCACCGAGGTACGCCCCGTGACGCCATTTGATTTTTTTAAGGGGCTCATAGGCTATTGAAACTTCCTGTACATGCTAAGCCTGCTCGCCATCCTCGCTCTTCGCCTTCTCCAGCGCATCCAGCGCAGCATCGATCAGCGTGTCGAACAGGTCGTCGTTCTCCTCGATCTGCTCCTCCACCTTGTTGATCTGGATTTCTTTGCCCGGACCGCTCAGGAAATTCAGGCTGTACATCCAGTCCTCGCAGTTTTTGCTCTTGAGCGTCAGCTCGTAGTCCGATTTATGGCCTTCGACCGCAAAATGGACGAAGCCCAGGTAGCCGTCCTCTTTCCCGGTGTATTTCAACTCCGCCTTCAAAATATTGATGTTCATCGCCATCATCCTCTCCGATTAGGTAGGCCCCTAAGGCCAATATGAACTACATTCGTCGTTTTTATCAAAATTGAGCCTGTCCCGCGCGCCGCAACGCCTCACTCCCGCTGGCTTCGCTCCGCGATCAGCTCCGATGGCAGGCGCCCGACCGTCCGTTTGAACGTCCGGTTGAAGTAGGACGGATCATTGTAGCCGAGGTGCTCGGAAATCTCCTGTACCGTAAGCTGCGAGTGGCGGAGCAAGTATTGCGCCGTCTTCATCCGCTTGCGGTGGACGAAGTCGCTAATGGTCAGCCCCGTCACGCTGCGGAAGAGCGCGGCGGCATAGTTCGGACTGACGCCGACGCAGCGGCCGAGTTCCAGCTTCGTGATTTTCTCCCGGTAATGCTCGTCGATATACCGTTTCATCCGCTCGGCATGCTGGACGGTCGACGGCATCTTCGCGCCGGTATCGACCTCGCGGCTAATGAGGACGAGCACCTCCGCCAGCACGGCGCTGCACAAGACGGAGTAGTAGGACCCGCGTTCGTTCCAATGCCCCGTCAGCTGCAGCAGCTTCTCGTCGATGAGCTCGGGCATGCGGGTTGTCCAAGCCAAGGGCTTGACCGCCCCCAGAAGAGGCAGTTGGCTGGCGACTTCCGCGGTTGCCGGGCTGAACCGGATCGCGATCGCATCCCGGATGCCGCCTTCGCCACAGAGCTCGAACATCGTCCGCCCGGGCGGCACGAGCAGGAGCTCGTTCTTGCCGCAGGCGTAAGGCTTGCCGGCGATCTCCAACGTCACCCGTCCGAATCGGACCCACAGAAACAGGTAACTGTCATTACCCAGCCTGCGCCGGTCTTGACGAAGGATGCCCCGTTCCTCGCCGATATGAAAAATGCTGAACATGGCCTCGCCTCAATTATTATCGGACTATAGTATAACTACTGTACTATAGTTCATCGATCTTGAACAGCCGCTCCTATACAATAGACCTAACGGAAGACAAAGAACGATAGTATTTGACAGGAGTGGACAACGCAATGAAGAAAACACAGATCGTTTGTACGATGGGACCGGCTTGTCTGAGCCCGGAGATGCTGGAGAACATGATCGACGCGGGGATGAACATCGCCCGCCTGAACCTGGCGCACGGCGAGCTGGACGATCACCAGGAACGTATCGTGCTCGTGCGCGAAGCCGCTCGCAAGAAGAATACCACAATTGAAATGATGCTGGATATCAAAGGACCGGAAATTCGCACGGGCAATTTGGCGGAACCGTCGTACTTGCTGCAAAGCGGCGGGACGCTGACGCTGACGACGGAGCAAATTGCAGGCACGATCGACCGGATCTCGGTATCCTATGATTTGTCCAAGGACGTGAAAGTCGGCTCCCGCATCATGATCGACGACGGTCTGATCGAGCTCGCCGTCGAGCGCATCGAAGGGTCGGACGTCGTTTGCACGATTCTGAACGGCGGCATCATCAAATCGCGCAAAGGCGTTAACCTGCCAGGTATCCGCACATCGCTTCCAGGCGTAACGGAGCGCGACAAGCAGCATATCCAATTCGGCATCGACAACAACGTGGAAATCATCGCGATGTCGTTCGTTCGCCGTGCGGAGGATGTGCTCGAAGTGAAGAAGATGCTGGCGGACGCAGGCGCTTCCCACATTAAAGTGATGTCCAAAATCGAGAACCAGGAAGGTCTCGATGAGTTGGAAGCGATCATCGCGGCATCCGATTCCATCATGGTCGCCCGTGGTGACCTCGGCGTCGAGATTCCGATCGAAGACGTGCCGATCGCGCAGAAGCAAATGATCGCCGCGTGCAACAAAGCCGGCAAATTCGTCGTGACGGCGACCCAAATGCTCGAGTCGATGCAGCAGCAGCCGCGCCCGACGCGCGCGGAAGCGGGCGACGTCGCAAACGCCATCTGGGATGGCACGGATGCGGTTATGCTATCCGGCGAGACGGCCGCAGGGAAATACCCGCTCGAGGCGGTGCGCACGATGGCGGCAATCGCAGCTCGTGCAGAAGAAGTCCGGTACGCACGCGCGGAGCGCGAAGCAGTGCTGGCGTAATTAGCCGGTCGTAACGTTTAGCAATAGAAGTAAGTAGGCAGCAGCGCTGCAGGTTGTGCGAGATAAGCACCCTGCGGCGCTGTTTTTTGCATGGTGCGCGGTTTCATTGAGCGTTGCATCGAGGGCGGGAATCTTGAGAGGCTTCCGGCGATCACCCCGTAAGATACCATCTACCGGCCGTTAGCCGGTACTGCCTGGTTGCCCCCACAAGCCTCTTCGTATAAAGTTAAAGCGAAGGGTTGGCCAGAGGAGAGACGGACGTCTCTACATTAGATGATAGGCGGTTGAAACATGCACGTATTAACGGTTGATCATATAACGAAAAGCTATGGCGAGAAAATGCTGTTCGAAGACGTCGCGTTCGGCATCGAGGCTGGCGACAAAATTGGCATTATCGGCGTCAACGGAACGGGCAAGTCTACCTTCATGAAAGTCGTGGCGGGACTGGAGCAGCCAGACTCCGGCTCGATCATGACGGCCAGCGGCGTGACCGTGCAGCTGCTTGCGCAGGATCCTCCTTTCGATCCCGAAGCGACGGTGCTTGAGCACGTGCTCGCGGGCGATTCCGAACCGATGAAGGCGGTGCGCGCGTATACCGAAGCGCTTGCGGCGCTTGCGCTGAACAGCGGCGACCCGTCGCTGCAAGAGAAGCTTGTCCGGGCCAACCAGCGGATGGACGAGCTGGATGCGTGGACAATCGAGAGCGAAGCGAAGACGGCGCTGACGAAGCTTGGCATCCTGCGCTTCGACGCTAAGCTCGGCACGCTGTCCGGCGGCCAGCGCAAGCGTGTCGCGATGGCGGCGGCGCTGATTCAGCCGGCCGACGTGCTGCTGCTGGACGAGCCGACCAACCATATCGACAACGAGTCGGTCGCTTGGCTTGAACAAATGCTGGCCAAGCGCAAAGGCGCTTTGCTTATGATTACGCATGACCGGTATTTTCTAGACCGGGTGACGAACCGGACGCTCGAATTGGATCGGGGCAAGGCGTATTTCTATACGGCGAATTACAGCCGCTTCCTGGAGCTGAAGCTCGAGCGGGAGGAGCGGGAAGCGGCCTCGGAGGCGAAGCGCCAGAACCTGTTCCGCAATGAGCTGGCCTGGATGCGCCGTGGGGCGAAGGCGCGGACGACCAAGCAGAAGGCGCGCATCGAACGGTTCGAGACGCTGAAGGATGCGGCGCCGGAGAAGGCGTCCGGCAAGCTGGAGCTGTCGGTGGCGTCCGCGCGGCTGGGCAAGAAGATCGTCGAGATTGAAGGGATCACGAAATCGTTCGAAGGACGAACGGTCATTCGCGAATTCAGCTATATCGCCGTGCCGGAGGACCGCGTAGGCATCGTGGGGCGCAATGGACTCGGCAAATCGACGCTGCTGAAGCTAATCTCCGGCCAGCTGACGCCGGACGCGGGGACGGTGGAGCTGGGGCCTACCGTGAGGTTGGGCGTGTTCTCGCAGGAGCGCGAAGAGATGGACGACGCCATGCGCGTGATCGACTATATCAAGGAAGGCGCCGAACGGATCACGACGGCGGACGGCTCCTCGATATCGGCGGGCCAAATGCTGGAGCGATTCCTGTTCTCATCGACGATGCAGTGGTCGCCGATCGGCAAGCTATCCGGCGGCGAGAAGCGCCGCGTGCAGCTGCTGCGGGTGCTGATGGATGCGCCGAACGTGCTGCTGCTGGACGAGCCGACGAACGACCTGGATATTCAGACGCTGACCGTGCTCGAGGATTACCTGGACGACTTCCCGGGCGTCGTCTTCGTCGTCTCCCATGACCGCTATTTCCTGGACCGGACGGTCGACCGAATTCTCGCCTTCGAGGGCGATGGCGTCGTGACGCACCACGTTGGCAACTATTCGGAATTCGCGGAGAACCAGGCGGCGGAAGCCGGACGCAAAGCACAGGTTGAAGCAGCTGGCAAATCTTCGTCGAACGCAGCGCCGGCAGCTTCGGCACGTGCGGCGGAGAATGCGGGACCGACGAAGATGTCCTACAAGGAGCAGAAGGAATTCGAGACGATCGACGATACGATCGCGAAGATCGAAGAAGCGCTCGCGGCCGTCGCCAAGCGCATGGATGAGTCCAGCAGCGATTCGATGCTTCTGCAGCAGCTCGTTGCCGAGCAGCAGCAGCTCGAAGCGAAGCTGGAGGAGCTGATGGACCGCTGGGCGTACTTGAACGAGCTGGCCGAACAGATTGCAGCGAACAAGCAGCGTTAACGGGATGAATCGTTAGACGCATGCATAATTAACGAAGTGAAAGGCGTGCTTAAAGCGCGAGGAACAGCCATCGACCCGCCAGCAGCGGGCCGATGGCTTTTTCTTCATGCGCCAAGGCGGAGAGTTGCGGCGTTGGGCGCGCGTGCGCCGAAGCGCGATCTGCCCAGCCTGCGGCAACGAGTCGGCGTCTACGCGGAGAACGGCAAAAAAACAGTTGACGGGATTTGGAAGAAAGTGCTAAGCTACATTAAAACCAAGTATTTGGGTGTGAATTATTAGAATTGAAGGTCGGCAGGGATTCGGCTTCGGCCGAAGAATACGAATATGGAAGAGCCATCCAAGAATCGGCATAATCGCGTTCCTAATTCAGATGAGAAGGGGAATTCAAGATGAGCGACAAACCGAATTACGCATTGGAAACACTGGCTATACACGCAGGGCAGGAATATGATCCGGCGACGCTGTCGCGGGCCGTGCCGATTTATCAGACGACCTCGTACGGCTTCCGCGACACGGACCATGCGGCCAATCTGTTCGCGCTGAAGGAATTCGGCAACATCTACTCCCGTATCATGAATCCGACGACGGACGTATTCGAGCAGCGGATTGCCGCGCTGGAAGGCGGCGTCGGGGCGCTTGGCCTCGCATCCGGGCAGGCCGCGATTACGTTCTCGATTCTCAATATCGCCGAAGCCGGAGATGAGATCGTCTCATCATCGAGCTTGTACGGCGGAACGTATAATTTGTTCGCCCATACGCTCAAGAAGCTTGGTATTAAAGTGACGTTCGTCGATGCGAGCGATCCGGAGAACTTCCGCAAGGCGATCACGGATAAGACGAAGGCGCTATACGGCGAGACGATCGGCAATCCGAAAGGCGACGTGCTCGACATCGAGGCGGTAGCGGCTATCGCGCACGAGAACGGCATCCCGCTTATCGTCGACAACACGTTCCCGAGCCCGTATTTGCTCCAGCCGATCAAGCATGGAGCGGATATCGTCGTTCACTCCGCGACGAAATTCATCGGCGGCCACGGCACCTCGATCGGCGGGGTCATCGTGGACGGCGGCACCTTCGATTGGGCGGCGAGCGGCAAGTTCCCCGGCTTGACCGAACCGGATCCGAGCTACAACGGCGTCGTGTACACCGAAGCGGTAGGGCCGCTTGCCTATATCATCAAAGCGCGCGTCCAGCTGCTGCGCGATCTCGGGTCGGCGCTGTCGCCGTTCAATTCCTTCCTGCTGCTGCAAGGGCTGGAGACGCTGCATCTGCGCTTGGAACGCCATAGCGCCAATGCGCTCGAGGTTGCCAAGTACCTGGAGAGTCATCCGGACGTGGCTTGGGTGAGCTACCCGGGGCTTGCGAGCCATCCGTCGCACGCGCTGGCGCAGAAGTATTTGCCGAACGGTCAAGGCGCTATCCTCGCCTTCGAGATTAAAGGCGGCATCGACGCCGGCAAGAAGCTGATTCACGCGACGAAATTGTTCTCGCACTTGGCGAACGTCGGCGATTCCAAGTCGCTGATCATCCATCCGGCGAGCACGACCCATGCGCAGTTGAAGCCGGACGAACAGCTTGCGGCGGGCGTATCGCCGGGGCTGATTCGCTTGTCGATCGGCACGGAATCGATCCGTGATATTCTGGCCGACTTGGAGCAGGCGATCGCACTCAGCCAGCAGGCGCCACAGCCGGTTTAATTGCCGCGCTCTCAGCGATCAATCGAACGGCAACAAGCCCGTGTATCCCCGCCTTGGGGGATACACGGGCTTGTTTCACGTATCGGTGCGCGCAACATGGGAGTGGAACAAGCTGGTTACGCTAACCCGCGCCCATTTATTTCGCGCTGTATTTCGCATGCCGCCGCATGGCGAATATGTCGGGATTCAAGCCGTTACATTGACGAGAGCCTGATTTATACGCATTGAAGCCCATTCGCTTCCCTGTCGGTCCGCGAATGGGCATCAACTCGAATTCCTGGTGGCCCTTCGGAGCGCTCCTTAGCCGATTAGCTTAGCGTCCGTTGAACGCCTTCAGCATCCACACGTGTTTCTCGAGCGTGCTGTGAATCGCGAGCAGCATGTCGGCTGTCGTCTCGTCGCCGGCTTTCTCGGCTTTCTCCATGCCGTCCTTCAGCTCGTCGATCACGGTGCCGAAGTCGTCGATCAGCACGTCGACCATTTGCTCTGCGCTCTCGGTGCCTTTGGCCTCCTTGATGCTGGAGGTGTCGAGGTATTGCTTCATCGTCGCCTCGGGTTTGCCGCCGATGGCCAGCAAGCGCTCGGCCAGCTCGTCGACATGCAGCGCCGCTTCCTCGTAGAACTCCTGGAATTTCACGTGCAGGGTGAAGAACTGCGAGCCTTTCACATACCAGTGGAAGTTGTGCAGCTTCACATAGAGCACGCTCCAGTTCGCGACTTGTTTATTGAGAATTTCCTGTACGTTTTTCGTGGAAGTTGCTGTTGCCATGGGTCAACACTCCTTTATTTAAATAGGTTGGACTACTTTTCTTTTACACCGGCGCCGTGGTCTTGAATCGTTAGACGGCCGCCGCCTTCAAGGTGAGGAATTGCTCGCAGCGGATTGCGGCCAGGCATCCCGCCGCAGCGGCCTGAAGCGGAGAGGCGCTGCGGGATTCGCGGCTGTCCAGGCACGAGAAAATACCGGGGGGATAGGCTGCCGTCGTACCCCGAGGCGCCAGCGGTATCCCTCGTTCGTCGGGAACGAGAGGGGCTTCATGCGGTAAAATTACGCGTGTGCGCGGAGTCGAAAGCGGAAAGCTGCCGCTTGGCGAAGACTGCGGCTGTGAGTGGTTTGCCCGCATGCGGATCTTCAACCCGTGCAGCCCCAGCTCGCCGGGAATGACTTCAATCGGCATCATGTCCATTGTCCACCGCGTGCTTGGAGCGGTCAGGGCCTCTTCCTGGCTGAGCCGCAAGGCGCGCTGCTTCATGTGCCGGTGAACGAGACGGGCTTCGGAGGCGAAGCGCGTCAGGAAGAGCGCATCCTCGAAGGCGGCAGCGCCGCTCCCGCCGACCATCATCTGGCGTCCCTGCAAGAAGAAGCCGTCCCCGCCAGCGAACGCGGGCTCGAGAAGCTCTTCGTTCAAGCGCTCGCCAAGGATATCCATATGGTTTGCCATTTTGCCGTTCGTTATGATAATCGACCGCGAAGATACCGCTACGCCGGGTTCGAGCTCGAACCGGAAGGGATTGCCCTTTGGCTGCGGCATGCGCCCGGTATGGAATCGAACGCCGATCCGTCTGGCCTGCAGGCGCATCGCGGCGAGCATGTCGCTACCGGGTGTGTGCGTATCGCTAAGGGATGCGAGTGTGTCACTATAGCTACCGGACGATAGCGTCACGCTATCGGGCGCGAACTCGGCACAATCTTGGGGACGCGGCGCCTCCGCTGCCGGAATGAACCGGAAGTTAGAGGGACATTCTTCGACGACAAGCGGCTGATAGCCGGCATTGGCCAGGTATATGGCGGCGGCGAGGCCGGAATGGCCGGAGCCGAGAATGATGATCTGTTCCATCGGGCGCTTCCTCCAATCACATTACTGGGACACGATTGTTGTTTGAATGCAAAACAGGTGATGTATAAAATAATTACTAAATTAAAATTATTATAAATAAGCAAATATGTCAATAATAAAAAACGCCTCGCTCTTCCACTTCCCGCACGCGGCGGAAATGGTGGATGAGGAGGCGCCAAGCAAAATGTTTGGGCGGCCTTACTTCTATTAGCCTTTAATCAGCTTAACGACATACTCGCGCGTTCTCGGGCCATCGAATTCGCAGAAGTAGATGCCCTGCCATCTGCCGAGCAGCAGCTTGCCGTCTTGAACGACGACGGTTTGCGAAGAGCCGGTCGTTATGGCTTTCAGATGGGAAGCGGTGTTGCCTTCGGCATGCCGGTATTTGGGATGCTCCCACGGATAGATCTCGTCCAGCCGCATCAGCACGTCGTGTTTGACGTCGGGATCCGCGTTCTCCTGGATAGTAATGCCTCCAGTCGTATGCGGGCAGTAGACGACCGCAAGGCCTTCCCGGATGTCCTCCTTCGAGACGATCGAAGCGACCTCGCGCGTAATGTCGATCATTTCGTCGCGGCGGGATGTTCGCAGGTTTCGGGTAAACAGCATAGCAAGACACTCCTTCGCTCTTTAAAGTCAAGTCATGGAACGTTAGTTGCAGCCACTCCCACAAGTTTGTCATGATCTGGGAACGGAAGTCAAATGGCGGACGCTCAACCGATATCCTTTGAAACTTTGAAAATCGGGCGATCTTAGGTGGGTGGAAAGGTTGTACGGCTATGGATGTTCGTTCCAGAGAAGAGTAGAATGAAGCTTATACGATGACCTTTTGCGGGGGAGGAACAAGAAGTTGAGCAAACGCGTACGCAAAGCGATTATACCGGCCGGGGGACTTGGCACCCGGTTTCTGCCGGCGACGAAGGCGCAGCCCAAAGAGATGCTGCCGCTGATCGACAAGCCGGCCATTCAATATATCGTAGAGGAAGCCGTCGCCTCGGGCATCGAGCGCATTCTAATCGTATCGGGGCGGAACAAGCGGGCCATCGAAGACCATTTCGACAAATCGTACGAGCTTGAGGCGGAGCTTGAGGCACACGGGAAAGCGGAGCTGTTGGAGCTCGTGCGCGGCATCTCGCATCTGGCCGACATCTGCTACATTCGCCAGCGGGAGCCGCTCGGACTTGGCCATGCGGTGTTGAGCGCACGCAGCTTCGTGGAGAATGAGCCGTTCGCGGTCCTGCTCGGCGACGATATTTTGCAGTCCGACCCGCCGTGTCTGAAGTCGATGATCGATCTGCATCACGAGCGCGAGACGTCGGTCGTGGCGCTGATGGAGGTGCCATGGGATCAGACTTATAAATTCGGGATTGCCGAGCTGTATCCGGAGTCGCCAGGGCTTATCCGTTCGCTCGTCGAGAAGCCGGCGCCGGGCGAAGCGCCGTCGAACATCGCGGTCATGGGCCGCTACGTGCTGGAACCGGCGATCTTCGAGCTGCTGGAGAACGCCAAGCCGGGCAAAGGCGGGGAGATTCAGCTGACAGATAGCCTTCAGCAGCTGGGCATGGCGAAGCCGCTCGCCGCTTATCGCTTCGGGGGCACCCGGTACGACGTCGGCGACAAGCTCAGCTTCGTGCAGGCGACGATTGATCTGGCGCTGAAGCGGGAAGATTTGGCAGACGATGTCCGAGCCTACATGATCGAGCGGCTCAAGGCATAGACAGCCCCGGCTAGACCGTGCGGGCAAGCCGTATGTCGTCATGATCGACCTCGACTTCGAGCACGCTCGCGCCGCAGCGCGGCGGAATGGAAGCGCGAGAACCCGGACGAACCATAATCCAAAGATCGAGAGCCGAGGGCTTGCCCCGGCTCTCGGTCTTTGTCCAGAGCCGTTCGCGCAATAGCTGAATCATATTTTGTACGGGCTTCTCTGCCTATGGAGGAATTTGCCGTTCTGTGGAGTGAACCTCGCTAGGCCAATGACAGATGGGCGAACGCTGATTCGTCTTGTACAATTATGTACGTACAAGTTGGCGGCGTGTTATACTTCAATCATACAAGTTGGATTACCGAACAGTGAGGTGCGATGTGAAAGAACAGCTACCCCCAAAATATAGACAGTTAAAGGAACAGATTATCTCGTGGATCGCGGCGGGACAGTTCAGTCCGCACGACAAGCTGCCGTCCGAGCACGAGATCGCCGCTCAATCCGGCATGAGCCGGCAGACGGTGCGCCAATCGCTGGGCGACCTCGAGGCGGAGGGCTGGCTCTATCGCGTGCAGGGGAAAGGGACGTTCGTCGCCGATTCCATGCCGGAGAACGGACGGAAGCCGGCGGAACCGCCGGGGTTGACCGTCGGTCTGATGACGACCCACATCTCGGACTATATCTTCCCGACTATCGTTCGCGGGGTGGAATCCGCGCTGCGCGCGCAGGGAGCCCGGCTGCTGCTCGCCAGCACCGACAATGAGAAGGATAAGGAGCGCGAAAGCTTGGAGTCGATGCTCCGCGAGCCGCTTGGCGGACTCATTATCGAGCCGACCAAGAGCGCCGAGGGCAACCCGAACTTCGATTATTTCCTGGCGCTGGAGGCCAGAGGCATCCCGTACGTCATGCTTAATGAGCGCTACAGCGACGTCGACGCGCCATGCCTGAAGGTCGATGACGAGCTGGGCGGCTATCGTGCCGCAGAACATCTGGCCGAGCTTGGACACAAGCGAATCGCCGGCTTCTTCAAGACCGACGATTTCCAGGGCGTCCACCGGATGCGCGGCTTCATGCGCTGCCTGCGGGAGCGCCGGCTGCCTCTTGCGACCGGAAGCTTGCTCCGCTATACGACCGAAGAGAAGCTGACGAAACCGGCCGAGGCGCTCGAGGCGCTGCTCGCGCTGGGTCCAGGCGAGCGGCCGACGGCGATCGTCTGCTACAACGATGAGCTGGCCGTGCGCTTGCTCGACATCGTACGCCGCAGCGGACTCGCCGTGCCAAGCGACCTGTCGATCGTCGGATTCGACGACGCGACGCTGGCGACCGCGACGGAAGTGAAGCTGACGACGCTCGAGCATCCGAAGACGCGGATGGGCGAGGACGCGGTAGCGATGCTCATGCGGCTGATCGGCGGCAAGCACGGGCGCGGCGCTTCAGGCGACGTCGTATACGAACCGAAGCTGATCATTCGGGAATCGACGGCAGCCGCCCGCGAGGACGAGCCCGCAAAATAAGAGATGACACACTTGTACGTACAAGTTATAATGAGACCAGCAGTCAACGAGAATCATGTCCGATCAAGTTAACGGAACAAGGAGGAGCTCTGATGTTGGAATCTTTGAAGCAAGCCGTATGGGAAGCGAATATGGATCTTCCTAAGTACGGACTGGTCACTTTTACGTGGGGGAACGTAAGCGGCATCGATCGCGAGAGCGGTCTTGTCGCCATTAAGCCGAGCGGCGTGCCTTACGAGGAGCTGCGCCCGGAGCAAATGGTCATCGTGGATTTGGAAGGGAACGTCGTGGAGGGTAACTTGCGGCCTTCCTCGGATACACCGACGCACGTGGCGCTCTATCGCGCGTTCGAATCGATCGGCGGGATCGTCCACACGCATTCCCCTTGGGCGACGAGCTGGGCGCAGGCTGGACGCGCGATTCCGGCGCTGGGCACGACGCATGGCGATTACTTCTACGGCGAAATTCCATGTACCCGGGCGATGACCGAGGCGGAAATTAAAGGCGCTTACGAGCTCGAGACCGGCAACGTTATCATCGAGACGTTCCGCACTCGCGGTATTGATCCGGCCGCTGTTCCGGCGGTGCTGGTGAATAGCCATGCGCCTTTCGTGTGGGGCAAGGACCCGCACAATGCGGTTCACAATGCGGTCGTCGTGGAGGAAGTGGCGAAGATGGGGCTGCATACGTTCGCGCTCAATCCGGGCGTACAGCCGATGGACCAGCATTTGCTGGACCGGCATTACCTGCGCAAGCACGGGAAGAACGCATATTACGGGCAGAAGTAAGCCGTCGTTATAGCATCGATGCAAGGAATGAATTCATAAGGGAAGCCCCCTCGCCTATTTGGCTTTGGGGCTTTTTGTTTTGCA
Source organism: Paenibacillus aurantiacus (assembly GCF_042431225.1). Classification (NCBI taxonomy): domain Bacteria; kingdom Bacillati; phylum Bacillota; class Bacilli; order Caryophanales; family Paenibacillaceae; genus Paenibacillus; species Paenibacillus aurantiacus. The sequence goes on along the minus strand of NZ_JBHMDO010000015.1, from coordinate 163,310 downwards.
GAAGAATGACTATGCGCCGTGGGGAGCAAGAAAGCATTTATCCTAACTGGAGCGGGATGGTAAGATTTAACTAAGACAAAATCGGTTATGAGAGGTGCGGAGTTCGCGGATCTGAATTCGTGTTTGACGCGGTTGAGGGGAGAGGCGGAGGTGGGGCGTAAAAGATGGCTGATTGTTCTTGCGTCTGTGGTTTGTTTAGTGGTAGCTGCGGGGCTATTCGTGCGCGAGCGGACTTTGGAATCCAGGCTAACGGCTGAGCAAATACGTACCTTACGGACAACTTACCCGGCGAATACGTACTATCCGGAACTTATTGAATTACAAATCCCGGAGTTTGAGGAAGTGGCGGACAAGGCGGACTCTTATATAGAGGCGGAAGTGATTGCGCCTCCTTCGGTGCTGGAGACGAATGTTTGGGGGATCCAAGCGTACCACGTTATTACCGTGGAGGTATTGAAGCGCATTGAAGGAGAGGTCGTGCCTGCGAAGATTGAACTCATCATCAGCGCGCGAGTGGAAGGGGCAGATCCGATGCTGCGTCAGGGAATGCGGGTCATTGCAGGGGTCGCAAAAGCGGGCGAAGACGCAGGGAGACTTGCGGGCAAGTACTTCGTATCCCGGTATTCGACTTTCTACGTCACCGATAGCGGCTATGTGCTGTCAGTTGCCGGCGATGATTATGCCGAAGAAGTGAACGGCCGCAGGGCAGAGTGGTTCAGAGGGTGGCTGCGCGGACTTACGCTTAGGCGGAACGAGGCGTAATGCGGAAGCTCGCGCGTTACGCGCCATAGTCAGAGAGCGAAGTGACGGTGTGCGTTGAAGCTTGTGATATCGTCAAAAAGAGGCTGTGCGGGACATCTTTCCCGCACGGCCTCTTCTAGTTGTTTCTTCTTGGCTAATCGCTAGCCTTCGTTTGCTTCTTCGTTCTCCGCCCTGTATTCGCCGTATGCCCCAGGCTGGAGCGGGTTCGTGTACGCCTCGTTATGGATCGGCTGCGCGTAATCTTCGCGCTGCTGGCCCGTGCCGGCCAGGAAGAGCTGGACGGCTACCACGTCGCCAGCATGCACTGGGAAGCTGAGCAGCGATTGCGGAATACGCTGTCCGTTCAACAGAAGCTGAACGAGTACGCCCCCGCCGATGGATACGCCGCCGACGGATACGATCCGACCGCCTGGACCGAATCTAACCGAGCCTGTCGCGGCCAGCGCTTGATAGATCGTCTGGCCGGGGAAGTGCGGGATGCGGTACGAGTTCGTCACCCATGGGAAGGCGATGCCGCCGTTCACTACGACGGTGACGAATCTGCCCGGTCCCGGCGGCAGTGGAATCGGCAGCGGGATCGGAATCGGGAACGGCGGGAACGGCCCCGGCCCCGGCGGGAATGGTCCCGGCGGCGGTGGAGGCGGGAACGGCCCTGGCCCCGGCGGGAATGGTCCCGGCCCCGGTGGAGGCGGGAACGGCCCCGGCCCCGGCGGAGGCGGGAATGGCCCCGGCCCTGGTGGAGGCGGGAACGGCCCTGGCCCCGGTGGAGGCGGGAATGGCCCCGGCCCCGGCGGAGGCGGGAATGGCCCCGGCCCCGGTGGAGGCGGGAACGGCCCTGGCCCCGGTGGAGGCGGGAATGGCCCCGGCCCTGGCGGAGGCGGGAATGGCCCCGGCCCCGGTGGAGGCGGGAACGGCCCTGGCCCCGGTGGAGGCGGGAATGGCCCCGGCCCTGGCGGAGGCGGGAATGGCCCTGGTCCAAGGCCCGGTCCAATCATTCCCGGCCCGGGGGGAGCGGGATGCAGCGGCGTCACGGCGCGAGGCCCTCCGCAGCCGCAATCGCCGCCTGCGCGCACCAAGGGCGCGCCTGCGCTGCCATCCGGCGCATAGCCGGAAGCATACGGATCATACCACATAGTTCGGTCTCCTTTTGCACATGCGAATGGGTAAACGCCTTTAATGCAATGTATGCGGCAGGAGCCTATCCCGTGTGTTTTTTATTGGGCGGTGTAATCGAAGGAGGGGGGTATAGAGTCAGATGGGTGCGGCGATGATGAATGTAGTCCATCGATTTGGCAATGTATGAAATGTATGAAAATATTGCTATCTTGGCCGGGGACGGCACTCAACAGGAAAATGGCGGCACGGTGTGGAATACAATAGCTGTACGGCGCATTTTACGGCGCGATTCCCATCCTTGACGCTGCTATTTTGGCAGGCTGCAATCGTTCATTAAGGGCATGGCGAAGGAGGCGTTTCCTATGGCTGGACCGTTTATATTCGTCTTTACGGGCACGAGCGGGTCCGGGCGCAAGACTATCGCGCATCGGATCGGCAGAGAACTGGGCATCGATCATGTGCTTTCCTATACGACACGTCCGCCCCGAGCGCTAGAGCCCCCGGATTTGGATTATCATTTTATCGGCAAAGAGACGTTCGAGGCGATGGAGCGCCGCGGCGAGTTCATCCAGACGGCGGTGATTGGCAGGGAGCATTACGGCATTAAGACGAAGGAACTGCTGCAGCCGCTGGAGGAAGGACGCCACGCGTATGTCATCGTGGATAGTGAAGCGGCCTCGCTGCTGAAGAAGCTGTACGGCGAGCGGGTTGTCCGCCTATTCATCTATGCGGATAAGCGCACGGTCAAGGAACGGCTGGAGACAAAGGCGATGCCCGTCGACGTCATTGACCGGTACTTGAGCCTGTACACGGATGAGGTCGTGTACCGCAAGCAATGTGAGCATGTCATCGAGAACGTCACGGTCAACCGTTCGCTTGAGCAAATCCGCACGGCGATTCAGTCCCATCTATGACCTCTTTTGAACATAAGAACGCAAACACCCCCGATAGACGGCTGAGCCGTTTCGGGGGTGTTTCGTTGCGCGCAGGGCGTATTATTTTACGGCTGCTTCGTAACGTTTGCCAACTTCAGCCCAGTTGACGACGTTCCAGAACGCGCCGATGTAGTCAGGGCGTTTGTTTTGGTATTTCAGGTAGTACGCGTGCTCCCAAACGTCCAGGCCGAGGAGCGGCGTCTCGCCTTCCATGATCGGGCTGTCTTGGTTAGGCAGGCTGTACACTTTGAGCTTGCCGTCTTTCGTTACCGCGAGGAACGCCCAGCCGCTGCCGAAACGAGTCGTAGCCGCTTTCGCGAAGTCGGCTTTGAACGTGTCGAAGCCGCCCAGTTCCGCGTCGATCGCCGCTGCCAGAGCGCCTGTAGGCGCGCCGCCCGCGTTCGGGCCGATCGTTTCCCAGAAGAGGGTGTGGTTCGCGTGGCCGCCGCCGTTGTTGCGGACAGCAGTACGGATTGCTTCCGGTACGCTGTTCAGGTCCGCGATCAGGTCTTCGACGGATTTGGATTGCAGCTCAGGAGCGGACTCCAGCGCGGCATTCAGGTTCGTCACGTATGCGTTATGGTGACGGTCGTGGTGGATCTCCATCGTCAGCGCGTCAATGTGTGGCTCGAGCGCGTCGTTAGCGTAAGGCAGTGCAGGCAGTTGATGTGCCATGAATGAAAAACCTCCTTGAAATATGTATGGATTCATTTCCCATTATCCCTGATTCACGATAATAAATCAACGTTTATGTTTCGAAAGTCGGGTGGGTCGGAGCCCTAGACTAGCGTCTCCAGGAACTGCCGTTTTATGCAAGGCGAAACGGCAATGCAAGATGACCTATAGGAGTGAGATAATTCAAAAAAACGGACAAACCTTGCTATATTACCCGTTTTGCGCCATATGCAAACAGCTGGCGGAAGCGGCGCGCAACCCGGTGGAATGCGGCGATTCAAACAGGGATGCGAGTGGTAAGGAGAAGCAAATCAACCACGCTTGTCCCGCTAGCCGGGAGAGGCCAAGGAGGGAATTAGAATGGGTAACAATCGTAAAATTGTCGGTGTATTTAATACGTATGAAGCGGCGGTAGACGCCATTGACGAGCTGAAGCGCAAGGGATACCGGTCCGATGAGATATCGGTTATAGCCAAGGACAGGGACGACGTGCAGGATGTGACGGATGAAACGGGCACGAAGGCGCCTGAAGGGCTGGCGACGGGAGCTGCGACCGGAGGCATACTCGGCGGCACTGCGGGACTGCTCGCAGGGCTTGGCGCGCTTGCGATTCCGGGTATCGGTCCGATTCTCGCGGCCGGGCCGATCGCAGCGACGCTGACGGGCGCGGCAGTCGGCGCTAGCGCGGGCGGCTTGGTAGGCGGACTGATCGGCCTTGGCATTCCGGAGGACGAAGCGAAGCGTTATGACGATTATATCGATAACGGCCGCATTCTGGTGCTCGTAGACGCTGACGCTAAACGCGACAACGACGCGTACGAGACGTTCAGACGCTATAATTCGGAGAATGCGGATCTGTACGATACGCGCGATGCGACTACGCCCCTGACGAACCGCCCGCTTTAAGCCGGGATCTGCGCTCCGGGAGGTGGGAAGCATGCCTTGGCGAAAAGGGGATTACCCGCCGTCGCTCAAAAACTTCGAGCCGCGCGTGCGGAACAAGGCGGTCGAAATCGCGAACGCCCTGCTGCGCGACGGCTACGACGAAGGCCGCGCGATTGCGATCGCTACTTCCCAGGCCAAAGAATGGGACGAGCATCACCCCGCGGACGGCAAAGACTGACATGGTGGGCATAGAAAAGCTCGGCGCTTCAAGCGCCGGGCCGTTCGCCGTTCGCCGTTCGCCGTTCGCCGTTCGCCGTTCGCCGTTCGCCGTTCGCCGTTCGCCGTTCGCCGTTCGCCGTTCGCCGTTCGCCGTTCGCAATTCGCCGTTCGCAATTCGCCGTTCGCAATTCGCATATTTCCGTTTCGATCTTCATATTGGTGTAACAACAAGGCTGTACAAGATCAAGGAACGGAGGCCGTTACCGGGAAGGGGGTAACGGAAGTGAAGCGGACGCGTCGTTCAGCGAAGTGGGATAAGCTGACATGATTATTGCGCGATTAGTACATAATTGGGGTGTGGTTGACGCACAAGTGACAAAATCGCTGGAAAATCGCTTCTCCCATCTCTCACTCTCAGGTATACCTTGCATGAAGTTGACATCATTAACAAAAACGTTTGTGAATAGTCGCTAAGTTAATGTGAAAAAATCTGCCAAAACAGTCGATCTTGTGCTGGATATCTATGTAAAATTCAACTATTCATGTCGATAATCGAAGGAAATACGAGAAAACGAGACAAATCCGAACCTTTACGCTTTGGAAGCGCTTAATATTAAGCGTTTTCATCAATATTCCCCGGATTTCGCACTTTTTTTACGAGAATTTAAAGAATTCAGAAGGATTTGATTCGAATTTGTCGTATTATTAACTTTATCCAAAACTATGTTATCGATTGAGAGGTTGAATGATGCACGTTCGTTCCTTCCAACTGTCGGATTACCGACCTGTAACCCAGCTCCTCGAGACCGTTCTATCGGAAGAGTGTTATGAGCTGACCATGGAAGCCTTTGCCCGTCAACTGTCCTGGGATAGCGAGCTCGTGCTCGTAGCCGTGGAAGAAGATGAGATTATCGGAATGATTATCGGTACGATCGACAACAACAGAGGGTATTATTATCGCATCGCGGTTCATCCGGATTACCAGCGCCAAGGCGTCGGCAAGAAGCTGATCCAGTCGCTGCGCGGACGGTTCGAACAGCGCAATGTTGCGAAAATCTTGATTACGGCGGACGAACATAACGAGCCCATTCTCTCTTTATACGAATCGCTCGGTTACGCAACGACGGATTTCTTCCGTTCCTTCCAGAAGCTCAGCATTGTGGCGGGATAAGAAGAGAGCGTACGGTGCGCTTTATGAAGCATATCTGGCAATGCCATTGATTTTGGCGTGCAGATATGCTTTTCTTATAGGTAAGAACTTCTCTGGGAGTTAGCGTATGGAACAATTTCAGCCTTGCATCATCAAGAGCTTCAAGCACGACGGCCATCTCCATCGGATGTGGCTGGAGAATTGGCTCGTTCCGGATACGCTGTTGCTGCCGGAGCACGCTTCGGAATCCATGCGGGTGCTGATCAATGAGCAGACCCCGATTCAAGAATCCGACGGCAAGCAGTGGATTAGCCGTGTGCCAGCGGTTTCTTTTTTTATTCCGGGACAATGGTTTAACGTCGTGGCACTTATGGAGGAGCACGGCGTGCGGTATTACTGCAACGTGGCCTCGCCTCCGTTCTATAATGAGAGCGTGCTCACGTATATTGATTATGATCTTGATGTGATCTTGACCGCGGACGGGCGGGCCCAGATCGTCGACCGCGAAGAGTACGAGCAGCACAAAGCGATTTACCACTACTCCGCGGAGGTGCAGCGCAAAGTTCAAGACGGTCTGCGCGCGCTGATCGGCCGCGTGGAATCGAAGATCGCACCCTTCCATCAAGAAGGCGTCGCTCACTATTACGAGGCGTGGCAGAAACAGACGGGCGGAGGGAAGCGGCAAAGATGAGCCAATTGGATACCCACCAGCACGCCGAGACAGGCGGGCTATCGCGCAGCCGCAAAGCGCAGGAGAAGCGGACCTCATCGTCGAAGCCGCCCAAGCCGGACAAATCCGGGAAGGAACTTCCGAAGTGGGCATCCGAATTGATCGATTGGGGCCGGACGCTGTCGATCGCGCTGGTCGTCGTACTGCTGCTCCATTTCTTCGTGTTCAATCTCTCCACCGTGGAAGGGCATTCCATGGAACCGACGTTGTACGAGAAAGAGTGGCTGTTCGTGAACAAATTCTCGTATTACATTGGCGATCCGCAGCGTGAAGACGTCATCATTTTGAAGGATCCGTCGGACCGCCCCGACCGCAAAGAGTTCCTCGTCAAACGGATCATCGGCCTACCGGGCGACACGATCGAGGTGCGCAGCGGGCAGCTGTACCGGAACGGGGAGCTGATTGTGGAGGCGTATACCGATACGGCCATCGAGGATTTGGATTACGGGCCGTACAAGGTCGAGGCCGATACGTATTTCGTCATGGGCGATAACCGGCATGCCCGAGCGAGCCTGGACAGCCGCTCGTTCGGAGCGGTGCCGCGCAAGCTGATTCAGGGACGGGCTGATTTCATCCTGTGGCCGATTCCCAAGTTGAACGCTTTATAAGACGGCTCCTCGCCGGCTTGCGATCCGCGCATGTCGGGCGAGCGGCCGGGAGCGGAGTGAACGAACGAGTGAAGGAAGTTATGATCTATACCGATGGCGCGTGCTCTGGCAACCCGGGACCGGGGGGCTGGGGCGCTGTGCTTTTCTATGGGAAGCACCGGAAGGAAATTTCCGGCGCGGAGAAGATGTCGACGAACAACCGGATGGAGATCCGAGCTGTCATCGAGGCGCTGACACGGCTCAAGGAGCCGTGCCAAGCGGTAATTTTCAGCGATTCGGCGTACGTCGTGAACTGTTTTCAGAACAATTGGATACGCGGCTGGCTGCGCAACGGGTGGAAGAACAGCAAGGGCCAGCCGGTGGAGAATCAAGATTTATGGCAGGCGCTATGGACGCTCATGCAGCAGCATAAGGTGAGCTACGTGAAAGTCAAAGGCCACAGCGACAACGAATGGAACAACCGCTGCGACGAGCTCGCCCGCGAGGCGATCAAGCGGCTGTAACGGCGCTGCCCCGGAGGATAACGAGATGAATGAGACGACATCATGGGACAAGCTGAAGGAAGAGATGAAGGCGGCCGCGGCCGAACTCGGCATCGATAAGATCGGCGTCGCCGCGGCTGATCCGTTCACCGAGCTGAAGAGCCGGCTGATCCGTCACCGGGAGCTCGGGCGGGAATCGGGCTTCGAGGAGAAGGATCTCGACAAGCGCACCGAACCTGCGCTGCTGTTCGAGGATCCGCAGTCCATCATCGCCATAGCGGTGGCGTACCCGTCCAAGCTGCAAGATGCGCCGAAGTCCGAGCCGGGGGCAAGGCGGGGCATTCTGTCGCGCTCAGCCTGGGGGACGGATTACCACGTCGTGCTGCGGGACAGGCTTGCCAAGCTTGAGGCATGGCTGCGGGTGCGTGTGCCGGGATTTCGAGCCGAGAGCATGGTCGATACCGGGGCGCTCGTGGACCGGGCCGTCGCCGAGCGGGCGGGCATCGGCTGGAGCGCGAAGAATTGCGCGACGCTGACGCCCGAGTGGGGCTCGTGGGTCTATCTCGGGGAGATGATTACGAATTTGCCGCTGCCGCCGGATACGCCGGTTACCGAAGGGTGCGGCGACTGCACGGCTTGCATCGACGCCTGTCCGACGGGCGCGCTCGTCGGGCCGGGCGAGCTGGACGCGCAGCGCTGCATCTCCTTCGTCACGCAGACGAAGGGCATCGTCTCCGACGAGTTCATGCGCAAGATCGGCAACCGGCTGTACGGCTGCGATACGTGTCAAGTGGTCTGTCCGGTGAACAAAGGCAAGAACTGGACGCACCAGCCGGAGCTGCAGCCCGACCCGGAGACCGCAAAGCCGCTGCTGCTGCCGATCTTGAAGATGGGCAACCGGGAGTTCAAGGAGACGTTCGGCCGCTCGTCCTCCGCTTGGCGGGGGCGCAAGCCGATTCAGCGCAACGCGGTCATCGCGCTGGGCAACTTCAAAGACGAGACCGCCGTTCCGGCGCTCGTCCACGTGCTGCGGGAAGATCCGCGCTTCGAGCTGCGCGCGACCGCGGCATGGTCGCTCGGCCGCATCGGCGGCGAGTCGGCGCGGCAAGCGCTCCTGGACGCCAAAGGCAAGGAGCAGGACGAACAGGTGCTGGCCGCCGTCGACCGCGCGATCGAAGCCAGCAAGAACGGGGCGTTGACGGCGGACAAGCCGGCTGGGGAGGCATGAAGAATGGGCGATACGATTTATTACGCGGAGGTGGATTCCCCGATCGGGACGCTGCTGCTGGCGGCGACCGACGAGGGGCTATGCCGCATTGATTTCGGCGGGTACGCGGACCATGCGGAGGAGCTGGCAGCATGGACGAAGCGTTACCGCCCGGGAGCCGAGTGGACGCGGGGGCCGGAGCATCCCGGGCTGCACGTCGCCGCCGTGCAGCTGGCGGAATATTTCGCGGGCGGCCGCCAGTCGTTCGAGCTGCGGCTGAACCTATGGGGCACGCCTTTTCAAACCAAAGTATGGCAGGCGTTGACCGAAGTGCCGTTCGGCGAGGTCTGTTCCTATAAGTACATCGCGGAGGCAATCGGTCAGCCGAAGGCCGTCCGGGCGGTCGGCGGCGCGAACAACCGCAATCCGATCCCCGTCATCGTGCCGTGCCACCGGGTCATTGGCGCGTCCGGCGAGATGGTCGGCTACGGCGGAGGGCTTGCGATCAAGCGGCATTTGCTGGACTTGGAGAAGGGGCGGCGGCAATCGCGTAACGACGGCGTTTAACGTTTGCTCCGCGGCGGGCGGGCATGCTATGATAAGGTGCAAAGTTGACACATTTCACTAAAAATATAAGGTATGGTGATAGACGCATGTGGACGGTCATTATTTCGATCATTACCCTCATCGTGGGCGCCGTGGGCGGCTTCTTCGCGGGCGTATTCTATTTGCGCAAGCAGCTGGAGAAGATGCAGAGCGATCCGGATATGCTGCAGAAGATGGCCAAGCAGATGGGGTACAATATGAACAAATCGCAGCTTCAGAAGGCGCAGCAAATGATGAACAAACAGCAGCAAGGCATGCGCCGTCCTGGCGGCCGCAAGTAGTTCGCGGCAGCGCCCGGAGGGCATGAAAGGGGGCTTCGCCGCATGGCGGGCATGAAGGATTACGTGAACGCGAGCGTTGGCCGCAATCGGGAGCAGATCGAGCATCATGTCAGGGAAATCCTGAAATTGATCGGCGAAGACGTCGAACGCGAGGGGCTGCTCGAGACGCCTGCGCGCGTGACGCGCATGTACGAGGAGATATTCGCCGGATACGAGGTGAATCCCAAGGACGTGCTCGGCGTTACGTTCGACGAGCAGCACGAAGAGCTCGTGATCGTGCGCGACATCGTGTATTATAGCCAATGCGAGCATCACATGGCGCCGTTCTTCGGCAAGGCGCACATCGGATATTTGCCGAGCGGCAAGATCGCGGGGCTGTCCAAGCTCGCGCGTCTGGTCGAAGCCGTTACGCGCCGGCTGCAAGTGCAGGAGCGGATCACGACGCAGATCGCCAATATTTTGGACGATACGCTGGAGCCGCACGGCGTCATGGTCGTCGTCGAGGGCGAGCATCTATGCATGTGCGCGCGCGGCGTGAAGAAGCCGGGCAGCAAGACGGTCACGTCCGCGGTACGCGGCGAGTTCCGCACAAGTCCGGCGCTTCGCTCGGAATTTCTGTCGCTGCTGAAGCAATAGACGAGGCGCGCGGCAATATCAGCAAGACGTTGAAGAGAGCTTATCCCAAGCAGGGAAGGCTCTCTTTTTTTTGTTTTTTCGACAGCGCTAGACGGATGGTAGTGCGACTTCATGACTACCCAATTTGGACAAATCAAGGATAATGTTAGCAATCAACCAAAAAATTCTATGGATAGCATTGACAAAATAATTGAGAATGATTATCATATACCTCGGACCTAATGAGATTGATTATCAATTGAAGATTGGCGGGAGGGTTTGCATCCATGAGATTGCGAGGAGCCGCGCTTGTTCTGCTAGCTGCCTCCGCGACGCTGTTAAGCGCGTGCGCCGGCGAGACGAGCACCCCGGCGGGAACGAGATCCGGGAGCGAGAGCGCGGCGATAAGCGAGAGCAAGGCCGGGGACGAGCGCGCGCAGGCGAATAGCCCAAAGGTCGAAGCGGCGCCGGTGGAAGTGGCGGATACGCTCGATGGGGTGAAGCAGCTCGGTTCGCTGACGAAAGACTTCAAGCAGGCGATCGAAGCCGGGGACGACGCCAAGTGGCGGGAGCTCAGCGGACAGATCGCGGGCGTCTGGGAAGCGATCAAGGACGACGTGCAAGCTAAGGGCAGCGATATTTATCCGGAATTGGAGCAGAAGGTGGACGAGTTTCTCGCCTCCGCGGCGGCTTCCAAGGCCGATAAGGATTTGTTAATTCAGCAGGACTACGAACTCTACCAGCAGTTCCGGGATTTGGGGAAGGCACTGACGGGAGAAGCCGTACAAGCGAATTAAATACATACATAGAGGGAAAGGGTTGAAACAAACACATGCAATCGATCACACGTATACGCGCATTGCTCGTCATGCTCGCCTTGACGATCATCCTGGCGGCCGTGCCGCTCACGGCGACCGCCGCAGGCAAGTCGATCAGCGTTACGCTGGACGGCAAATCTGTCTCCTTCGACTCGAAGCCGAGAATAGTCGGCGGCTCGACGCTGGTTCCGTACCGGGCACTTGCCGAGAAGCTTGGCGCCAAAGTCAAATGGGACCAAAAAAGCGGTAAGATCAGCCTGACCAAAGGTACGAAAACCGTCGAACTGACGATCGGCAGCAAAACGGCGAAGATCGCCGGCAAGTCCGTCGCGCTGGACGCGGCTCCGGTGACGAGCAACGGCGCAACGCTCGTGCCGCTCCGTTTCTTGGGGGAGTCGCTCGGCGTATGGGTATCGTGGAAGGCTTCCACGAGCACGGTCGTGCTCGAGACGAAGAAGACGTTCACCCACGCTATGGGCAAGACGACGCTGAACAAAGTGCCAGAGCGCGTCGTCGTCCTGTTCAATGGCGGGGTCGACATCTCTGTCCTGCTTAAAGTCAAACCGGTCGGCGCGGTGGAGTCGTACGTCGAACAGCCATGGTACAAATATCTGCGTGCCGGCATGAGCAACGTGAAGAACCTCGGCGACGAGACGCAACCGAGCGTAGAGTCGATCGTCGCGTTGAAGCCGGACGTCATTATCGGCTCCAAGATGCGCCACGAGAAAATCTACAGCCAGCTGTCCGCGATCGCGCCAACGATCATGACCGAAGACATCTACTCCTGGAAGACGAACCTGCAGACGATCGCGGAAGTGTTGAACAAAGAGTCGATCTCGACCGCGTTCATCAAGGACTGGAATAACCGGGTGGCGGATTTTAAATCGAAAATCGGCACGAAAGCAAGAAACACGGAAGTCTCGATCATTCGCTTCAACCCGGACGGCTCGGCCCGCGCGTACATGGAGGGCTTCGCATACAACATTCTCGACGAGCTCGGCTTCGCTCATCCGGCGGCGCAGAAAGCGACCGGCAAAGGCTTCATCGGCGTAACGACGAAGGAGCAGATCAACCTGCTGGACGGCGATTACATCTTCGACTTCACGACGGATTGGGTCGGCGACGGCGGCGTTTACAAAGTGCAGACGGACTGGACCGGCAGCGACTTGTGGAAGAACCTCGATGCCGTGAAGAACAAGAAATACTACAAAGTCGACGTGGTGTCCTGGAACATGTCGGGGGGCGCAATGGCGGCGAAAATGATGCTCGACGATCTGTATTTCTACTTCGATCTGGACTAATTTCATGCATTGCCAGAGAATGGGCGCTTGTGCGCTCATTCTTTTCGCATAAGAAGGAGAGGATCGTTTGATTGCCAAGGGACTACCCGGCAACGGTTGGAAGACCGCGGGACTTGCAGCCGGCATTGCGCTCATGCTGACATGCATCGCGCTCAGCGTCTTGCTCGGCGCCACGCCGATCCGCTTCGCCGACGCGGTGCAGGCCGTGACGGATTACGACAGCAGCGTCAACGAACAAATCATTGTCCGCACGACCCGGGTTCCCCGCGCGCTGATCGCGGCGGCGATCGGCGCTTGTCTGGCCGTGGCGGGCGCGCTCATGCAGGCGATGACGCGCAATCCGCTCGCGTCGCCAGGGGTGCTTGGCATTAACGCGGCGGCGACGCTCGCCGTCGTCCTGGCCATTACGGTCGTCGGCGTCGGTTCGATGACGGCGCAAGCTTGGGTGTGCTTCGCGGGAGCGGCCGTCGGCGCGGCGATCGTCTACGCGCTCGGCTCCCTCGGCGCCGGCGGGCTGTCGCCCATGCGCATCGTGCTGGCGGGATCGGCGATGACGGCGCTCTTCGCGTCGATGACGCAATGGCTGCTCGTGCTGAACGAGAACGGATTGAACGATGTGCTCTACTGGCTCATGGGCTCCATTGCCGGTCGGCCGATCGACATGCTCGAGGCGGTGAGCCCGTACATGCTGATCGGGCTGTTGGGCTCATTCCTGCTCGCTCGGCAGATTAATATTCTCGTGCTGGGCGATGATGCCGCGAGCGGGCTTGGCCAGCGAACGGCGGCGGTCAGGCTGATCTGCGGCCTCATCATCGTGCTGCTCGCCGGGAGCTCCGTCGCGGTCGCGGGTCCGATCGGGTTCATCGGCATTGTCATTCCCCATATCGCACGCCATCTCGCGGGCATGGATTATCGCTGGCTGCTTCCTTATTCGGCGGTACTGGGCGCGGTGCTGCTGCTGCTCGCCGACTTGGCAGCCCGATTCGTCATCATGCCGCTGGAGGTACCGGCCGGCGTATTGACGGCCGTTATCGGCACGCCATTCTTTATCTACGTAGCCCGGCGGGCAAGGGGGGAGGCCGCGGCATGAAGAGCGCGACCAACAAAGTTCACCCGGCACAGGGATTGGGCCACGCTGTCCCTGCAACCGGGAGCCGCTTCCACAGACGTTCCCTGCTGTGGTTCCTCGGGCTGTCTGCCTTCCTGCTGGCGGCTGCGATCGTAAGCGCGGGCCTGGGGGAGATTCGCATTCCGCCGCTTGACGTGCTGCGCGCGGCGGGCGGAGCGGGACTTGCCGACCATGTCTTGGTCGTGCAGTCGCTGCGGCTGCCGCGAATCGCGATCGCCATGCTGGTCGGCGCCTCGCTGGCTGTAGCCGGCGCGATTCTGCAGGGCGTCGTCCGCAATCCGCTGGCCGCGCCCGATGTCGTCGGCATCAGCGGAGGGGCTTCGCTGGCCGCTTCGGCTTTCCTGACGCTAATTCCAGGCGCTTACAGCATTCAGCTGCTGCCGGTCGCCGCGATGCTCGGAGCAGTCGCCGTATCCTCGATCGTGTACCTGCTTGCCTGGAAGAGGGGGGTGCAGACATTTCGGCTCGTGCTCGTCGGCATCGGCGTCGCGATGCTGATGAATGCGCTGACGACGTTCATGATTATGATGGCGCCTTCGACGTATACGGCCGGCGCGGCTTATTTGTGGTTGACGGGAACGGTGTACGGCACCAGCTGGACGAACGTGCTGACGCTGCTGCCGTGGACGGCGCTCTTCTTGGTCCTGGCGGCCGGGCATGTGCGCCATCTCAACGCCCAGCTGCTGGGCGACGAGCTGGCGGCGGGTATCGGCAGCGCGGTACAGCGAGGGCGGATATCGCTTCTGCTGATCAGCGTCGGCTTGGCGGGATCGGCTATCTCGATGGCGGGGCCAATTGGCTTCGTCGGACTGCTCGCGCCGCATATGGCGCGCAGACTGGTCGGCTCCTTGTCGGGCCGCTTGTTGCCCGTCGCCGGCGTGATTGGCGCGTTGATCGTGCTGCTTGCGGATACGGTCGCCCGTACCGCATTCCTGCCGCACGACATTCCGGCAGGAATTCTGACCTCGGGCATCGGTGCGCCATTCTTCGTCTATTTGCTTTATCGCACGCGCAAATCGCGTTGATCGGCGCGTGAACTCCGCAGGTTTCGGCGTAATCCGATGGCTGCGGAGTTTTTTGTACAATAAGCAAGAAATAAGTCGATTAAGACAGTCCTTTCAAAAGTTTTACAAGAAAAGGTGAAAAAGACGCTTGTAATGATAATGATAATCATTTACAATATCGTTCGAGCATGTATTGATAATTATTCTCAATTGGACTCGGAGGGAATTCATGTGAGCGTAGGCAATGGGCCCTACTTAGATAGTCAACGTCGCAGAGAGTCGAATGCACGGACATACCCGCGCAAAATCCCCGCAGCCTTCGTCTCGGCGAGCGGTCTTCGCGTGAAGGACGCGGACGGCAAAACGTACATGGACTGCCTCCAAGGGGCGGGTACGTTGGCGCTGGGCCATAATCATCCGGTCGTGCTGGAGGCGATGCAAGACGTGCTGGCGAGCGGCCTGCCGCTGCATACGTTGGACCTGACGACGCCGGTGAAGGAGAAGTTCGTGGACGAAGTGTTCAGCCTGCTGCCTGCCCCGCTCGCGGGAAGAGCGAAGATCCAATTCTGCGGCCCGTCCGGCGCGGACGCCGTGGAAGCGGCCGTGAAGCTGGTGAAGACGGCAACCGGGCGACGAACGATGTTCTCCTTCCATGGCGGCTACCACGGCATGACGCATGGCGCGCTCGGGCTGACCGGCAATCTTGGACCGAAGCGGCGCGTGCCCGGTCTGATGGCGGATGTGCATTTCCTCCCCTATCCGTATTCGTACCGCTGCCCGTTCGGTGTCGGCAGCGCGGAAGGCGCGCGGATCGGTTCGCAGTTCATCGAACGGCTGCTGGACGACCCGGAGAGCGGCATCGTCGAAGGGGCGGGGATGATCGTGGAAGCGGTGCAGGGCGAAGGCGGCGTCATCCCATCGCCGGATGAGTGGATGCGCGAGCTGCGCCGCATTACGGCGAAGAGCGGCGTGCCGCTCATGCTGGACGAGGTGCAGACGGGCATCGGCCGCACAGGGGCCATGTTCGCTTTCGAACATTCGGGCATTACGCCGGACGTCGTCATTCTCTCCAAGGCGATTGGCGGCGGCCTGCCGCTGGCTGTCGTCGTATACGACGAGGCGCTGGACGTCTGGGAGCCGGGTTCGCATGCCGGGACGTTCCGCGGCAACCAGTTGGCGATGGCGGCCGGGACGGCGGTTCTCCGCTATGTGCGCGAGAATGGGCTGGCGGATCACGCGGCCGTGCTGGGTGCGGGCATGATGGAGCGGCTGCGCCGGGTGCAGGCGGATGCCGGCTGCATCGGCGATGTGCGCGGCAGAGGACTCATGATCGGCGTGGAAATCGTCGATCCGCACGGCGCGCGCGATTCGCTCGGCAGCTACCCGGCGCATCCGGCGCTCGCCAAGGCGATCCAGCAGGGCTGCCTGCGACGCGGGCTTATTCTGGAGCTGGGCGGCCGTCATGGCAGCGTCGTCCGGTTCCTCCCGCCGCTCATTGTGACGGACGAGGAGCTGGAGGCGATCGCGGAGATCTTCTATGACGCGGTGCGGGAAGCGGAGCGCGCCTATATCGGACGATTGGAAGAGGTGCAAGCGTAATGCAAGAACGAGAAGGCGGCCGCGTCGGGGATGCTTACAGCCCGGCCGCTTGGGAAGGACCGGGTGTCGAACAAGCAGGGGCGTCCGCAGAAGCGATTCTGGGGGAGCGGGCGGAGCTAGAGCATGTACAGGAGCAGGAGCAGGAGGATGAGGCGGGACGGTTCGAGGGCTTGTTCCTGAACGAGTCTCCATACAGTCAGCATCTGTACCGGGATGTGATGCGCAAAGCGGGCGACGTGCTTATTCGCGAATTCGCCGCGAAGAAACAGCCGTATAGCGGGGAGACGCCGCAGCGGCTGCGCGAGCTGCTCGAAGGAAGCGAGATCGGGCCGCGGGAGCCAGCCGAGGATTGGAAGGCGCTTTTCGATGAGATCGGCGCAGACGTGCTTCGCCATAGCGCTATCGTGACCCATCCGGCCTGCGCGGCTCACCTTCACTGCCCGCCGCTTCTGGCGACGCTCGCGGCCGAGGCGTGGATCTCGGCGATGAACCAGTCGATGGATTCGTGGGATCAGAGCATGTCGGGCACGATGCTCGAGGAAGCGGTCGTCGCATGGCTGCGCGAGCTTTTCCGTCTCCCGGCAGGGGCGGACGGAGTCTTCACTAGCGGGGGGACGCAGTCGAATTTCATGGGGCTGCTGCTGGCGCGCAATCATTTTGCCAGCTCGCGCTGGGGATGGAACGTGCAGCACAAGGGCTTGCCGCTGGCGGCGGGCCGGATGCGCATTCTGTGCTCGGAGGCGGCGCACTTCACGGTGAAGCAATCGGCGGCGCTGTTGGGTCTCGGGGAGCACGCGGTCGTCACCGTCCCGTGCGACGAGCGGCGCCGGATGAGTCCGGACGCGCTGCTTGGACGGCTGGCTCAGATGAAAGCGGCCGATCTTATCCCGATCGCGATCGTCGCGACGGCTGGCACGACTGATTACGGCAGCATTGATCCATTGCCGGAGATTGCGGTGATCGCCGAGGAGCACGGGCTGTGGTTCCACGTCGATGCGGCCTACGGCGGCGCGCTTGCGCTGAGCGACTTGCACGCCGGCCGGCTTGAGGGACTGGAACGCGCCGACTCGGTCACGGTTGATTTTCATAAAGGCTTCTACCAACCGGTCAGCTGCGGCGCCTTCCTCGTGCGCGAGGGGGAGCGGCTGCAGACGATCCGGCTCCATGCGGATTACTTGAATCCCGAGGAAGACGAGGAGGAGGGCGTGCCGAATCTGGTCGTCAAGTCAGTGCAGACGACGAGGCGCTTCGACGCGTTGAAGCTGTATGTCTCGCTTCGGTATTACGGGCGTCGGACGTTCGGAGACATGGTCGATCATACGATTCGCACCGCCGCCGGCACAGCCCGCCTAATCGAACGGGAGGCGAAGCTTGCGCTCATGGCCGAGCCGGAGCTGGGCACCGTTGTGTTCCGGTACATACCGGATGGCGAGGACGGAGAACTGGCGGATGCGGTTAATGCGGGGATACGCGCCCGCCTGCTGGAGGAAGGTTCGTGCATACTCGCCCGAACGCGCGTGAATGGGCGCTTGTGCTTGAAGTTGACGATTCTGAATCCGCTGACTACGCTAGCGCACACGGCGCGGATGCTCGAGCTGGTCGTGTTCGCCGGAGAGCGGCTGGAGAGCGATTCTGCGGGCGAAGCGCAAGGTGCGCGAGCGCAGCTCGCCGATCATGGCGGCGGGCATGCCAAGGTGTTGACATAGAACGGCGACAGCCGATTCGACTGATCATTTGTTAAGAGGTGACCTATGAAATTATCGAAGCTGCAAGCGAAAGAAGCGGCGGGCCACGCCGCCATGCAAACGCTGCTGAATTGTTATATTCGGGAGACTGGACAGGGCGAGTTCCGCGTGCAGGAGGACTGCGAGGCGGGAGAGTCCCAATACCAATTGTCGAGCGCGGAAGCCGGTGACGATCAACGTGCGGCAAACGCTATCGGGGCACACGCGGGGGATACGGATCGCGCGGAACATGCGCCTGATAGCCGGGGGCATGACGGCAGCCTCGAGAAGCTGGTGCTCCGGCTTGCGCGTCAAGCGGTCACTGTTCACGCAAGCGTGACGTACAAATCGCCGACGGGTCGCCACCTGTTCGGCTCTCCGATCCGGATCGCGGCAGACGGCGCTGAGCCGTACCCGGCGGATTACGTGTCGCTGGCCGCGCTGCTGACGAAGGAGATCGCGCTCGAATTCGGCCAAGCCGGCCAAGCCGACGAGCTGATGCTCCGCATTATTCAAAGCTGCCGCAACGTCGAAGAATTCGCCTGGGCGCGATCGGGCGACAGCGACAAGCTGTATGGTCCGGACGCCGATTACATCGACGCGGAACAAGCGCTTGTCTTCGGCCATCTGCTGCATCCGACGCCGAAGAGCCGTCAAGGCATTCCGGAGGCGGATAACGCGGTGTATTCGCCTGAGCTTGGCGGATCGTTCCAGCTGCATTATTTCCGCGCGCACCACTCGCTGGTGGTGCAGGGTTCGGCGCTGGTCGCGCCGGCAGCGGAGCTGATTCTCTCCGAGCTGCGGGGCGATCCGCAGGTGAATCAGGAGTGGCTTGCCGCGCACGCGTCTTCCGACGAGTGGGCGCTTCTGCCTGTCCATCCGCTGCAGGCGGATTGGCTATTGGCGCAATCGAACGTGCGCAGCGCGATCGCGGCGGGCAACCTTCAATATTTGGGCGCGGCGGGCAGCCCGTATCAGGCGACCTCGTCGCTGCGGACCGTCTACCGCAACGATGCGCGCTTCATGTATAAGCTGTCGATCCCGGTCAAGGTGACGAACTCGCTGCGGGTGAACAAATACAAGGAGCTGGAGCGCGGCGTGGAAGTGAAACGGCTGCTAGAGACGGAGGTCGGCCGCGTCCGGGAGGAGTACGAAGGCTTCGATATTATCGCCGATCCGGCGTTCATCACGCTGCGCCTGACGGACGGCGAGGACGAATCGGGCTTCGAGCTCGTCCTGCGCGACAATCCGTTCCGATGGCAGGCGTCGCGCGGCGCTTCGCCGGTGGCGGCGCTCGTGCAGGATCCGCTGCCGGGCGAGCGCTCGAAGCTTGCCGTCATCATCGCGAGCATCGCGCAGCGCGAGGGACGCCCGCTTGCCGAGGTGAGCGCCGACTGGTTCGACCGCTACCTTGACATCTCGCTCAAGCCGATGGTTCGCCTCTATATGAGATGGGGCATCGCGCTGGAAGCACATCAACAGAATAGCGTGGTCCAGCTCGAAGACGGATACCCGCGACGGTTCTATTACCGGGATAACCAAGGCTATTACTTCTGCAAATCGACGGAAGCGCTGCTCGCGCAGCAGCTGCCGGGCATCGGCGAAGCGAGCCAGACGGTGTGCGACGACGCGATCGCCGACGAGCGCTTCCGGTACTATTTGATCTTCAACCATATGTTCGGGCTGATCAACGGCTTCGGCGCCGCAGGGCTGATCGACGAACGGGTGCTGCTCGGCAAGTTGCGCGCCGCGCTTGAGGCGTTCGTGCCTGAGAACCGGGAGCCATCCGTGTTCTTGGCTACGCTGCTGCATGACGAGCAGCTGCCGTGCAAGGCGAACCTGCTGACGCGCCTGCACGACATGGATGAATTGGTCGGTTCGCTCGATACGCAGTCCGTCTATGTCATCGTGCCGAACCCGCTCGTGAAGGAGGTGGCCGTCCATGCCGAGCAAGGAGGCGCAGCTGCTGCCATCACAGTCTAAGCCGATGGAGACAAGGGACGTCGGAGAGACGATGCAGAATCGGGCGGGAGCGCTCGCCGGGACTGCGAGCGTATCCGGTCAAGCTGCGGACGCGGTAATTAGCACGGACGGGAGCGGGATGTCGGCAGGCGAAAGGGGGACGGATGGCGAGGCTGTCGCCTATGAAGAGTGGCATGCCGGCATCGGCCGCACGATCAGCTTCCGCCGGGTGACGATGGAGGCGGATTTCGAACGTCTGCACGCGTGGCATCGCGAGCCGCATGTCGTGCCGTTCTGGCAGCTGGCGATTCCGGAAGAGAAGTATCGGGCCCATCTGGAGGCATTCCTGGCGGATACCCACCAGACGTTGTACATCGGCATGCTGGACGGCGAACCAATGAGCTATTTCGAATCGTATTGGGCGGAGCGCGACGTGCTGGCCGGCGCTTATGAGGCCGAGTCGGGCGATCAGGGCATTCACTTGTTGATCGGGCCGCCTGCTTATTTGGGCAAAGGTTATGCCGCGCCGCTGCTTCAGGCGATGATGCGGCTGCAGCTTCGCGAACGCGCGACCAGCCGTCTCGTCGCGGAGCCGGATGCGCGAAACGCCAAAATGATACATATTTTCGAGCAGTGCGGCTATGCGTTCTTGCGCCATATCGAGCTGCCGGACAAAACGGCCGCGCTCATGATCGCGGAGCGAAGCCGGGCGGAGGAGTTGTTGAACCGATGAGCGAGCAAACGCAGATCTACGATATCGTCGGCATCGGCATCGGGCCGTTCAATCTCGGCCTCGCGGCGCTGCTGGACCCGCTGCCGGACGTGAAGGCGCTCTTCCTGGACCGCAAGCCGACGTTCTCCTGGCATCCGGGCATGCTGCTGGACGGCACGACGCTGCAGGTGCCGTTTCTGGCTGATCTGGTCACAATGGCAGATCCGACGAATCCGTACAGCTTCCTGAACTACTTGAAGGAGCATGGACGGCTGTATGCCTTCTACTTCTATGAGCGGTTCCACATCCCGCGCCGGGAGTACGATGCCTATTGCCGGTGGGCCGCAGAGCGGATCGCTTCGTGCCGGTTCGGCGTTGAAGTGACACAAGTGAGCGCCGTGACGGAGGCAGAGTTGGAGGCGGCCGGGAGCGAGGCGGCGAGACGGGGCGGTTCCGTGCCGGTCGCTAGCCGCGCTATGGTGCCGACGCTTGCGGTCGCGGGCGTTGGCAACGAACACGGCAAGGTCGCAGACGTCGGCATCGAGCACGTCGGCAAGGTCGCGGGCGTCGGCAACGAAGACCGCCGTACGGACACGGGAGCGTCTGTTTCTGGGAATCGCTCCGATCCAGATGCCACGCGCGAGCTGTACCGTATCGAGACGGTTGGCAGCGTCGGTCAACCCCGCGTCTACTATGCGCGCAATCTGGCCCTAGGCGTCGGCAGCGTGCCGCACGTCGGAGAGGCATTCGAGCCGTATCTGCGGGAAGGAAGCGTGTTTCATTCGGCGCAATTTGGCGACAGGCTGGAGCAATGTCGTCAGGCGCGGTCGGTCACGGTCGTCGGCTCTGGGCAGAGCGCGGCCGAAGTGTTCCTGCACCTGCTGAACGGGCAGGCGGAATGCGGATACCGGCTGGATTGGCTGACCCGGTCGCCGGGATTCTTCCCGATGGAATATTCGAAGCTGGGGCTGGAGCATTTCTCGCCAGACTATACGTCGTACTTCTACAATCTTCCGCCGGCGCGGAAGGACGAGGTGCGGAGCAAGCAGCATCTGCTGTACAAAGGCATCAGCGCGGGGACGATCGCGGATATTTACGACCGGCTGTACGAGCTGACCGTGGACGGGGGACGACCGGACATAAAGCTGCTCGCCCATGTCGACGTTCAGGCCATCGAGCCGCTGGCGGGCGGCGGGCCGGGGTATCGTCTGTCCTGCCGCCACACAGAACAAGACCGCGCGTTCGAGCACGAGACGGAGCTGGTCATACTGGCGACCGGCTACGCTCACCCGGTGCCGGGCTTCTTGGAGCCGCTGCGGGAACGTATCCGCTGGGATGCCCAAGGCCGCTTCGAGGTTGAGCCGGACTACCGGCTGCAGTTGAACGGCGAAGGCGGCGGCCGGATTTATATACAGAACGGGGAGCTCCATTCGCACGGCGTCGGCGCGCCGGATCTTGGGCTTGGCGCGCATCGAAGCAGCGTCATTATCAACAGCTTGACAGGCCGGGACGTCTACCCGGTGCGAGAGCGCAACGTCTTCCAACAATTCGGAGTCGCAAGCGGGAGGGAAGAAGGATGACGGAACACGCGGAGGGGATAGACCTCCGGCTGGCGGAAGCCGTAAGCTCGGAGGTCTATGCGCAGGTGAGGACGCGAATATTCCGGCAGCTGCTCGAATCCTTCATCTTCGAGCGGGTCGCGCCGGTGGAGTCGATCCAGATGCGGGAGGAAACGCTGTTCATCCTGCATGGCCGCGACGAGGGCGGTCTTCCGGTTACGTACAACTGCCGGGGCGGACGCCGCTTGACGTTCGGCCGCGTTCGGCTGAACGCGGCGCCGGTACAGCGCATATCGCGGGAAGGCAAGCGGGATGCGGTCTGCCTGCGGCGGTTTTTGCGCGAGGTCGCGGCCGGGGCGGGCGCCGACCCGGCGAAGCTGAGCTCGTTCGCCGAGGAGCTGGAGCGGACGCTGCTGCATGACGCGATCGCCCAATACGAACGGCAGCGCGAAGGGCATGCGATGGAAGGTAGCTACGACGAACTAGAGACGATGGCGATGGATGGCCACCCGTATCACCCGAGCTACAAATCCCGTATCGGCTTCTCGCCCGAGGACCAGCTGGCTTACGGGCCGGAGTTCGGTCCGCTGCTGCGTCCGGTGTGGATCGCGGTGCGCCTGAAAGATGCGGCCTTCGGAATTGCGGCCGGCGAATCATTCGAGGCGTTATGGCGTTCCGAGCTGGGGGCGGAACGGTTGGCTGAATTCGAGGCGCCGCTCGCGGGAAGAGGGCTGACGCTGGCGGAGGTCGCGCTCTTGCCGGTGCATCCATGGCAATGGCGCAACGCCGTGATCCCGCGGATGCAGGAGGAGCTGCGCGAAGGGCGCATCATCCCGCTCGGGCCGGGCGGGGACCTATACCGCCCCCAGCAGTCGATCCGGACGCTGCATAACGCATCGCGTCCGGCTAAGCCGTCCGTGAAGCTGGCCATGACGCTGCTGAATACGTCGGCGTACCGGCACATCGAGCCATATTATGCGAAAGTCGCGCCGGCAATCTCCGAATGGCTGCAGCGCACCGTCGATCGCGATCCGTACCTTCGGGATGACGCCGAGGTCGTGCTGCTCCGCGAATTCGCGGGCGTCGGCTATGAGCCGAAGGAGACGCGAGAAGGCGGGCAGGGGCCGAATGGTGGAAGCATGGCGTCCGAAGGCATGCTGGCCTGTATTTGGCGGGATGCTCTGGGTGGCCATCTGCGCGTGGACGAGAGCGGCGCGCCTTTCCATGCGCTATCCGCTTACGACCCGATCGCAGGGCGCCTCTTCATCGCCCCGTGGCTTGCGAAGCACGGCGCGGAGCGGTGGCTGCGGGCGCTGTTCGAGCGGTGCGTGCTGCCGGTGGCGCATCTGGCGCTGGCGCATGGCATCGGGCTGGAATCCCATGCCCAGAACATGGCGCTCATCCATCGGGATGGTTGGCCGGTACGGGTAGCGCTGAAGGATTTTCACGAGGACGCGATGTTCTACCGGCCGCTGCTGTCCGCGGACGATGCCCCCGATTTCGAGGCGATCCACCCGGCGTTCGGAGAGGGCGCCTGGTTCGAGCAGCGCGAAGCCGCGCCGATCCGGTATTTGCTGCTCGGCGCGTTGTACGGCATCAATCTGGGCGAGCTGGCCATGGTGCTGGCCGATCACGGCGTCGTGCGCGAGGCGCGTTTCTGGCAGATTGCCGCCGAGACGCTGAGCGACCATATCGAGCGCCATCCGGAGCTTAGGCCTCGGCTAGCGCTGCTCGACCCGTTCGCCGAGACGACCCGCTTGGAGCAGCTGACGAAGAAACGGCTGTTCCGCGCGGAGCCGGGGACGCTGATGCACGAAGTCGCAAATCCGCTGCATGCGGCAATGCAGGAGATTCGTTCGGCGGAGCGGCAGGCGCGAAATAGAGAAGATCTCGGATAGGCGAAATAGAGACGATCACGGATACGCGAAATAGAGACGTTCGTGGATACGCGAAAGAGGAGAGAAGAACGGATGTTAACGATTAATCGGGAGGAAGTGGGCCAAGCGGGCATCGAAGCTAGGCTGCGCGACGTCCACGGGCTTGTGCCGCTTGCCGGCATGCAAGGCAAGCGCGCAGCGGTCTGCCTCAGGGAGCCGCTCGACGTGCTTGCCGCCGTGCAGGCGCTGCGGTCCGCGGATATCTCGGTGCTGCTCATGCACGGAGATACGCCGCTTGCGGCGGCGTCCACAGCCGCTGCGGATGCGGGCTGCGAACTGCTGTTGTGGGGTTCGCTTCAGGACTCCAGGCGGATTCGGCCGACGGCCGGCGTACCGGAAGCTGATGACGGCAGGGGAGGTTCGGAGGAGCCGTCGCTGCTGCAGTACAGCTCAGGCACGACTGGCGGACCGAAGCTCATTCGCCGCGCCTGGACCGACGTCGATCTAGAGATCGCAGCCTACAACGATGCGCTCGGCGAGGCAGCCGAATGCCGACCGGTGGTTCTGGCGCCGGTGTCGCATTCTTACGGCCTCATCTGCGGCGTGCTCGCCGCCATGAAACGCGGGATCGCGCCGAGCGTGGTTACGAACGCGAATCCGAAATTCGCGCTGAAGGTCATCGAAGAGACGCCGGCACACCTCGTCTACGGCGTGCCGCTGCTGTTTCATGTGATGACCGGCCTAGGCGGCCGGTTTAATCGGGTCATCAGCTCGGGCGCGCCGCTGCCCGGCCCGCTGTTCGAGACGCTGCGCGCGCGTTCGGCGCATGTCATGCAGCAATATGGCTGCACGGAAGCCGGCTGCATCTCGGTCGCCCGCTCGATGCGCGCGGGATCGGATCTGGGCGAGCTGCTTGGCTCGTGGCACCTGGAAGGCGAAGCGGGCCAAGCGTCCAAGGAGGAGCCGGCGGAGATCGTCGTCGCCCGCGGGCTGGACGGTCGCCGAATCGCGACCGGAGATCTGGGCTATGCGGAGGACGGCCATTTGTTCTACGCCGCGCGCATGGACGACGTGATCAACGTCGGCGGACTGAAAGTATTCCCGCTCGAGGTGGAGGAGCGCATCGCTGCTTTCCCTGGCGTGAAGGAGGCGGTCGTCTATCGCGGCGTCCATCCCGTTATGGGCGAATCGGTGCGGGCAAAGGTCGTCTGGTCGCCATCGGGCGCGGTCGGCGTGCCGAGTCCGCAGGGACTGGCCGACGATCTCCGCGCCTGGTGCCGCGAAGGGCTGCCTGCTTACAAAGTGCCGGCTTCGATCGATCTTGTCGATTCACTGCCCCGTACGACGACGGGCAAAATCAGCCGCCGATATATCGAACAAACGGAAAGGGGAGGCCATTGATGAACGACGCGCGTGAACAGCTGCGCGGCCAAGTGGCCGCGCTGATGCGCGAGAAGCTGGAGCTCCGGCTTCCGCAGACGCTCGAGGATACGCTGCGTATTAATGAAGACTTGCGGATCGATTCGATCACGCTGCTGCAGCTGATCGTCCATATTGAAGCCACGCTCGGACTGCGGGTGCCGGAGGAGGAAGTGGACGCCAAGGCGTTCGCCACGGTCGGTTCGCTGCTCGATTTCATCGGCCGGCTTGCGCCTCTGGCTGGAGAGGCGGCGCGGCCATGATCAAGGTGCATTGTCTGGTCAGCTGCCTGTGCGAAATTATCAAACGCCGCGGGAAGGTCGATCAGCCGCCGCACGATTTAAGTCTTGACCACCGGCCGTATTATCTCGGCGTATGGGACTCGGCTTTCGACGTGACGGAGCAAGGCGCCATTACCTATTATTCCGCGCGCACGAGCCATGATCATTTCATCGACTGGTACCGGCGGTTCTTCGGCATCGCGGTTGCGGAATGGTACGATTACGACCGGCCGAAGTCCGACAACTTGGCGGCGTTCACCGAGCTGGTAGACAATTTGAGCGAGCATCAGCATGTCATTGTGCAGATCGACATGTCGCTCATGCCCGAGCGGGAGAACAAATTCGCGCAGAAGCCGTTCCCCCATTTCCTCATGATCTACAAAACGGACGATCCCGACGAGTGGTTCATGTTCGATCCGGATTTCCGGTGGGAGGGCCGCATGCCCAAAGCGCGGGTCGTCGAGGCGTTCATGGGCAATGCCGACGGTGGAGGCTATCTCGTCGATTCCTCGCGCATGCTGCCGCCGACGCCGCAGGTCATCGCCGCGCTGTACGAGGAGACGATGCGCAAGGACGCGAACGAGCTGACGGCACGGCTGCGCGATATCGTCATCAGCATGGCGGAGGGGACGGGCGGACGCGATCTATCCATGCTGCTGCCGGCGGTCAAGCAGCTCAATATTATCGTGATCCGCAAATACAGCTACGACTACGCGCTCATGTTCTTCCGCGATCAGCTCGGCCTGCCGGAAGAGAACTACGAGGCTTGGTGCCAACAAATCCGCGATCTGGTGCAGGTGTTTAACTCGGTTCAATATTTAGCCATTAAATGCTCGATGACCGGCAGCCGGGAGCATCTACCGCAAATCATGGCGTATCTGGATCAGGCTGACGCGATCGAATTCGCGATCAAGGCGGAGATCGACCGGCAGTACCGGCTATGGAAAGCGGCGGTGCTGCGTCCAGCCGAGGAAGCGGGGGCGCGATGAGACTCTCGCTCTGCACGATTTCGTTCCGGCATCAGCTGGTCTCCTTCGAACGGCTGGTCGAGTTCGCATGCCGGCAGCGGTTCGATGGCATCGAGCTGTGGGGGGCGCATGCAGCGGCCTTGGCCGGCAGCGAGCGCGAGCGCACGAGCCGCCAGCTGGCGATCATGCACAGCCGGGGGTTACGCGTGACGATGTTAAGCGATTACCTGGATATCGCGGACGAGGCGCGATTCGAGGCGACGGAGCGGAAGCTGCATCGGCTCGCGGCGCTCGCCCGGTGGTATGGAACCGACCGGATTCGCACGTTCGCCAGCTCCAAGCCGAGCGCGGACGTGACGGAGCGGGAGCGAGAAGCGTACGCGGGAAGGCTGCGGAAGCTATGCAGTATTTGCGGCGAATATGGCCTGCAGCTGCTGACCGAGACGCACCCGAACACCTTGTCGGACAATCTCGCCTCCACGCTGCGGCTGTTGGACGAGGTGGATCACCCGCGGTTCGGCGTCAATTTGGACTTCCTTCACCTGTGGGAGGCGGGCGACGATCCGCTGGCGTCCTATGAGGCGCTCAAGCCGAAGGTCGGCCATTTTCATATGAAAAACGTCGTCTCTGCCGATCGCCTCACGGTCTTCGCGCCCGATCAGGTGTACGCGCCGAGCGGTAG
This sequence comes from Paenibacillus aurantiacus, assembly GCF_042431225.1. Lineage (NCBI taxonomy): Bacteria > Bacillati > Bacillota > Bacilli > Caryophanales > Paenibacillaceae > Paenibacillus > Paenibacillus aurantiacus. Next base: position 136,004 of record NZ_JBHMDO010000015.1, on the reverse strand, counting down.
CCGCGAAGGGATGGTGCCGCTCTCGCAGGGCGCGCTGGACTATGCGCCGATTTTGGAGGCAATCCGGGACTCGGAGCTGTTCGCATCGCTGGAGTGGTTCGGCGGCGAGCCGTTCCGGGTGCTGGAGGAGGATCGCGGCTGGATCGAAGCCGTATGCGGCTCCGGGGCTATGCGAGCCCCGTACTGGACAGTGTCCGGCGCTGGCATCTAGCCGGCACCGGACGGGACAGGAGTGGGGGCGATAATAAGCCTGCCTGGCAGCTGCCGGGCGGGTCATACAAGAAGAGCTGCTTTCCCGTCTTGGACGGAGAAGCAGCTCTTTTTTGCCGATTTATTTTTGCAAGCCGTAGATGTCGTAAAGTTCGTCCAGCATCAGGTTGGCCGCTTTGATGCCGCCCGCCGTGTTCCAGATCGCGTCGCTCACTTTGTACGCTTGGCCGTTCTTCACGGCGCCGAGGCTTTTCCAGAGCGGGTCGCCTGTCCACTCGGTCTCGGTCTGGCTTGCTTTGCCGTCGCCGGTCTCGTACGTGAAGTAGAAGATGCGGTCCGCGTCGGCTTCGGGCAGACGCTCTTTCGTGATTTCGTCGACGAACGTGTCTTTCGCGTTCTTCGTCATTTCGGTACGGGCAAGGCCCAGCTTGCCGAATAGCAGACCGGAGAACGTGTTCGTGTGGTACACACGCGTTTTGCCGTCCATGAAGCGAATGACGGAGACCGTCTCGTTCACTTTGTCCCCGGCTTTTGTCTTGAAGTCCGCGATACGCGTATCGAACGCCGCCAGCAGCGCGTCGCCTTCCGCCGTTTTGCCCAGCGCTTCGGCGTAAAGCTTGAAGTTGTTCTGCCATTCGCCGCGCAGATCCTCGGACATGACCGTAGGCGCGATGGCCTTGAGCTGCTCGTATACTTTCTCTTGGCGCATTTTGTTGCCGATGATCAGATCCGGCTGCAAGCCCGCGATCACTTCGAGGTTCGGCTGGCTCTCCTCGCCTACTTCGGTGACGCCTTCCATCTCGGCTTTGATATGATCGTACCATGGGGAGCCCGTCCACGATTTCACCGCGCCGACCGGCTTAACGCCGAGCGCGAGCAGCGCTTCCGTACCTTCGTTCGTCAGGATGACGACTTTCGTCGGCGTGCCTGTGATTGTCGTCTCGCCCATCGCGTGCTTGATGACGCGCGTCGCGGCGCTGTCCGCAGCCGCGTTTGCCGATTCGTCTCCGCCAGCGGCTTTCTCGCCGCTTGCGGACGTATTATTGGAAGCCGCATTATTTGTTGCCGCCGCGTTCGTGCCGTTATTGCCGTCCTTGGAACCGCAACCGGCCATCACGACGACGAGAATAAGCGCCATGAGACCGAATAGTAGCGTGCGGCTGCGTTTTGGAATGGATATCATGTTGCAAGTCAACTCCTAAATAGGTTAGTGTGAGAATCATTATCAGTACAGTAACCTACTATAACGGGGCATGGTACCGGTGTCAATGAAAAAATGAGAACGATTCTCAAAATCATTGACACCCGGAAGCGGCTTCCTCTACAATTCTACATGAACCTTGCGGGCTTCCTACAGTCGCGCGACTCTGACATCATAGGTGGGAAAGCATGAATTTGATCAAAACGTTAGGCCTCATCGGTTCCGCGATTATTCTGGCTTGTGCGGTCATAGCGAGCGTGGCGCTCGGCGTGACGGACATTCCGCTGCGGACCGTGTGGGACTCGTTCGTTCATAATAATGGCAGCACGGAGCACCTCATTATCCGTACGGCCCGAGTGCCGCGGGCGCTCATCGCCGCTTCCGTCGGAGCATCGCTGGCCGTGGCCGGCGCGGTCATGCAGGTGATGACGCGCAATCCGATCGCCTCGCCCAGTACGCTCGGCGTCAATTCGGGCGCGGCGTTCTTCGTTATCCTGGCCTCTGGCTGGCTTGGCGTCTCCGGCTTGCAAGCTACGACCTGGGTGGCGCTCATTGGGGCGACCGTAAGCGGCGGGATTGTTTTCTTCCTCGGAAGCATCGGACGGGACGGCATGACGCCGGTGAAGATTACGCTCGCGGGCGCGGCGATGGCCGCGTTCTTCGCTTCGCTTACCCAAGGGCTGATGCTCTCCGACGGACGCATGTTCGACCAAGTGCTCGTCTGGCTCGTTGGCTCGGTCGCCGGGCGCGAGCTTCCGCAGCTTCAAGCGGTATGGCCCTATATGGGCGCGGGGTTGGCGATCGCGCTGCTGCTCGCGCGGCATTTGAACGTGCTGGCCATGGGCGAGGACGTGGCGCGCGGCCTGGGCCAGCGCATTGCCGGCATCAAGCTGTTCTCGGCGGCGGCGGTCATTCTGCTGGCCGGCGCATCGGTTGCGGTGGCGGGGCCGATCGCGTTCGTCGGCATTATCGTTCCGCATATCGTTCGTTATATGGTCGGCACGGACTACAGATGGATCCTGCCGTACTGCGCCGTGCTCGGCGCGATTCTACTGGTGGCGGCAGATCTCGGGTCGCGGTATATCGCGATGCCGAAGGAGGTGCCGGTCGGCGTCATGACCGCCATCATCGGCGTCCCGTTCTTCGTGTATATCGCCCGGAAAGGCAGACGAACTTAATCATGAGCAAGCATCAATCGATACGGGCAGGCAAACTGTCCATTCTACTGGAGCGCCGAACGATCTGGATCAGCGCGGGGCTGGCGGCGCTGGTTGCGGCGGCCATCGTCCTGAGCACCGGCATGGGCAGCCAATATATTTCCCCGCTGCGCGTCCTTAGCACGATATTCGGCCATGGCGCGCCGATGGACGAGGTCATTATCCTGAAGCTTCGGCTGCCGCGGGTCGTCGTCGCGGTGCTGGTCGGCGCTTCGCTAGCCGTGGCGGGCGCGATTCTGCAGGGCGTCATCCGCAATCCGCTCGCGTCGCCCGACGTAACGGGCGTGACGGAGGGAGCGTCGTTCGGGGCCGTGCTGTTTATTTTCTTCTTCACCGATACGCTGTCCATACACTGGATGCCGATCGCGGCGATCGCTGGAGCGTTCATCGTCAGCGGGCTGCTCTATGTGCTGGCTTGGAAAAACGGCGTCTCCCCGCTGCGGCTCGTGCTAATCGGCATCGGCGTCTCGGCCGCGGTCAAATCGGTCTCCTACATGCTCATCATTGCCGGGCCCATGCAGCTCGCCGACCGGTCGCTCACGTTCATGACGGGCAGCATCTACGGCGCGTCGTGGGACAAAGACGTGTCGACGCTGCTGCCGTGGGTGGCGGTGCTGCTGCCGCTGACGTGGCTGCAAGCCCGCAACGTGAACATTCAAGCGCTCGGCGACGACGTCGCCCGCAGCGCGGGGGCGCACGTCGAGCGCCAGCGCCTCGTCCTGCTCGCGCTAAGCGTGGCTCTGGCCGGGGCGGCGGTCGCGATCGGCGGGGCGATCGGCTTCATCGGCCTTATGGCGCCGCACATGGCGCGCAAACTGGTCGGCTCTTCGTTCGGTAGCGTGCTGCCTGTCAGCGCCTTGCTCGGCGCGCTGCTGCTGCTGGCTGCCGACTTGATCGCGCGGACCGCCTTTGTGCCCAGAGACGTGCCGGCGGGCGTGTTCACCGCCGCGATCGGCGCGCCGTTCTTCATGTATTTGCTATACCGGAACCGGAACCGGTTCTAAGACGGGAGGGAAAGCGCGATGAGCGTGCTTGAAGCGAAGGGGCTTGGCTTGTCTTACGGCGGCGCCTATATATTCGAAGATTTGAACCTGACGCTGCCGCAGGGGGAAATCACGGTGTTCATCGGCAGCAACGGCTGCGGCAAATCGACGCTGCTCCGATCGATGGCAAGGTTGCTCAAGCCGCAGCGCGGCGCGGTCATTCTCGAGGGCAGCGACATTGCGGGTTTGTCGACGAAGGAAGTGGCTCGGAAGCTGGCGATATTGCCACAGGGACCGAGCGCGCCGGAGGGGCTGACCGTGCTCCAACTCGTCAAACAGGGGCGCTATCCGTACCAAAGCTGGCTGAAGCAGTGGTCGTCCGAGGATGAAGAGGCCGTGCGAGACGCGCTGGCAGCGACCGGCATGATCGAGCTGGCGGATCGCGCCGTCGACTCGCTCTCGGGCGGACAGCGGCAGCGCGCCTGGATCGCGATGACGCTCGCGCAGGAGACGCCGGTTATTCTGCTCGACGAGCCGACGACCTACCTCGACTTGACGCATCAGATCGAGGTGCTGGATCTGCTCTACGACATGAACGAGCGTCATCGGCACACGATCGTCATGGTGCTGCATGATATCAATCTTGCTTGCCGTTACGCCGATCACATCGTCGCGATCCGCAAGGGCAAGGTCGAAGCGCAGGGCCGCCCGGAAGAGGTAGTGGACGCGGCGTTGATCGAGTCGGTGTTCCAGCTAAAATGCGAAATTATGCCGGATCCGCTGTACGGCACGCCGATGATTATTCCCCATGCGAAAGGACGCCTGCGCGCCGCCCGGCAGGCGGACAAGGAGCAGGCGTCCCGGCTGCCGGTTGGCGCCGCAAGGTAAAGCGCAGTCTCCCGGAAGGCTCCGCACCGTCAAATTCAGGTTATCGGCTTCGCTCACATTCGAGTTTGGCCAAAAGCCGTGACATAGCAAGCGAAAGCCCTCCGTTCGGATGACGGAGGGCTCTTATTTGTTGTTCGGGGAAGCCCGTTACGGAGCAGGCCGTGAACAGCAGGACGTGTATCCGCTCAATACGGCTCCCACGTCAACTGGCTTGCTTTCTTGAACCGATCATTCGCATACGGCCAATTGACGACGTTCCACCAGCTTTTGATATAGTCGCCGCGCTTGTTCTGGTGCTTTAAGTAGTAGGCATGCTCCCACACATCGAGCGGCAGCACGGGAATCACGTCCCACTGCGAGAGGTTCTGGTGCTTCTCGGCGGTCAGAATCTCCAGCCTGCGGCTGCGCGGGCTCCAGACGAGAATCGCCCAGCCTCCGCCTTCGACCTTCTCGGCTGCCTCGCTGAACTGCTTCTTGAACGCCTCGATGCTGCCGAAATCGCGAATAAGATGAGCGGCCAGTTCGCCCGTAGGCTGTCCCCCGCCCTTGGGCGACATGGACGGCCAGAACAGGGTGTGCAGGTAGTGGCCCGCGCCGTTGAAGGCCAGCTCGCGTTCCCAGTGCTTCACGAGCGCGAAATCGCCGTTTTGCCGCGCTTTCTGCAGCTCCTTCTCGGCTTTGTTTAAGCCGTCGACGTAGCTTTGGTGATGCTTGTCATGGTGGATGCGCATCGTGGCTGCATCGATATGGGGCTCCAGCGCGTCGTAAGCGTAAGGGAGCGGGGGGAGCTTATGTTCTCCGATCGGGACCGGAGCGGACGGGGCGCGAAGCGGTTCCGCATCGCCGTTCTCATCGGGCGTGCGGTACGGCCCGGCGTTCGTTCGGACCGCCCGGGCGGCAGAAGGAGCAGCTTCGGCGATAGCAGCGGGCGAACCCGGCGATTCAGCAGTCGCCGTGCTGGCGCCTTGCGGTTGCTGCGCAGCCAACGTTCCGTTATCTTCGCGGTCGTCGCCGGCATCGGCGATAGCAGCGGGCGAATCCGGCGATTCAGCAGTCGCCGTGCTGGCGCCTTGCGGTTGCTGCGCAGCCAACGTCTTGTTCGCCTCCCGGTCGTCGCTAGCGGCGTCGTCGCGCGGGTGTACCAGCGTCGCCAGCACGCACAGGAAATAATCCGACTCCCGGATGATGTGATGCACGACGGTGACGGCGACCGGGCTTGCAGAGATGGCGGCGCTTTCCTTGACCATACGGTGGAGCTGTTCAATGAAACGCTTCGATTGCTCGGCTGAGACGCGCAGCAGCGCATCCACCTGCTCCCGGCAAGCGGGAGGGAGGTCGGCCGCCTGGGGGACGAGCGACGAGAGCAGCTTGTCGGCCATCTGCGCCGTGCGCGCGAAGACGGGCTCCCACGCCTGCAGCAGAGCGACGTAGGGCGGCTCCAGGTTCGGCGCGATTTCGCGAATGACGACGGTATGCTCCATTTCTTGCGTCTTCCAAAATTGGATTTCCTCCAGCAGCCTTAAGGGCATATAGGGGCCGTAAACAAACAGCACGGTATCGTCCTCCTCGTTATGTAGGGCTCGCGCCGCATGCGAAAAAGCCGCCCGGGGAGCCGGGCGGCTTAGGTGAACGTTCAACTTGCGGCGTGCCGATTGCATCCTTTATCCAGCGTATTCGGACGCGACCGGCGATATGACATCAAGATTCGGAATGCGCGAGCAGCTGCTCGGCTTGCTTGTTCTTGAACGCGGCATCGACTTGGCTGAGGAACAAGGCGGCGCGACTGATATATTCTTTGGGCCGGGTCTGGAACAGCAGCTCGTGCTTGCCGCCTTCGACGATCCACTCTCTGGAGAGGGAGTTCGTCTGGGTGCCGGCGATCAGCTCGGCAGTGCCGACCGGCGCCTTGGCATCATCGGTGCCATGCATGACGAAGACCGGCATGTCATAGGAGGTGCTCAGCACCTGACCAGATGGGATATGATTAAAGTTCGTTCCGGTGAAGAACGGCAGCATCCACTGGATAAGCGGCAGCGACGGGAATTTCGGCAGGTCCAAATATTGCCGCACGTTGCCGTACAGCGCTTCCGGCGTCGGAAGGAACAAGCTGTCGAGAATCATGGCGTCGATCTGATCCGTCTGGAGCGCGGCTTGCAGCGCGGTACCCGCGCCCATCGAGAATCCCCAGACGACGAGCTCGTCGGTGCCTTGGGAGCGGGCGTAGTTCACGGCGGCGAGAAGCTGCTGGGATTCCTCGAATCCTCCGGTGGCCGGCGAGCGGTCGATGGAGGAGGCATAGCCATAATCGAACATGAGAACGTTATAATGCAAACGGTGAAGGAGCGCGGCCAAATCGTACATCGGCACCCAAGTCTCTTCCCGATTCGCGCCGTAGCCGTGGCTGAAAATAACCGTCCGGCTTGTTGCCGCGGCGAGGTCGGTCGAAGAGGCGCCGGCCAGCTGCGGGTCGTCCTCGGACCCAGCCGCGGACGGAATGTACCAGCCGTGCACGGTCGTGCGGCCGCTGGCGCTCGGGAACGAGACGTCCTGGTAAGCGAGACCTTTGGCCTCCATCGGATTGGAGGTAAGCGGGGCGACGTACGGATGGGCAATCACCCACGCGACGTAACCGTGAAATACGAGAACGGCGAACATTAGCATCGCGATCAGCGCGGAGCAAATCGCGATCGCCGCGTGCATGCGGCGCGAACGGGAAGCGATCTTCCCGGACGAAGACTCGGGGGACGGAAACAGACCGGGAGTCAGACTCCCGCCGGCGGGCAGCAATGGTGCGATCGAAGTACTCATGGAGACTCCCCCTTTACCCATTTTTGTAAGCGCTTAAACTAGTTCTGTACTCCTATCGTATGATGGGCTGCGCAAGCCTGTCAATGTATGTCGACGTAATGTTAACGGCTTGTAACGAAGCTGAAATATTCGCGCGCGTCCTGTCATAATGCTTTACGAGAATAGTTCTCATTTGATATACTGTGCGTAACAGAGTTTCATTACGTGAAACATAAGAAGGGTGGTGCGGCATCATGAGCGAAGAAGGCAAATCGAACGTTCGCGCCGTCGAGCGCGCATTGGATCTGCTGCTCTGTTTTACGATTCGAAGCGAGTGGGCGATGGGCGAGCTGGCCGAACAGACGGGTTTGCACAAAAGCACGGTGCACCGGATGCTCGCCACGCTTGAGGATAAAGGATTCGTCGCCCGCGACCGGCTGACCGAGCGCTACCGGCTCGGACTGCGGGTGTGGGAGCTGTCGGCGAACATGCCGCAGACGGACGATCCGGGCATTATCGGCCTGCCGGAGATGGAGCGGCTGCGGGATACGCTGGGGGAGACGGTCAGTCTCTATATTCGGGATGGGGGCGAGCGGATTCGCATTCAAGCGGTGCAGAGCAACCAGGCCGTAAGAAGGGTAGCGCCGGTCGGGGCTCGGTTGCCGCTGTACGTGGGCGCATCCAGCAAAGTGCTGATCGCCTTCGAAAGTCCCGAGAAGCGGGAGGAGCTGCTGCGGGATTCGACATGGCCGGAGGCGGTCGACCGCAATCAATTCCGCCGCATGATGTCGGAGATCCGCGCCAGCGGCTATGCGACAAGCTTCGAGGAACGGGAGGCCGGCGCCGCGGCCGTGGCCGCCCCGGTGTACAACCGTTCGGGCATTTTGGTCGCCGCGCTGTCCGTGTCCGGCCCGTCCAATCGGCTCACGCTGGATGCCATGGGCGAATACATCCCGGCGATTATGGAAGCGGCTAGACGAATTGGCGCGCTGCTCCGCTAAGCCGTATGAGAGGAGAGAGACGTTCGGATCAGGGGAACCTGGTGCGGGCGTTTTTTTATGGGGCTCCGTTTAAAGAGGGCCAAATGGTTTCAGACGTTAGAATAGCCTAAAAAAACATGTGCGGGCGCAAGATTTTAGACGTTCAACCCTGTCTAAACTATTGCGCTGGAACAAGAATCCAGACTTTTTATCGGTCTGACATCTTGTTTCTTCCGCGCATGTTTTTTGTTTTTCACTCCCTAATTTCATAAAAATTCGGGTATCAATCGCTAATTTTCGGCATGTTCCCGGGTCGGAGACGGGCGGTATACTGGGTCATGCGAATACGAGATCGCGTTTTTAATCCGGTTGAGAAAGGGGGCAGACGGACAGCCCGCGCAAGCGACACCACGAACGGTCAGCAGGGGCGAGAGGCGGACAACGACGTGCACGAAAGCAACGCCAACTTCGAACAATTTTGGGAGGTAACATGATGAACACCGCAAGCCAAACGGCGACGCAGCGGATGAGGAAACCGCTTATCTACACGGTCGCCGCAGCCATGCTGCTATCGATGCTGTCTTCGCTGCTTCTACGGGAAGCGCAGGCGGCACCGGGCTCTTACCTTTTGTCGCAAGGCAGAACCGCTTACGCGTCTTCGTCGGAGGGCGCGAACGCCGCCAATCTGGCAGTCGACGGCAATACGGCGACCCGCTGGGGGAGCGCATGGGGGACGGACCCGCAATGGATCTATATCGACCTCGGCGCGACGGCGGCGATCGACCGCGTCAAGATCCAATGGGAAGGCGCGTACGCCAAAGCCTATAAGGTGCAGGTATCCAGCGACGAAATGACGTGGTCCGACGTCTACAGCACGACGACGGGCGACGGCGGCGTCGACGATCTGACGCTGAGCGGCTCGGGCCGGTATGTGCGCGTCTACGGCACGCAGCGGGCGCTGGCGGCATACGGCTACTCGATTCTCGAGCTTGAAGTGTACGGAACGGGCGGCGTGAACCAGCCGCCGGTGCAGTACGGCCCGAACGTCGCGTTGAACAAGCCGGTCACCGTCTCTTCCTATGAGCAATCGGGCTATCTTCCTCCCGGCGCGACCCTCCCCGCCAACGCGGTGGACGGCAACACGGGCACCCGTTGGGGCTCCAACCATACGGACAACGAATGGATCAGCGTCGACCTGGGCGCATCCCGGACGATCGGCCGCGTCGTGCTGAACTGGGAGGCAGCCGCGGGCCGCGCGTTCGACCTGCAGGTGTCCGCGAACGGCACGCAGTGGACGACCGTATACCGCGAGCTGCGCGGAGCCGGCGGCAAGCAGGAGATTCCGCTGTATGCGACGGGCCGCTACGTCCGGATGAACGGCATCGGCCGCGCGACGACGTTCGGCTACTCGCTGCTGGAATTCGAAGTGTACGATTACGTGGCGGGTCAGCCGCAGCCGACGTACACGATCCCGCCGCTTCCGACGCCGACGAAGGTATCGCTCGGTGCAGGCAGCTATTTGACGAACGACATCCGCATGCCGCAGCCGAAGTATCCGGAGAACAAATCGAGCAGCGTGAACGCGCCGATCGCCTCGAACGACTGGTGGCAGTCGATTCTGATCAAGCCGTTCGGCGACTACTTGATCACGCTGCCGCTGAAGTCGAAGTTCTTCCAGCAAGGCCTCGGCATCTTGAATCCGGGCTCCGGCTGGGCGAACGCCGATGGCAGCGTCGTCAGCGCGGACGGCAATCCGGACCTGTATCTGATGGCGAGCAACATCAACAGCGCCAACATGAAGCCGCGCGTATCGGGCTATGGCGACTGGTCGGTGAACACCGTGCTGAGCGATGACGCCACGGACAAAATGAAAGTGACGCTCTCCAAAGGCTCGCCGTACGTGTACAGCACGTTCAGCGATCCGAACGCGGTCGAAATCTATTCGCCGCTCATTAACCAGCTGTTCAACGACGCGGGTACCGCCGTGCTGACGACGGACGGCGCGACGCTGACAACAGACCGCATCGGCGTGCGCGTCGCGAACGTGGACAACAACCCGAACGGAACGCCTCAGACGCGCTACTACGGCATTTTCGCCCCGGCTGGCACGGTGTTCAAGAAAGCGGGCGCGAAGATCAAAATCCAGCTCGGCGGCGGCCAGAACTACCTGGCGATCGCGGCGCTGCCTTCGGCGGCCGATCTGAACAAGTTCTACCAGCACGCCTATGCGTTCGTGACCGACACGAAGGTCAGCTACAACTATAATGAAGCGACCGCGCAGGTGACGACCAACTTCAACATCACGACGGAGCTGAAGCGCACCGGCTTCTCCAACCAGACGCTGACGGCGCTCTATCCGCACCAATGGAAAATCACGACGTCGCCGCTGACGGCCTACACGTACCCGTCGATCCGCGGCACGCTCAAGGTGCGCGAAGGCAACGCCTTCACGACGGTCGACCGCTTCTACGGCATGGTGCCGCAGTTCACCGAGCCGACGAATCCGGAATACAGCAAGACGAACATGAAGGCGTACCTCCAAACGCTCGACGAAGAAACGGCCACGAACCTGATGGCGGCCGACGCCTACTGGCAGGGCAAACGGCTTCATCCGCTCGCGATGGGCGTCCTGGCGGCCAACGAGATGGGCGAGACGGCGTACCGCGACAAGTTCCTCGCGCGCATGAAGACGATTCTGACCGACTGGTACACGTACACCGAGGGCGAGCCGGACTATTTCTTCTATTACAACTCGGATTGGGGCACAACCTACTATCGCTCCAGCGAATTCGGCGCGAACGTCGGCATTACGGACCATCACTTTACGTACGGCTATTACGTATTCGCATCCGCGGTATTGGCGACCTTCGACGATACGTTCCGCACGCAATACGGACCGATGGTCGACAACCTGATCCGCGATTATGCGAATCCGTCGCGCACGGACAGCATGTATCCGTTCTTCCGCAGCTTCGATCCGTTCCAAGGCCATTCGTGGGCGGGCGGCTACGCGGACAACGACAGCGGCAACAACCAGGAAGCCGCCGGCGAATCGTTGTTCGGCTGGGTCGGCCAATACATGTGGAGCCTGCTGACGGGCGATCAAGCGAATCGCGACGCGTCGATCTACGGCTTCACGACCGAGCTGAAGGCGATCGAGCAATACTGGTTCAACTACGATGGCGACAACTGGCTGCCGCAATGGAAGCACAAGTCGGTCGGCCAAGTGTACGGCTCGTCGTACTTCTACGGCACGTTCTTCAGCGGCTTGCCGGTGCACATCTACGGCATTCACTGGCTGCCGACGGCGGAATATCTGACCAGCTACGGACTCGACCCGGCCAAAGCGGCAGGGCTGTACAACGGCTTCGTAACCGACAACGGCGGACCGGAGACGGAATGGCAGCATATCGTCTGGCCGATCCAGGCGCTGAGCGACCCGCAGGGCGCGCTTGCCAAATGGGATGCGACGAAGCTGCAGCGCAACGAAATTTTCAACACGTACTGGTTCGTCAACAACATGGCGACGCTCGGCACGCGCACGAAAGAGGTGTACGCGACGGGCTGGAGCAGCGCAACGGTATACAAGAAAGGCAGCACGTATTCCGCGCTCGTCTGGAACCCGACCTCCGCGCCGGTAACCGTCACGTTCAAGAACGCGGCAGGAGCGACGACGGGCACCGCGGTCATCGCGGCGAAGTCGCTCGTCAAGGTGAATCCGATGACGAACTCGAATGCCGGCGACAACTGGACGAATCCGGGCAACGGCGGCGGCGACAACGGGGGAGGCACGGGCGACACGACGAACATCGCGCTGGGCAAAACGGTAACCGTCTCCTCGATGGAGACGCCGTTCGCCGGCGCGAATGCGGTCGACGGCAATGCGCAGACGCGCTGGGCGTCCGCAAGCGGCGCGGACCCGCAGTGGCTCGCGATCGATTTCGGCTCTCCGCAGCAAATTAGCCGCGTGAAGCTGACGTGGGAAGCGGCGTACGGCAAATCGTACAAAATCCAAGTGTCCGATAACGGCACATCGTGGACGGACATCTACAGTACGACGACCGGCGACGGCGGCATCGACGAGATAACCGCGGCGGGTACGGGACGTTACCTGCGCATCTACGGCACCGAGCGCGGCACGGTCTACGGTTACTCGCTGTTTGAAGCCGAAGTGTACGGTAAGCCTGCCGCGGCTCAGAATGCGACGCTGCTGTCCTTGAATAAGACCGCGACAGCATCGTCGGTACAGGATGCGTTCGCAGCTGCAGCGGCCGTCGACGGCGACAATGGCACGCGCTGGGGCTCCGCGACCGGCGTCGATCCGCAGTGGATCTCCGTCGATCTCGGCCAATCGCGCACGATTACGAGCGTGAAGCTGAACTGGGAAGCGGCCTATGCCAAATCGTTCAAGCTGCAGGTGTCGGCGGACGGCGCGAACTGGACGGACGTTTACAGCACGACGACCGGCGCTGGCGGCCAGCAGGATTTGGCGGTGAGCGGCAAGGGGCGCTACGTCCGGATGTACGGCACGGAGCGCGCTACGCAGTACGGCTACTCGTTATGGAACTTCGAGGTTTACGGCTATTAAGGTGTAGGAGAAGACGGCATGCGCGGGAAGGAGCGCATGCCGTCTTTATTTTTAAGGGCGTTGGCTAAAAACGTAAAGCGTGTCCGCGCAAGCGGACGTAAGCGAAGGTCAGCACGGAGCCATCAAGAGAAATGTAACGAAGCATGATACCGCCTCAAGGCAAAACGTTGCAAATGAAGCATGAACAAGAGCTTTGTCCAATGGAAATTGCGTGTGGATCCGACTTGTAATTCCATTTGCTTGGACAATCGCGGTCTCGCCCCGAGGTACGCTGATTCCGGGTATCCTAAACGTTTTCCGGCGGAAAACGCGCTTCGAAAGCATAAGCAAGGGCCGGGTCCCTTGGTTCCCCTCGGCGGAGGGCAATGCTGTCAGGTTAAGGAAAACCGTCCGGTGAAGCCACCAATGGCCTATAGTTGACAGGCTTATGTCTTAGGACTGATTTCAAACCCACTGATGCTTTGTCCGCGAGGACAAAAGCGTGCCTTACGGAAAACACGTCCGGTGAAGCTACCCACGGCCTATAGTTGACAGGCTTATGTCTTAGGACTGACTTCAAACCCACTGAAGCTTTGTCCGCGAGGACAAAAGCGTGCCTTAATGAAAACCGTCCGGTGAAGCCACCAATGGCCTATAGTTGACAGGCTTATGACATCGGACTGACTTCAAAACCCACTGAAGCTTTGTCCGCGAGGACAAAAGCGTGCCTTGCTCAAGCCGACCCGCCGACCGCGAACAATTGTGGCTGCACGAAGAGGGTGTCCAGAGGGCGAAGCCCTTTGGTTCCCCTCAGCGGAGCGGGAAGGGGGAGGGAACAACAAAAGTGGGGTCAAGGGGGCGGAGCCCTTGCTTAACCAGACAGCAGATGCGGAGGGGAGAGGGAGAAAAGCGGGATTTGAAGGGCGAAGCCCTTTGTCCGCAACGTTGACAATCCGTCACGACCATACTACACTCTGTAGTACGAGGTGGAATGATCATGCCTATCAAAAGAATGAACATCGGCGGCGAAGGATTGAATCGGTTCTTCGGCCCGCTCGAGGCCCGTATTATGGATATTCTGTGGTCCTCGCCCGGCTTGAGCATTAAGGAGGTCCAGACGATACTGAACGATGAAAGCCCGATTACGGTGAATGCGGTCATGACCGTCATGAACCGCCTGCAAGGCAAGGGACATCTGACCAAGGCGCAGACCGGAGTCGGCCGGGCCCGAGTCGCGAAGTTCAGTCCGGTGCAGTCCCGGGAGCAATTCCTAACCGAGCAGACACGGGAAGTATCCCAAGGCTTGATCCAGGAGTACGGCGATCTGGTCGTCACCCATATGATCGATGCGCTGGACGATGTCGACCCCGTGGTCATCGCGAGGCTCGAACGCAAGCTCAACGACCTGAAGAACGGGAGGACGTAATGAGACCCGAGACGAAGCTAAGAGGGATTTACGGGCTGATGATCCTCTTCGTGACGGCCATCATCGTCCAGATGGGCTTATTCATCGTACACCAGTTCCGTCATGGAGTCGCCCATGCCGTCCAGATCAATTACATACTTATCGATCTCGTCATCGGCTATACGCTCAGCCGGATCATCTGGCGGTGCGTTCGGCAATGGCGGCTGTCGAGACAGTGGCTCGCGCAGTTCGGCGCGATGAGGCATGACAAGCTTACTAAACGTCTGAACTATAAGTATCGCGAGTGGGGAACGGAAGTGCTCGTCGTGCGGAGCGAGGCTTTCGTCGCCTTGACGATCGGGATGCTTCGTCCCCGAATCGTCGTCTCGACCGCGGTCCTCGAGCGGTTCGACGACAAGGAGGTCCAAGCGATTCTCCTGCACGAGAGGCACCACTGCCGCAGCCGCGACAATCTGAAGCTGTTCTTCTCGACGCTGCTAATGGACGGGTTTCGGTACCTGCCGATCGTCAAGCCGATTCTGACCTACTATCGAACTTGGCAGGAGCTGTTCGCCGACCGGTTCGTCATTCGGCGAATGGGGACGGAGCGGTATTTGGGCCAAGTGCTGCTCGCGCTGTCGAAGCTCGGGCATACCAGGCGAATCGAGACCGCGGTGCATTTTGAGACGACCGCGCTTCATTATCGGATGCTGCAGGTGCTGGAGCCGGATCAGTCGGTTCGCGTGCCGATTGCGCTGCTAAGGCCGCTGCTAGCCTCCTGTTCGATCTTGATGCTGCTGATGCTGGGTGGGGATTCTTAATCCCCTTATTTTTATGAATCGCGATACTACAATGTGTAGTATGTACGAGCTCTTAGTCGTGCGAATACGGAAAAACGAATAATCGGAGGAAGATAGCCATGCACAATGAATTGATTCATCTGGGACCGATTACGATTTATGGATACGGACTCATGATCGCGATAGGCGTTCTGCTTGCCTTTCGAATCATCGTCTATCGGGTGGAGAAGCAGCGGCTGGCACCGGACCACCTCTCGGCGTTAACGATGTGGAGCTTATTGGGAGGAGCTATTGGCGCTAAGCTGTTGTATTGGATTACGATTGGCCGGGAGATCCTGGCTGATCCCGCAATTATGCTCAACCTCTCGCAAGGCTTCGTCGTATACGGCGGCATTATCGGGGGCCTTCTGGCTGGGTACGTCTATTGTAGATGGCAGAAGCTCGAATTTCTGCGCTACTTGGATCTCTTCGCCCCGTCGATTGCCTTGACGCAGGGCTTCGGGAGAATCGGCTGCTTTCTGGCTGGCTGCTGCTATGGGGAAGAGACCGACAGCTGGTACGGCATCACGTTCCACGATTCCGACTACGCCCCCAACGGCGTGCCGCTCGTGCCGACGCAGCTGCTGGAGAGCGCGTTTAACTTCGGCCTCTTCTTCCTGCTAATCCGGCTGGGGAAAGGAACGAAGGCGAACGGGCTTATCGCGGGGATCTATCTTATGCTTTATGCGTTCGGAAGATTCATGATCGAATTTGTTCGAGGCGATAATATACGCGGGCATGTAGGTTACTTCTCCACATCCCAGTGGATTGCCCTAGGTATGGTGGCGATGACGGGACTCATGCTGCTTCTTAAAACTCGTAAGCGTTCGTCGGTTCTCCACAGCTAAGTCAATTGGCCGGCGCGGGTCAGCGCATAACAAACAAGGGCTCTCCCATTGTCATGTCATTGTCATGACTAGGGAGAGCCCTTGCTTGTCGTTCGCGTATTGAGGCGCGGCTATTCCTGAATCGCCTAAACCATGCGCCATATAAAACATTAGCGGGATGAATGTTCATCCCGCTAATGCTGCTATTACTTATCTTACTTCGCGTTGTTCGCGATCATTTGGCGAAGTACCGTTTGGAGGATACCGCCGTTACGGTAGTAGTCGACGTCGACCATGGAGTCGAGGCGGACGCGTACCGGGAATTCGAACGTGGTGCCGTCTTCGCGCGTAGCGATGACTTGGACCGCTTGGCCTGGTTGTACATCGTTCGTCAGACCGACAATATCGAATTTCTCGCGGCCCGTGATGTTCAGCGTCTTCCAGCCGGTGCCTTCTTGGAACTGGAGCGGCAGTACGCCCATGCCCACGAGGTTGGAACGGTGGATCCGCTCGAAGCTCTCGGCGATAACCGCTTTGACGCCGAGCAGGTACGTGCCTTTGGCCGCCCAGTCGCGGGAGCTGCCTGTACCGTATTCTTTGCCTGCGATAACGACGAGGTTCTGGCCGTCGGCTTGGTATTTCATCGACGCGTCGTAGATCGACATCACTTCTTCGGACGGCAGATAAGTCGTTACGCCGCCTTCCGTGCCCGGAGCCACTTGGTTACGGATACGGATGTTCGCGAACGTACCGCGCATCATGACTTCGTGGTTGCCGCGGCGGGAACCGTACGAGTTGAAGTCGACTTTGGCTACGCCGTTCGCTTGCAGGTATTCGCCCGCAGGGCTGTCGCCTTTGATGTTACCGGCTGGCGAGATGTGGTCCGTCGTCACGGAGTCGCCGAGCAGGGCAAGCACGCTTGCGCCTTTGATGTCGGCCATGTCGTTGATGCCTTGGCCGAGGTTCTCGAAGAACGGCGGGTTTTGGATGTACGTCGATTTCGCGTCCCACTCGTAGCTTTCGCCTTGCGGCACATCGATCGCGTTCCAACGCTCGTTCTGCGTGAAGACGTTCGCGTATTTCGCGCGGAACGTATCCGGGCTCATCGCGACTCCGATCGCGTCCGCGATTTCTTTGTTCGTCGGCCAGATATCCTTCAGGTAGACCGGCACGTTGTCCGCGTCATAGCCGATCGGATCTTTCGCCAGGTCGATGTTCACGGTGCCAGCCAGCGCGTAAGCGACGACGAGCGGCGGGGAAGCGAGGTAGTTCGCTTTCACCTGCGCGTGAACGCGGCCTTCGAAGTTACGGTTACCGGACAGCACGGCAGCAACCGTCATGTCGTTGTCGGCAATCGCTTTGCTCACTTCGTCCGGCAGTGGGCCGGAGTTACCGATGCATGTTGCGCAGCCGTAGCCTGCGACGTGGAAGCCGAGCGCTTCGAGCGAGTCGAGCAGGCCGGCTTTCTCCAGGTAGTCCGTAACAACCAGGGAACCTGGCGTCAGGGAGCTCTTTACGTAAGCCGGTTTCTTCAGACCGCGCTCGACCGCTTTCTTCGCCACGAGACCCGCGCCCAGCATTACGCTTGGGTTGGATGTGTTCGTGCAAGATGTGATCGCCGCGATGACGACTGCGCCCGTGCCCATTTTGCTCAGCGCGCCGTTCGGGTGCTTCACTTCGACGACTTCTTCGATCTTGCTGTCGGAGAGGCCGTAGCCGCCTTTGTCGATCGGCGTGCGGATGATGTCGTTGAACGATTCTTTCATGTTCGTCAGCTCGACGCGGTCTTGCGGACGTTTCGGACCAGCCAGCGACGGTACGACTGTCGACAGGTCAAGCTCGAGCACGTCGGTGAAGACCGGATCCGGCGTCTCGTCCGTACGGAACATGCCTTGTGCTTTATAGTACGCTTCGACAAGCGCGATTTGCTCTTCGGTGCGGCCTGTGTTGCGCAGGAAGCGAAGCGCTTCGTCGTCGACCGGGAAGAAGCCGATCGTCGCGCCGTATTCCGGAGCCATGTTGGCAACCGTCGCGCGGTCTTCGAGGCCGATGTTGGAGAGGCCTGGGCCGAAGAATTCGACGAATTTGCCGACAACGCCCTTCTTGCGAAGGATTTGGGTAACAGTCAGCGCCAGGTCGGTCGCCGTCGCGCCTTCTGCCAGGTTGCCCGTCAGACGGAAGCCGATGACTTCAGGCGTGACGAAGTACAGCGGTTGGCCGAGCATGCCGGCTTCCGCTTCGATGCCGCCTACGCCCCAGCCTACTACGCCGAGACCGTTGATCATCGTCGTGTGGGAGTCGGTGCCGACCAGGGAGTCCGGATAGACGACGGTCTCGCCGCCGACCGTCTTCGTAGCCGCTACGGATGCCAGGTACTCCAAGTTAACTTGGTGAACGATACCCGTGCCCGGCGGAACCGCACGGAAGTTGTCGAACGCCGTTTGCGCCCAGCGCAGGAAACGGTAGCGTTCTTCGTTGCGTTGGAACTCGACGTTCATGTTGTATTCGAGCGCTTCCGGGCTGCCGAATGCATCAACCATGACCGAGTGGTCGATAACGAGGTCGACCGGTACGAGCGGGTTGATTTGTTTCGGATCGCCGCCCGATTTCTTCACGGTGTCGCGCATGGCTGCCAAGTCGACGACAACCGGTACGCCGGTGAAGTCCTGCAGGACGATGCGGGCAGGAATGAACGGGATTTCCTTGTCTTCGCGGCCAGCGGCCCACGTTGCCAGTTGTTTCACGTGCTCCTTGGTGATCGCGCGGCCGTCGAATTGACGAACGGCAGCCTCGAGCAGCACCTTAATGGAGAAAGGCAGCTTCGAGATGTCGCCGAGACCTTGCTTCTCAAGCTCAGGCAGCTGGTAGTAAGCGTACGACTTGCCGCCAACTTCCAGCGAGGAACGAACGGAGTACTCGTTTTGATGGGACATGGTTGGGTGAGACCTCCTAAATATAAGAATGTAAGTGCATCTATGGCCAACTTCCGAAGCAGCGCGAATGCGAGCGGCGGAAGCATGGGCGTCAGGAGAACTTGCGCGCGAATAATCACTGGACGCTCGTCGGGCGGCTGCCTGGCGAATGACCAGCAATCTTATCCAGTTAGTTTCACTGCGCAAAACTTAATTTCAAAATTCCTTCGTTCTTAGTATACCGCGAAGCCGTACGTTTCGTAAAGACGAATCCTTTGATTTCCGCCGAATGCCAAGCTGCGCATCGGCCGCCGCAACCATTCCTCATGATTTTGCCCGAAAGCTCATATAATGAACCAACTTTGCCCGCCAGAAAAAATGGTCGCAGGGAGGTAGTCGTCATGCCGCGAGCAGGAAACACGAAAAGAACGGTCAAGCGCACCGCAGCGCCCAAACCGCAGACGTCCGTCAGTTCGGCGAATCGCCGGGCCGCCGCCGAACCGGCAGAGCCGGAAGGGTGGAAGGGCGCGCTGCGCCGATACGTCCAGCTGTACAATCAGGCCGAGATCGACCGCTACGCCCCGGCATTCGAAACGCTGATACAGGACCCCGACCACTTGGCACGCTATGGCGCCAAGCTGGCGAGGTTGAAGGAAGCGGAGCTGCTGCGGGGCGCGATCCCCGGCAAGAGCGAGACGAGGGTGGAGATCGAGCGCGTCAGCGAATCGGCATCCGGCCGCGAAGTGATCGTGCTGATCAAGCTGCACATCTCTCGCACGGTCGAGCAGCTCGGGCGGACTTATACGGAATATCGCGCCGAACGCGAGCGTATCTGGTTCTCCGGCGATGGCGGCGAATACCGAATCGCGCGCGTCGAACCGAACTTGTCCGAGCGTCGTCCCCGCTACGCGCTTCGCGATCCGCAAAGCGCCGCGGCGGATTTCTACGAGGAGGAAGGCATCGTGCATGGCTCCGGCTCGAAGCCCTTTATTAATTATGACGTCTTATCCGGATTCAAGCCTTCGCGAGGCATTCGCTACCGCCGCGATCTGGCCGCGGAATATGCCGACCGGTGGTGGAACGAGGCGAATCCCGCGTACGAGAATTTCGAGGTGAACTGCACCAACTATGTGTCCCAGTGCCTCTTTGCAGGCCAAGCGCCGATGAACTATACTGGTAAAAGGGATTCCGGCTGGTGGTACAAGGGCCGCGCCGGAGGCCGTGAATCGTGGAGCTACAGCTGGGCGGTATCGAACGCGCTGCATACGTATTTGGGTGCGTCGAGGCGGGTCGGCACGCGAGCGATCGCCGTCGAATCGGCGTCGGAGCTTGCGCTCGGCGACGTGATTATGTACGACTGGAGCGGCGATGGCCGGTTCCAGCATTCGACGATCGTGACGGCATTCGACGCGAGCGGCATGCCGCTGGTGAACGCGAACACGGTCCCAAGCCGGCACCGTTACTGGGACTACAAGGATTCCTACGCGTGGACGGAACAGACGCGGTACCGATTCTTTCATATAGCCGATGAGTTTTAATGCGCATGCGCTTTGAATAGAAGCTCAATCTGCATGGAGGTCAGTGAAAGAGGGAAATTATACGTAACCGGAGGATAAGCTCATGGGGGAGAAAGTGCGCGTTGGACTCGTTTACGGGGGACGCTCGGGCGAACATGAAGTGTCGCTGCAAACCGCGCTCGCGGTCATGAAAGCCTTTAACTACGACAAGTACGAGATCAAACCTTTCTATATTGGAAAGAACGGCGAGTGGCGCTCCGGACAGACGCTGCTGGCGGCACCGACGGAGCTGGAACTGCTCCGGCTGGCCGGCGGCGAATCCGCCTCGGGGACGGAAGCGCTGATGCCGGTTTTCGATAGCGCCTCGGCTGTGGCCACCTCGGCTGCGAAGCCGCTGGACGTCGTGTTCCCGCTGCTGCACGGCACGTTCGGCGAGGACGGCACGATTCAAGGGCTGTTCGAGATGGCTAATATTCCGTATGTGGGCGCCGGGGTTCTAGCCTCGGCTGTCGGCATGGACAAGATTCTCATGAAGAAGGTATTCGCGCAGGAGGGCTTGCCGCAATGCGTGTTCCGGTACTTCAACCGGACGCAATGGGAGAAGGATCGCGCGTTCTTCATCATGGAGATCGAAGTGGCGCTCGGCTACCCATGCTTCATTAAGCCGGCCAACCTTGGATCGAGCGTCGGCATCTCCAAGGCACGCAACCGAGAAGAGCTGATCGAGGCCGTAGATTACGCGTTCCGCTTCGACCGCAAGGTCATCGTCGAGGAGTTCGTCGATGCCCGCGAGATCGAGGTCAGCGTGCTCGGTAACGACGAGCCCCGCGCGTCCGTGCCGGGCGAGATCGCATCGTCGAACGAATTCTACGACTACAAGGCGAAATACGTCGACGGCAAATCGCAGATGCATATTCCGGCTAACATTCCGGCCGAGACCGCGCAGGCGGTGCGCGACATGGCGGTCCGCGCGTTCCAGGCGATCGACGGCTCCGGCCTGTCCCGCGTCGATTTCTTCATGCGCAAGGACGACGGCGCGCTGTTCATTAATGAAGTCAACACAATGCCGGGCTTCACGCCTTACAGCATGTATCCGCTGATGTGGAAGGAATCCGGCGTCTCCTACCAGGAGCTGCTCGACACGCTGATCGAGCTGGCCATTGCCCGTCATGCGGAGAAGCAGCGCATTGATTACGGCGGCGGCAATTAATCGCTGCGGCACTTATAACATACGGCACTTATAACATACACCAGGCAGGCGGCGGGACATCCGCCGCCGTTTCATTATGAGCCCTTCTTCAGGGCATCCTTGTACATAACGGAATTGGCGGGACAAGCCGGCTGCCCCTTGTCGCTTTGACCGCAAGGGGGACAGGACGGTGTATTTCCACAATCGAACAAACGGAGGTTAGACGATGGGATTCCAAACGGAGTTTAATTCGGTCTGCAAGTTCAAGTCGGCGCAGGAGCTGTACGAGCTGCTCGAATACGGCAAGGGCAAAATGATGAAAAGCGGCTTCCGCGTATTCCCCGCGGGACAGAAGGTCATTGCCTACACGCCGGAGAACGAGGCGATCGCGATCGTGCGCATTCTGGCCTCCATCGCGGAAATCAACTTTCAGGGCGAGGAAGTCACGCAAGTGGAGATGGAGCTCGTTCGCAAGCTGACGGAGGAGGAAGCGCGCGTGCAGACGGCGCTTGCCTACGAGATGTTCTTCGGGGAACAGGGCGCATGATCGTCCGCTTCGGCTTCGTCGCCATGACCACGCTGCTGCCGAACAAGTCGCCGTCCAAGACGATGACATACGCCAATTTCACCAAACTGGCCGATAGGGAGGCCGGCCTCCGCAAGCTTACGCGGATCGCCGAAGAGAATTTACACAACACGCTCAAGGTCATGCGGCACGCCGTGGCGCACGATATCAAGATGTACCGTTTCTCGTCCAAGCTCATTCCGCTCGTCACGCATGACGAGTTCGCGGACTGGTCGCCGTGGCCGGATCTGCGCCCGTCGTTCCAAGCGATCGGCGCGTTCGCGAAGGAGAAGGGAATGCGCGTCTCGTTCCATCCCGACCACTTCTGCGTGTTCAGTACGCCGCGGCCTGAGGTGCTGGCCAAGTCGAAGGAAGACATGGAGTACCATGTCCGCATGTTAGAGGAGATGGGGCTGGACGAGTCGACCAAGTGCAATATTCACGTCGGCGGCGCTTATGGCGATAAGGCGAAGTCGAAGGCGAGATTCATCGAGCAGTTCAGCGCGCTGCCAGATCGGCTTCGCAACCGGATTACGCTCGAGAACGACGACAAGACGTTCACGCTCCGCGAAACGCTCGAAGCGGCTGAAGCGGTCCGCGTGCCGGTCGTGCTCGATCTTCATCATCACGCCGTCAACGATGGCGGCGAGCGCGACGCCTCGCTGTACGGCGAGCTGTGGCCGCGCATTCTCCGCACGTGGGATTGGCAGGGCGGAGCGGCGAAGCCCGAACGCGAGCTGGTCGCTGTCGGCGCGGCGCGCGCGGGCGGTGAGGATCGTTCCGGCCATCAGGCGGGAGGCGCGCCGGTCAGCTTCGAAGGACGCTTGGCGCCAAAGCTGCATTTGTCGAGTCCCAAGAGCGAGCGAGATCCGCGCGGTCATGCCGACAATGTCGATGCGGAGCCGGTGCTGCGCTTCCTGCGGGAAGTGGCGGGCTCAGTCAACCAGCTGGACTGCATGCTCGAAGCGAAGAACAAGGACGGCGCGGTCATAGCCCTCATGGACGATATGAAGCGGCTCGCGGCAGCGGGCCAAGGCTTTCGCGTCCTCGACGGGGCGACCATCGAAATCATGTGAGTTACGGACATTGCGTCGGACGATTAGCGTGCGGCGGCAATGTCCTTTTTCATGCGTGGCGTGGGGTAGCGGACTTGCGGGCGGTTGGAGTAAAATCAGAAGTAGCAGACAGGAGGGAAGCGCCCCCGAAGCTATGCCGGAAATCGCGCTTCTCGTGCTGCTTGGCCTGATCGCCTCGGTATTCGGCAGCATTGTCGGCCTTGGCGGCGGCATCATTCTCGTGCCATCCCTCACCCTGCTCAGAGAGCGGTTGACTGGGGCTGCGCAGGTGCCGCCGTTTGGGCGCGAATTGGGACCGGTTGTCCGCCGGCTAGGACGAAACTTTGCGCTATGGGAGGCGTATAGTAGTAAAAGCTTTACGAGTGTTTGAGGCCTGCAAGAGCAGAGCCGAACTTTGAGGAAAGTGGTGTAGGCCCGTGAGTGATCAGCAGCAGCCCGCAGTGGGAAGCAAAAGCTTTACCGCTGTGGCCATCAATTGCGCCGCGAAAGCGGGCGAATGGATCAAGACGAAACTCGGTAATCATACAAGCTTATCGTTGAAATATTCCGCGCAGGATCTGGTGACGGAGGTCGACAAGGGCTCGGAGAAAATGATCCGCAGCCTCATCCAGACGCACTTCCCGGAGCATTCGTTCCTGGGCGAAGAAGGCGTGGAGCCGGGACCCGAAGCGTCCGCGAAGGCGCTGCAGAGCGTGCGCGACGCCGAGTACCTATGGATCGTGGACCCGGTCGACGGCACGACGAACTTCGTGCACGGCTTCCCGTTCTTCTCGGTCTCGATCGCGCTTGCGCATAAGGGCGAAGTCATCGTCGGCGTCGTGTATGACCCGATGCGCGATGAGTTATTCGTGGCGGAGAAGGGCAAAGGCGCGTACGTCCATGGCAAGCGGATGACGATCTCGAGCGAGGACACGATAAAGCAAAGCCTCATCGCGACCGGCTTCCCGGCCGATCCTTCGTTCGCCCTGCCGCTCAATATGCGCGGACTTGCGGCGCTCGCGCCGCAAGCGCGTAACATTCGCTCCGGCGGCTCCGCGGCGCTGCATATGGCCTACGTGGCGGCTGGCCGGCTGAGCGGCTTCTGGGAGATCGGGCTGAACGCGTGGGATTTGGCGGCCGGTTCACTGCTGGTAACCGAATCGGGCGGACATGTGACCGATACGAAAGGCAGCGCGTACGACCTGGGCGTGCGCCACGTGGTGGCGTCGAACGGGCATATCCATGAAGAATTCCTCGATATCCTGGCCAAGGCGGACGCGGCGGGATAGAACAAGAAGAGCGTCTGCACCTGCCTTGCGGCGGTGCAGACGCTCTTTCGTCTCTTCGACTGGAGAATCGTTCAGGAGGAATTAACGCGCCATCTGACGCAGCGCGTTGTCCGCCGCTTCGATCGTCACGTCGATATCGGCTTCCGTATGCGCGGTCGTCAGGAACCACGCCTCGTATTTGGACGGCGCGAGGCAGATGCCCTGCTCCAGCATGAGCCGGAAGAACTGCGCGAACGCTTCGCCATCCGTATCCTGCGCCTCGTCGTAATTCGTAACCGGGTGCGCGCAGAAGTGCGTCGAGAACGAGCCGCGGATGCGGTTCACCGTCAGCGGGACGCCGTGACGGTCGGCCGAATCCTTGATCGCATTGGCGAGCTTCGCGGCGAGCGCGTCCATCCGCTCGTAGACGCCGGGCTGCTCCAGCACTTCGAGGCAGGCGATGCCCGAGGAGATCGAAGCGGGATTGCCGGCCATCGTGCCCGCCTGGTAAGCCGGTCCGAGCGGCGCGACTTGCTCCATCACTTCCTTGCGGCCGCCGTAGGCGCCGATCGGCAGGCCGCCGCCGATGATTTTGCCAAGGGCGGTCAGATCCGGCTCGATCGCTGCGTGATCGGGGAACGCGCCGAACGTCTGGGTCGTGCCGTAATGGAAGCGGAAGCCGGTAATGACCTCGTCGTAGATGACGAGCGCGCCGGCTTCGCGGGTCATGGCGCACAGGCCTTCCAGGAAGCCAGGCTCCGGCATAACCATGCCGAAATTGCCGACGATCGGCTCGACCATGACGGCCGCGACGTCGTCGCCCCAACGCTCGAGCGCCTGCTTCAGACCGTCCAGGTCATTGAACGGCACGGTGATGACTTCGTGCGCGATGCTCGTCGGAATGCCGGCGCTGTCCGGGATGCCGAGCGTGGAAGGACCGGAGCCTGCGGCAACGAGCACGAGGTCGGAGTGGCCGTGGTAGCAGCCGGCGAACTTGATGATCTTGTTGCGCTTCGTGTAGGCGCGGGCGACGCGAATCGTCGTCATGACAGCCTCCGTGCCGGAGTTGACGAAGCGGACTTTGTCGAGCGACGGGATGGCCGCCTTGAGCTTGCGCGCGAGCGTAATCTCCAGCTCGGTCGGCGTGCCGTACAACACGCCGTTCTCGGCCGCGCGCGTAATGGCCGCCGTGATGTGCGGATGGGCATGTCCGGTAATGATCGGGCCGTACGCGCACAGGTAGTCGATGTAGCGGTTATCGTCGACGTCGTAGAAGTAGGCGCCTTGCGCGCGCTTCATGAAGACGGGCGCGCCGCCGCCGACCGCCTTGAACGAGCGGGACGGGCTGTTGACGCCGCCGACGATATGCTGCAGTGCTTCGGCGTACAGCTGTTCGGAACGTGGTCGCGAAGTAGTCATGGGAATGGGAATCCTCCTTGAGAATATGTAGGTACCGGCCCAATGAGTCAGCCGGACATCGGAATGGGGCTGTCGCGAGAACGCACAACGGAAGTCTGCGTAACCGATCCGATGGAGCGGTCGTAGATCCATGCGTTCGGACACGAAGCAGAATACGGACCCTAACCGCTCTGAGGAGCCGGGATGGTCAAGGGACGATGGCTAATTACCGCCGATTTGACGATAGACGATAAAGTCGCCGGTGGCTGGGTCCTAGAAAGGCCCCTGCGAATAACGGCAGCGAGAGATCGACCGTCGTTCTCGCCTCGAAGATGGAGACACTGAAGCAGAGATGTCCTGCACGATCGACAGCCTGCCGCACGCCGGGGCGTCCTCGAGCCTATATCAGTGTACCTCATTCGGAAGCTGAACGGAAAGCGAGGACCGTTAACGCACGAAAGAAGGGCGTTCCGCTTGCAAGCGGAACGCCCCTCGACCTGTAACGCTGCTTATTATTGGCTCGTGCCGTTCTCCGCAGTGGCCGGTGAATCCGTGCCAGTCGCCGCATCCGTCGTTGCGTCCGGCGTCTTCGTCTTCGTAAGTTCATCCTGCACGAACTGGTGCAGAGCGTCGTCGTCGCGCACGGAGAGTACCGACGCGCCGCTTACTTTCTTGTCGCCGATCAAGTCCATCGGCGGCACCTGGGCAGAGCCTTCCATCGAGATGCCGATGCCGAGCTGGCCGAGCTTGATCATGTCGGATACGCCGAGGTTCGACTTGATGTAAGGCGACACGCTGTCGACGATTTCCTTCATCTTGAGCAGGCTCCAGCCGGATTTCAGCTTGTCGGCCACGGCCGAGAGCAGGTTGCGCTGGCGCTCGGTGCGCGTAAAGTCGCTCATGGCGTCGTGGCGGAAGCGGACGTACTGCAGCGCTTTGTCGCCGTCGAGATGCTGCTGGCCCTTCTTCAGATGAATGTCATATCGGTTGCCGTCCGCGTTGTCGACGTAGTTCATGTTCTTCTCGACGTAGAAGTCGATGCCGTCGATTGCGTCGATGAGCGATTTGAATCCTTCGAAATCGGTATACACATAATATTGAATATTGAGGCCGAGCAGATCGCCGATCGTCTTCATCGCCAGGTTCGGTCCGCCGAGCGCGAGCGCCGTATTAATGCGGCCTTCGCCATGGCCCTCGATCTTGACGTACGTGTCGCGCAGTACCGAGAACAGATGACCTTTCTTCGTGACCGGATCGATGGAGGCGACGAGCATCGAGTCGGAGCGCGCTTGGTCGTTCTCCTTCAAGCCGCGATTGTCGCCGCCCATGAGCAGAATGTTGACGCGCTCGGTGCCAACCCATTCGTCGGGCTTGAGCGTCTCGTCCTCCACGTGGCTGCCGATCGGAATTTGCGGTTTGTCATTATTGAGGCTGTCCAGCCCTCTGTAGGCGCCGAATGCCTGGTAGCCCATATAGCCGGCAAACACGAGAATCAGAAGACCGATCGTCAGCAGCGGCCATTTCCACGGCCGTTTCTTCTTGGCCTTCGCCTTCTTTTCTTTCATAGCTTCAACGCGAGACATAAAGGTATCTCCCACTCCATTCATTTCGTATAGATTAAGATGTGATGATTTCAGCTGCATTTACCTTACATCAAAACTATTGTAGTATTACATATCATAAAATTATAGATGGCCCTATCGGATGGAATCAAGTTTTATATATTAACAACGAAATCGGTAGATATTTCCCAGGAAATGTCGAAAGCGGAAAAGAGGGATTTAATCCAGATGCTTGCCATTGACGTACAGGACTTACGCAAGGAATTCAGCGTCCAGCGGAACCGCGAAGGGCTCGGCGGCGCGCTCAAGGATCTATTCAAGCGAGAGTATAATCAAATTCGCGCGGTTAAAGATATTTCGTTCCAAATCCCGCAGGGCGAGATTTGCGGCTATATCGGCGAGAATGGAGCGGGCAAGTCGACAACGATCAAAATGCTGACCGGCATTCTCGTGCCGACATCGGGCCGCATTCAAGTCAACGGCTTCGTCCCCTACAAAGAAAGGGAGAAATTCGTGCGCGGCATCGGCGTTGTCTTCGGGCAGCGCAGCCAGCTGTGGTGGGATATCGGCGTCATCGAATCGTTCCAGCTGCTGCGCAAAGTATATCGCGTGTCGGAAGCCGATTACCGCAAGCGGCTGGACGAACTGGTCGAGCGGCTGCAGCTATCCGAGCTGCTGAACCGTCCGGTGCGCAAGCTGAGCCTCGGCCAGCGGATGCGCTGCGAGCTGGTCGCTTCGCTGCTGCACAACCCGTCGATTCTGTTCCTCGACGAGCCGACGATCGGCCTCGACATCGTCGTAAAGACGGAGATCCGGGACTTCCTCAAGCAGATGAACAAGGAGCACGGCACGACCATTTTGCTGACGACACACGATCTGCAAGATATCGAAGCGCTCTGCTCGCGGGTCATCATGCTGGACGACGGACGGATTATCTACGACGGCGGGCTCGACGAGCTGAAGGCGCGCTGGAGCAAAGGAAGAGAGATCCACTTCCAGTTCGGCAATCAGCCGGAGCTTGCGAAGCTGCGCGAGCGGACGAACGATCTGGACGGCATCGTCTGGTCGATCGACAACGAGCTGACGGCCAAGATGTGGCTGCCGCACGCGGTCAACGTGTCGGATGCGCTGGCGCGGGTCGTGGGCGGAGGCTCGGACATCCGAGATATTAAGATCGTCGAGACGAACACGGACGAAATCGTGCGAGAGATCTATCAGTCGGGCTCCGCGTCGAAGGAGGCGACCGAGAAGCTGGCGCAGGCATCGGACGATGCTGCCACAGGCAGCGGCAAGACGGATGGTCGGCCGGCGGAGGGCGAGAAGGAGCCGGTGAACCATGCTTAGCGCCTACATCGACCTGATTCGCATCCGGTTCATCATGATGCTGGCTTATCGGGTTAACTACTATAGCGGTATTCTTATTTATACGCTGAACATCGGCGCGTATTATTTCCTATGGCAGGCCATCTATAATAATCAGACCGAGCTTGGCGGTTTCTCGCTGGCCCAAATGACGACCTACGTCGCGGTATCGTGGATGGCGCGGGCGTTCTACTTTAACAACCTCGACCGGGAGATTGCCAATGAGATCCGCGACGGCAGCGTGGCGATCCAGTTCATCCGGCCGTACTCGTATTTGATGGTCAAAATGATGCAGGGCTTCGGCGAGGGGATCTTCCGCTTAGTGCTGTTCATGGCGCCGGGCATGGTGCTGGCGTGTCTGCTGTTCCCGGTCAGTCTGCCGACCGATCCGGGCGTATGGGCGCTCTATCTGGTCATGCTCGCATTCAGCTTCCTCATTAACTCGCAGATCAACATGCTGACCGGGCTGTTCGCCTTCTTCGTCGAGAACAACGAGGGGATGCTGCGGATGAAGCGGGTGCTCGTCGATTTGTTCACCGGCGTCGTCATTCCGATCTCGCTGTTCCCAGGCTGGCTGGAGATGCTCATGAAATGGCTGCCGTTCCAGGCGATCACGTACCTGCCGAGCTCCGTCTTCACCGGCCGGACGACCGGTACGGACGCATGGCATGTCCTGCTGCTGCAGATCGTTTGGTTCCTCGTGCTCATCATCCCCATCTTGTGGATATGGCGGAAGGCGCGGACGCGGCTGTTCGTGCAAGGAGGTTAAGCGAAACTTATGTTCTATGTGACCCTGCTATGGGAATATATGAAGAATTACGCCAAGACCCGGCTCACCTACAGGGCCGACTTCTGGCTCGAGGTGCTGTCGGATTTGATGTTCCAAGGGCTTAATCTGATTTTCATCCTGATCGTGTTCCAGCATACGCCGACGCTCGGCGGCTGGTCGGAGGCCGAGGTGGTCTTCGTGTACGGGTTCTTCATGGTGCCGTACGGCATCTTTACGACGTTCTTCAACTTGTGGAACTTCAGCGAGCGGTACATCGTCAAGGGCGAGATGGACCGGGTGCTGACGCGGCCGGCGTACAATCTGTACCAGATCCTGCTCGAAAATATCGACCCGCCGTCCTTGATCGGCTCGGCGGTCGGCCTCGTCATCATGGGGCTGAGCTGGTCGCAGCTGGGCCTTCCGTTCGAGGTGCTCGATCTGGTCATGCTGCTCGTGTTCGTCATCGGAGCGGTCATGATTTACGCGGGGCTATACACGGCGCTGACGGCGATCTCGTTCTACTCGGACGCGCCGACGGGCATTCTGCCGCTCATGTACAACATTCAAGGGTACGGGCGCTACCCGATCAATATTTACAATAAAGCGATTCGCTTCCTGCTGACGTGGCTGCTGCCGTTCGCGTTCGTCGGCGTCATTCCGGCGTCGTATTTCCTGAACCGCAACGAGGACGGGCTGTCGACGCTGGCGCTGTACACGCCGCTGGTCGGCGCGGTCGTGCTGCTGATCGGACTGGGGATTTGGAACCGGGGGATCAAGCGTTACCGGGGCGCGGGCTCGTAGGACGAGGTTGGAACGCCTGCCGGGTGAAGGATCGCGAATGAAGCCCATGGGGCGAGAATCGGGGGCAGCGCAGGTGGCGACGGGCGTGTTTCAATGGCAAGAGAAGAAAGAGGTTATTGGTAATGGGAGCAATCAAAGCGAAGGCCGTTCTCGGCAAAAAGGCGCCGAACTTCACGCTGCCGGCCGCGAGCGGCAAGAACGTGTCGCTAAGCGATTATCTCGGGCAGAAGGTGGTGCTGTTCTTCTACCCGAAGGATTTGACGACGGCGTGCACGGCGGAAGCGTGCGACTTCCGCGACGCGATGCCGGATTTCACGGAGCAGGGCGCGGTGCTGCTCGGCATCAGCATCGACGATGTCGCGACGCATGAGCGTTTTATCGCGAAATACGACTTGCCGTATGAGCTGCTTGCCGATCCGGACCATAAAGCGTGCGAGCTGTACGGCGTCTGGCAGCTGAAGAAGCTGTACGGGCGGGAGTATATGGGTCTCGTGCGCTCGACGTTCCTGATCGACGAGAAGGGCAAGCTCGTTCGCGAGTGGCGCAACCTGCGCGTGAAAGGGCACGTGGACAACGTGCTGCAGGCGATGCGCGGGGAATAGGGACGAGGACGCAGTTATATGCAGGGAGAGGGCTGTCTCTTAGGAGGCGGCTCTTTTTGTCGTGTGCAGAAACAAGTTACGGGCATTGGAGCGGTGGCATGGCGGAAGTGATTTCTCGAAGAATGGTAATCACGAGATAGAGTTAGGTCGATTTTATGGGGCGAAGTATAGCGGGACGATCAGGGCGATCTCTCAGCTGAGGCATGTGGGGGAATGCTGTCAGGTAAAGCGCGTCGGGACAAGTGAAAGAGCGGCCGGAGCGTTGTTGTGGAGATGGAACAGCGAGTAGAAAGCGCATACGCCGCTTTTCTCCTAATCTACCTTGTCTAGCAGGTGTAAATCGCGCGGCGGATGGCGAGACTGGTAGGAAAAGAGGAAACTAGCGAAAGGGATGTGGGTAGAGATGATACCGCAGCCATGGAAGAGCGAGACGGAGTTGCAGCAGGTTGGAGACGGACGGGGAACGGACAATTGGACGGAGGCATCGATTCAATCGCTGCGGCTGATGATGAACCGGGTGAACGCGGTGCTGCTGGGCAAAAGCGAGGTCGTCGCGCAAACGTTCGCGGCGCTGCTGGCCGGCGGACACGTGCTGCTGGAGGACGTGCCAGGCGTCGGCAAAACGCTGTTGGCCCGCGCGATCGCGCGCGTGATGGGCGGGGAGTTCCGGCGCATTCAGTTCACGGCGGATCTGCTGCCTGCGGACGTCGTCGGCGGATTGGTGTGGGACGGCAAGCGCGGGGAGCTCGTCTTCCGCCAAGGACCGCTCATGGCGAACATCGTGCTGGCGGACGAAATCAACCGGACGCCGCCGCGGACGCAATCGGCGCTGCTGGAGGCGATGGAGGAGCGGAGCATTACGGCCGATGGCGAGACGATGCCGCTGCCGGATCCGTTCATGCTGATCGCCACGCAAAATCCGCTGCGCGACGACGGCACGTATCCGCTGCCGGAAGCGCAGCTGGACCGCTTCCTCATGCGGCTGTCCATCGGGTATCCATCGCCGGAGCACGAGGTGCAAATGCTGGAGAACGCGCCGCCGCGTCCCGCACCCGAGCAGCTGCGTCCGGTCATCGTGCCGGAGGAGTGGGCGCGCATGCAGCGGGACGCGCAGTCGGTGCATGTGCATCCGGCGCTGCTTACGTATGCGGTGCATATTGCGAACGCGACGCGTGCGGCGAAGGAGCTGGCGCTGGGCGCGAGTCCGCGCGCGTCGCGGGACTGGGTGCGGGCCGCGCAGGCGACTGCCTACATGGAAGGCCGGCGGTTCGCGCTGCCGGACGATTTCAAGCGGACGGCCGAAGCGGTGCTCGCGCACCGGCTCGTGCCGCGCGACGAAGCCGCGGCGGCCGGGCTGACGGCGGGCGAAGTGCTCGCGCGGATCATGGCCGCGGTGCCGGTCCCGGCGCCCGGCGCGGAAAGCGGAAGACGCCGATGAGCGGGCGGAAGGCGAGTAAAGGTGCGGGCGGCACGGCAGGGGCGGTTACGGGCGATACGATGCTCGCGAGCGCTGGAGCAGGGGGAAGCGAGGCAGGCTTGGGCATGGCGCGGTGGGAAGATGCCGCGCAGGCTGAGCGTACCGCCGAGCGAGGCCGCGAGGTGCCGGTACGAAGCCGGCACGCCGCCCGGCTGATGATGCTGGCGTTCGCCGGCGCAGCCGGCTTGGCGGCCGAGGCGCGAGGGGGCGCCCTGGAATGGCTGGTGTTCGCCGCGGCGGCCGCAGCTTCGGTCATCGCATGGATTGTGCCGTATCTCGCGACGGGACGGGTGGAGGCGGTTCGCAGCGTGGAGGCCGATCGGCTGGAGGACGGCGGCGACATGACGGTCAGGCTAACGATTCGCACCAGCCGTCCGATGCCGCTCATGTGGGTGGCGGTTCGCGAGGAAATTCGGAATGTATCGGCTTCCGGCGAGAGCGCAATGGAGGCCAATTTCGTCTATATGCCGTGGTTCCGCCGTTCCCGAACGCTGACGTACACGGTTAGCAGCCTGCGGCGCGGGGAGCTCGCATTCGGCAGACCGACCGTCGCGTGCGGCGATCTGCTGGGCATGACGACGAGAACGTTCTACCCGGCAGGCGAGAGCAGGGTGACGATTCGTCCTCGCCCGCCAAGAGGCGAGACGCCGTATCCGCTGGGCGGGGCGCTGCATGGGAGCGTGGAAGATGGAGGCAAGGGCGCTCTTCCGACTGGAGCGGCCGCCTGGCAGCGGGATGGCCGCGTCCGGCTGCAGCCGGGCGCCAATCCGCAGACGCGTATTTATCGGCCGGGCGACCCGCTGAGGCTGGTGAGCTGGCGGGCGATGGCACGGGGACTCGGGATGCAGACGCGTGTCGCCAGTCCCGATCCGCCTGGCGAAATCGCGCTGCTGCTCGATATTTCGGCCGCTTCCTATGCAGGCAGCGACCGGCAATTCGACGCCGCCGTCGGGCGGGCCGCCGCCGCGATGAGGGAGGCGGTCGTCGCAGGACGCAGCGCGACGCTGCTCGCGGGCAGCCGCAGATGGCGGGTGCGCGCCGGAGACGGGGCGGCGCTGTTAGCCGCCGAAGAAGAGCTGGGCCGGCTGCGCGCGAGCGGGGAGATCCGTCTGGGCGAGTGGCTGCCGGCCGCGCTGGCGGGGCTGCCCCGCGGGGCGGACGTCGTCTGCGTCACCGCCGATCCGCGATCGATCAGGCCGGAGCCGCACCTCTCGGGGCGCGCGGGCAGAGCGGCAAGAAGAGCCGCCCGTGCGGGATTTGCGGGGCATGTCGGGGCTACCCAGGGGACGGCAGGTTCGGAGGCGATCGCGCGCATAGCGGCTGACTTCAAGGAACAGGCGAACGCAGCGGCGCAGCCTGCGGACGGCTCGAATGCAGCGGGCATCGGTGTCGAGGCGCGGATAGCAGATCGGCATCTTAAGGCTACGGGAATGACGGATGCCAAGACGGGCTCGGATCGAATGTCCGCGCATGGCCATGACCGCAGACAAGATCGTTCCGCGGGCGATGAAGGGCGAAAGGCAGGCCGCCGGCGAGGCGCGATCGTGGAGACGGAGGCGTTGGAGGGAATGGAGCGTTTGGCGGCGTCCGCCAAGTGGGTGCAGTCGCGCGGCGGCCTGTTTCGCCTGTGGCTGGGCATTGGCGGCGTTGAGGGACAATCGGGCATGCCGCAGCTGCGCGCGTGGGGAACGGGCATGGAGGTTCTGCCACTGCCGCTTACGGCATCCTATATGATCGAGCCGGCCGTAAGGGCGGAATCGACGGAAGGAGGGACGCGGTATGGACAGTCGTAATGGGCGCATGCCGCATGGTTCAGGACGGTCGCGCGCCCGTGCGGAGAAGCTGGAGATGATCGCCTTCTTCGGCCCGGGGATGCGGCGTCTGCTGACGACGGCGCTCCTGTTCGGGCTGTTCATGGAATGGCTGCTGCCGCTCGTACAGTTGAGCAAATACACCGAGCTGTACCGGATCGCCCCGGTCGCCGCCGCGGTCGGCGGCTTCCTGGCGGTCGGCCTGCTGATGCCGCCCGTCGCGGCGTCGTTCGCGGCCAACGCGTCCATCGTCGTGCTCGCGGTCGGATTGATTTATTCCCCGCACGCCGGTTCCCTATGGGCTGCGCTGATGCGGATCGCGAATGCGGTGCGGGCGGACGCGATGCTGCTCGCGCAAGGCTCGCTTGCTTTGAGCGGGGAGACGCGTACGCTGCTGCTCATCAGCGGACTTGGCATGATGGCGGCGGCGATCCAGTCGCTCGTCTGGCTTCGCCAGTGGGGGCTCGGCTTGACGGGACTTACGCTCGTCTATTTGATGCTGCTGCACAGCTTCTTGGGGCTCGACGTCATGGGCGCGGTCGTGCGGACGCTGGCGGAGGGGCTGCTGCTGCACGGGCTTCTGCTCGCGCCTAGGCTCGAGCGGCTGTTCGGCGCGCCGACCCCGGTCCGCGGCGAAGATGGCGGCGGGATTCTGGGCTGGCCCGCAGGCTGGTGGCTGGCAGCGGGGGGCATGACCGTCCTGCTGCTTGCCGCCGGCGGAGCGGCAGCCTTCGGCCGGCCGGTCGAGAATGTCGCCGCGCCCTGGGCGCGGCAAACGATCGCGTGGGGACAGGCGCATCTCACGGAAGAGGCCATCGCGGCGGCGATCCGGGAACGCAATCTGGAAGCGTTCCTGGAATCGCCCGATGGCGGGATGAACGGACGGACAGGTTACGGCTTCGACGACGGCGAGCTTGGCGCGCCGATCCGGACGAAGCAAGAGCCGCTGTTCACCGTTCGGGCGGAAGAAGCGGTCTATCTGCGCGGCGAGAGCAAGAGCCGGTACGATGGACGAGGCTGGCTGTCGGAGCCGGATCGGCTGGAGACGCGGCCTGTCGGCCAGACGCATAGCGAAGGCAAGGCGGTCTCGGCCCAAGCGGAGGGGACGGACGCGGCGACGGCTAGCGGTGCGGGGGAAGCAGGAGCAGTTGACACGGTGGAGATCGCGGTTCGCGCGTTGAAGCCGGAGCCGGGCTGGCCGCTCATGAGCGCCGGTCCGTCGTCGGTCGTAACGGCGCTTACGGTCAAGGGAACTGGCGAAGCTCCCGCGACTTATCGGACTGATCCGGAGTCGGGTGCGCTGTTTCCTTCGAGTACTGCGATTATCGGATCGTATACGGTCCAATCCCTTGTGCCCAAGGAAGATCCGCAGCTTCTTCGGGAAATGCAAGGCCTCGTAGACGATCCGGAGGAGATTCGCCGCGTCTATACGGCGCTTCCGGCCACGCTGCCGAAGCGGGTGAAGGAGCTGGCGGATTACGCGGCCAGCGGCGGCGGCGGCGTCCGCTACGACACGGTCAAGGCCATTGAAGCGTTCTTGAAGAGCTCGTACGCCTATACGCGCAAGGATACGGCGGTCCCCCCCGATGGCGCGGATTTCGTGGACGACTTCTTGTTCAATCAGAAGCAGGGGTACTGCGTCCATTTCGCGACGGCGATGGCGGTGCTGCTGCGGGCGGAGGGCATCCCCGCCCGTTATGTGAAAGGCTTCGCGCCGGGACAGCCGGCTTCGGCGGAGACGCAGAGCGCGGCCGAAGCGGCGGGGCTTGGCGCCGCTTCGGGCCGGCTGTACACCGTGCGGGCGAGCGACGCGCACGCGTGGGTAGAGGTTTATTTCGGCGGCGTCGGCTGGGTCGCGTTCGACCCGACGCCGGGCATTACGGCGGCGGGGCTTGCCGCCGCCGCGGGCGCCCGCGGCGAAGCCGGCGAGGCTGCAGCCGCCGCGCTGCGCGGGCCTGACGCGGCGGCCGGTGGCGGCGGTGCCGCGCAGGGGGCTGCGCGCGCCGCAGGCATCGCCGCGCGCGCGGTTCAGTGGCCGGCGGCGATGATGGCCGCCGCCGGGGATGCGGCGCGCGAGGCGGGCACGCTCGCGCGGGAAGCCGCCGGCGCAGCCGGGGCGCGGCCATGGGCCGCGGCCGGGCTGGCCGCGGGCGCCTTCGCCGCCGCCGCTGCGCTTGCGGCGGCATGGCGCGGGCGCGAACGCGCGGCGTTCGCGGGGGCGCTGCGCCGGTACGGCAGCGCGCTCGACGCGGGCCGGCACGTCGCGGCCCGCGGGCACTTCCTCGCGCTCGCCGACCGGCTCTGGCGCGAGCTAACCGAGCGCTGCGGCCCCCGGCCAAGCGCGGGGACCGCGCGCGAATACGCGGCGGCGCTGAGCCTGCCGCCGGAGAGCGCCGGCCTGCTCGCCGAGTTCGTCCGGCTCGACGAGCAGGCGCGTTACGCCGCCGATTGGACGCGTCTCCCGGCGGCGGAAGAGCTTGGCCGGCTCGTCGCCGCGATCCGGGCGATCGGCCGCAAATAAGACAGAGGCGGCGGCTCTAATTCCGAGCCGCCGCCTCTTCTTTTTTTACCGCTCCGCCACACCGGGCAGCCTATTGCGTAACAGATTGTTCACGTCCTCCGCGATATCGCGGCTTCACCGATTTCGGACCGCGGCGCTGCCGTGAATCCGTCCGCTTGGCGCACGAGCGAGCGGGTGCAACCCGCGCCGTTCCCGGCTTTCGACACGGTCGGACAGGCGCTGGACAGCCTGCGTGAAACCTGCACCAAACTGCCTATGCAGGCCGATTTTCCCATTCGACAGGAGCTGCCTTTCTTCCTTGACTGTGTCGGAATCGCAAAGGTATAATTGTCCCAATGATTTGAGGGAGGCTCGGGTGAGCGAATGAATAAACCAAATGAAATGATCGTTGTCCTCGATTTCGGCGGACAATACAACCAGTTGATTGCGCGTCGGATTCGGGATTTGGGCGTCTATAGCGAGCTGCTGCCGTACAATACGTCGGTAGAGCGGATTCGCGAATTGCAGCCGAAAGGCATCGTATTCTCGGGCGGTCCGGCAAGCGTGTACGAGGAGAATTCCCCGCTCGTTGATCCAGGCGTGTACGAGCTCGGCCTTCCGATCTTCGGCATTTGCTACGGCATGCAGATGATGTCCCACCAGCTCAGCGGCAAAGTAGAGCGCGCGGGCAAGCGCGAATACGGCAAAGCGGAAGTGGATTTCGTCGCCGACAGCCACCTGGTGCAAGGGCTGGAGAGCCGCCAGACGGTGTGGATGAGCCATAGCGACCTCGTCGTCGAGCCGCCGGCCGGCTTCCGCGTGGACGCGAGCACGGAGCACGCGCCGATCGCGGCGATGTCGCACGCGGAGCGCAAGCTGTACGCGGTTCAATTCCATCCGGAAGTGCGCCACTCCGTCTACGGTAACGAGATGCTTCGCAACTTCCTGTACAACATCTGCGGTTGCGAAGGCGACTGGAGCATGAGCACGTTCATCGACGACACGATCAAGGATATCCGCGATCAAGTCGGCGACAAGAAAGTGCTGTGCGCGCTGTCCGGCGGTGTCGATTCGTCCGTCGTGGCGATTCTGCTGCACAAGGCGATCGGCGACCAACTGACTTGTATGTTCATCGACCACGGTCTGCTCCGCAAGGGCGAAGCTGAGAGCGTAATGGAGACGTTCGTCGGCAAGTTCGATATGCATGTAGTCAAGATCGACGCGAGCGAGCGGTTCCTCGGCAAGCTGAAGGGCGTCGACGATCCCGAGCAGAAGCGCAAAATCATCGGCAACGAGTTCATCTACGTCTTCCAGGAAGAGTCGGCGAAATTCGCGGACTTCGAATTCCTCGCGCAGGGCACGCTGTACACCGACATCGTGGAGAGCGGCACGGCGACGGCGCAGACGATCAAATCGCACCATAACGTGGGCGGTCTGCCGGAAGACATCAAATTCAAGCTCGTCGAGCCGCTGAAGGCGCTGTTCAAAGACGAAGTGCGTAAAGTCGGCGAAGAGTGCGGCTTGCCGGAAGCGATCGTATGGCGTCAGCCGTTCCCGGGTCCAGGTCTTGCGATCCGCGTGTTGGGCGAAGTAACGGAGGACAAGCTGAAGATCGTCCGCGATTCCGACGCGATCCTGCGCGAAGAGATCATCAAGGCGGGCCTCGACCGCGAGATCTGGCAGTATTTCACGGCGCTGCCGAACATGAAGAGCGTCGGCGTCATGGGTGACGCGCGCACGTACTCCTACACGGTAGGCATCCGTGCCGTAACGTCCATCGACGGCATGACGGCCGACTGGGCTCGTATTCCGTGGGATGTACTGGAGAAAATCTCCGTGCGTATCGTTAACGAAGTCGACAACGTCAACCGCATCGTGTATGACGTGACATCGAAGCCGCCGGCAACGATCGAGTGGGAATAGGATATATCTGGAGGTTTGGCAGCAGGATTGCTGCCAAGCCTCTTTTTGCGTTGACAACGCGTTAGAACGAGCGAGCGGTTTCGTGTAAAGAGGGGGGATGCATGCTCGCTGCCCCTGCCCGCAATGTCGTCAGGTTAAGCGTAATCATGCGGGCGAAGATTTCGCAGCCTTCGGTTGGCGTTGGCTTTCACTCGCTCCCCTGCCCGAACCGATTCTGGGCAATCCCGTCTGTACGTACGCAGTATGCGATCCCGAACATTCGTTGTCCGGCCTCTATCCGCACTTACGCTGAGCTGTTTTCAGAAAGTTCGCATAAACCGCTGCTTTTCGCGTTTTGGTCAACTGCGCACCAACCAATCCTTGTAAATGGCGAATGATGGCATCGACAAGAAAGACGAATGTTCGTAATATTTTGTTGACAAATGTCGCTTATTCCTCGTATGATGAGGACAGCTAAGAACACAAATATGCATATTTTCGTATAATCTTGAGAATCGGCTCAAGAGTCTCTACGAGGTCACCGTAAATGATCTATCTACGAAAAGCAGCAAGAAGTCGCGAGGAACCGTGCCTGGATGGGTGGCTCCTCGCATACTTTTGCTGTTTTGCGGGAACCTAGAGAACATGCCGTACGGCATTATTTTCTAGGTTCTTTTGTTTGTTCTGACATATTACCCTTGGGAGGGCAATACAATCATGAATGGTTTCTTTCGGTTGAAGGAACACGGAACAAATGTTAGAACAGAGATTTTGGCAGGCCTCACGACTTTCATGACGATGGCGTACATACTGGCGCTGAATCCGAACATTCTCGGGGCATCGGGCCTTAGCGCGTATTCGGTCTTCCTCGCGACCGCGCTGGCGGCAGGGATTTTCACGATCGTGCTCGGATTGTTCGTCAACTTCCCGGTTGCGCTCGCGCCAGGGATGGGCTTGAACGCGTATTTTGCCTCGACGGTACTGGCTTCCAAGGCGAGCAATTCGCCGATTACGCCGGAGATGGCGCTGACCGCGGTGTTCATGTCGGGGATCATCTTCCTCATTCTGACGATTACGCAAGTCCGCCAAATGCTGATCGTGGCGGTTCCGGACAGCTTGAAGCATGCAATCACGGTCGGCATCGGCCTTTTCATTACGATTATCGGTTTGAAGAACAGCGGCATTATGACAATCGGCGTCGAGAACACGGTGACGGATATTCCGAAAGGCGTGTTCACGGACGTGCTTGGATTCGAAACGGTTATCCATATGGGCGATCTGGCAAGCCCAAGCGTCTACCTGACGTTCACGGGCCTTGCGCTCATCGCAATCATGATGGTGCTGCGCGTGCCTGGCGCCATTCTGTGGGGGATTCTGGCGACGACGGTTATCGCGATCATCACGGGTAACGTGCATGTCGGCGACACGCTGAGCAATGGCGATTGGGTGCCGGACTTCAGCCAACTGAACTTCTGGGACTTCGATTTTGCAGGCGTGTGGGAGACAGGCCTAGTCTCCGTCATCGTGACATTCACGTTCGTGGAATTGTTCGATACGTTCGGTACGCTGATCGGTACCGCGAACCGCGCGGGCATTATGAAAGATCCGGCGGAAGGCAAGAAGCGCGTCGGCAAAGCAATGTTCGTCGATGCGGTTGCCGTCAGCGGCGGCGCGATGCTCGGCACGAGCACGGTAACGGCGTACGTCGAAAGCTCCGCGGGCATCGCGCAAGGCGGACGCACCGGTCTGACGGCCGTCTCGACGGGCGTCGCGTTCCTGGCCGCGCTGTTCCTGTGGCCGCTGATCTCCCTCATTCCGGGTTCGGCTACGGCCGCGGCGCTCATTATCGTCGGCGTGCTGATGGTACAGTCTGTGAAAGAGATCGACTTCCAAGACATGGTGTACGCGATTCCGGCATTCTTCATCATCGCGTTCATGCCGTTCACGTACAACATTGCGAACGGGATCTCGCTTGGTCTCGTGTCGTATGTCCTGCTTGCCGTATGCGGCAACCTGCGCGACAAAGGCAAATACAAAATCCACTGGCTCATGTGGGTTCTGGCCGTGCTGATCGTCCTGCGCTACGTGCTGGTCGGCAGCCAAGGTTAATACGAATTATTAGTAGGAAGCAGCGTCCGGGAGGGCGCTGTTTTTTATGTGACGGGGGAGGAAGAGAAGGGGAGGCACAAGGGGGCTTCGGACGTGAAAAAGGTGGGCGGCTGTTCCGAGGGGACGTGCGAGCTTTAGGGCCTCGCGCCATGTTAATGAAGGGGAATTGGACGACCAGCACGATAGTG
The DNA here is from genome assembly GCF_042431225.1 of Paenibacillus aurantiacus. NCBI lineage: Bacteria > Bacillati > Bacillota > Bacilli > Caryophanales > Paenibacillaceae > Paenibacillus > Paenibacillus aurantiacus. The sequence goes on along the minus strand of NZ_JBHMDO010000015.1, from coordinate 95,113 downwards.
GTTTGTGGATCGTTAACTTGGCGGCTGATCCTCTTGAACGGTACGATCGTGATTTGTGGATCGTTAACTTGGCCGTTGAGCCTGTCCACCGGTTTGATAATGACTTGTGAAGCGTTGATGGATCGCCTCTCACATCCTATGGACGCGAAAAATACACTTCATTCTATCGAAGTCCTGTCCAATAGTGGCCCCTACCTGACTATTGCCTCTCATTCACTGCAAATCCGCCCCAATAACGGCATCTAACCCACTATAGCCCCGCAGCCTCTCAACCTCGCCACGGTCGGCGTCTCTGCTTTGACTACTCCATGCTTTGTTCAACCCACCCACCTCGGATTCGTCACAGCTCGACGCGCTTCGCCAATCGCTCGTATTCCCCCGATCCCGCTTGCCGAATCCGTGAAAACTGTTGTAAAACCGCGTCTTTCGTTTATGATAGTAGCATACGGCGAAAGCCAAATTTCGAGGGTCTTCGGGAAAGAAGGAAGGGGGAGATAGCGGACATGTCCGATCAGACGATTATCCGCTTCGAGCACGTTACCAAGCGGTACGATCAGGACGCGCCGGTGCTCGACAATGTCAGCTTCGAGATCGAACGGGGCAAGTTCTACACGCTGCTCGGCCCGTCGGGCTGCGGCAAAACGACGATACTGCGCCTGATCGCGGGGTTCATCGAGCCTTCGCAGGGCAATATTTATTTCAACGGACGCATCATCAATAACGTGCCCGCCAACAAACGTCAGGTGAACACGGTATTTCAGGACTACGCGCTGTTCCCGCATTTGAACGTATTCGAGAACGTCGCGTTCGGCCTGCGGGTGAAGAAGGTGTCCAAGTCGGAGATTCAGAAGAAGGTGACCGAAGCGCTCCGCTTCGTCAACTTGGCCGGCTACGAGAGTCGCGAAATTACGGAGATGTCCGGCGGCCAGCGCCAGCGCGTCGCGATCGCCCGGGCGATTGTGAACGAGCCGGAGATCATCCTGCTCGACGAGCCGCTGTCCGCGCTTGACTTGAAGCTGCGCACCGAGATGCAGTACGAACTGCGGGAGCTGCAGCGCCGGCTCGGCATCACGTTCATCTTCGTCACGCACGATCAAGAAGAGGCGCTGGCGATGTCGGACGAGATTTTCGTCCTGAACCAAGGCCGCATCCAGCAATCCGGCACGCCGATCGACATTTATGACGAGCCGATCAACCGGTTCGTGGCGGATTTTATCGGCGAGTCGAACATCGTGCCGGCCCGAATGAAGGCGGATTACGTCGTCGAATTCGCGAGCCGCACGTTCGAGTGCGTCGACAAAGGACTGCAGCCGAACGAGGCCGTCGAGATCGTCATTCGTCCGGAGGACCTGGAGATTACCGCGAGCGGCAAAGGAAAGCTGCAGGTGCGTGTCGATTCGCAGCTGTTCCGCGGCGTCCATTACGAGATCAAAGGCATCGACGAGGCAGGCAACGCGTGGCTCGTTCACTCCACCAAGCGGGCGGAGGTCGGCGCGCAGATCGGTCTCGACTTCGATCCGGAAGCGATCCACGTCATGCGTTTCGGCGAAACGGAGGAAGAGTTCGACAAGCGGCTGGAGTCGTACGAGGGCAATGTGACCGGCGGTGGCGGCCATGGTCACTAAGGCGCGCAACCTCTACTTAATCCCGTACGCGATGTGGATCGCGCTCTTCGTCATCGCGCCGATCGTGCTTATCGTGTACTATTCGTTCTTCGACGTGAACGGGGCGTTCACGTTCGATAACTATGCGAAGTTTTTCACGCCGGTCTATATGCGGATGACGCTCAATTCGTTCTGGTATGCGCTGCTCATTACGTTGTTCTCGCTGCTCGTGGCGTATCCAACGGCGTATTTGCTTACCCGGACGAAGCATAAGCAGCTATGGCTGCTGCTTATTATTTTGCCGAGCTGGATCAATCTGCTGCTGAAAGCCTACGCCTTCATCGGCCTGTTCGGCACATACGGCCTGACCAACGCGGTGCTGGAGACGATCGGCATCGGGACGCGGCAAATTTTGTTCACCGACTTCAGCTTCGTGTTCGTGTCGGTGTATATTTTCATTCCGTTCATGGTGCTGCCGATCTACAACGCGCTCGAGGAGCTGAATCCAACGCTCGTGTACGCTTCGCGCGACCTGGGGGCATCCTGGTGGACGACGTTCCGCCGGGTCGTGTTCCCGCTGACGCTGGACGGGGTGAAGTCGGGGGCGCAGGCGGTGTTTATTCCCGCGCTGTCGCTGTTTATGATTACGCGGCTCATTGCCGGCAACCGGGTCATTACGCTCGGCACGGCAATCGAGCAGCATTTTCTCGTCACGCAGGATTGGGGCATGGGGGCGACGATCGCCGTCTTCCTGATCATCGCGATGGCGCTCATTATGCTTGTGACCGGGAATCGGAGGTGAGAGCGGCGGGATGAACAAGAAAGGTGCTCGCTTGGCTAACCTGTATTTAATCGCGGTATTCGCGATCCTCTACGCGCCGATCGCTTATTTGATGGCGTATTCGTTCAACAGCGGCGGCACGATGCACGGCTGGGATGGCTTCACGCTGGAGTGGTACGAGGAGGTATTCGCGGACACGCGGCTGCTAATCATCGTGCTGAACACGTTCGTGATCGCGCTGCTGTCGTCGGCGATCTCCACGATCCTCGGCGTCATCGGGGCGCTGGCCATTCGCCACGTCCGCAGAAGGCAGCCGCGCAACGCGCTGCTGTCGCTCAATAACGTGCTGATCGTCAGTCCCGACGTCATTATCGGGGCGTCGTTCCTCATTCTGTTCACGATGATCGGCATCAAGCTCGGCTTCGCGTCCGTGCTGCTGTCGCACATCGCCTTCAGCGTGCCGATCGTCGTGCTCATGGTGCTGCCGAAGCTGCAGGAGATGAGCCCGTCGCTCATCGACGCGGCGCGCGACCTCGGGGCGAGCGGCTGGGATGTGCTGACGAAGGTCGTGCTGCCGTACATCAAACCGGGGATCTTCGCCGGCTTCTTCATGGCGCTCACCTACTCGCTGGACGACTTCGCCGTCACGTTCTTCGTCACGGGCAACGGCTTCTCCACGCTGTCGGTCGAGATCTACTCGCGCGCCCGCCAAGGCGTGTCGCTGTCGATCAACGCGCTGTCGACGCTGCTGTTCCTGTTCACGGTGCTGCTCGTCATCGGCTACTACTTCATTAACCAGCGCACGAGCCGATCGCAAGTACGCGGCGCCGAAGGGGGGCGTGCGGTGCGATGAGACAGCTGGTGCAACTATTCGCGGCGGTCTTCATCGTCGCGCTGGGCCTCATGTACGCGACGTCGCTGCTCAATTCCTCCCAAGGCTATTCGGGCGGCAACACGCTGACCATTTACAACTGGGGCGATTATATCGATCCGGATCTTCTCGCGGAGTTCGAGGAGGAGAGCGGCATCAAGGTCATCTACCAGACGTTCGATTCCAACGAGGCGATGATGACGAAGATCGAGCAAGGCGGGACGACGTTCGACGTAAGCGTGCCTTCCGAGTATGCGATCAGCAAAATGAAGGAAGAGAACCTGCTGCTGCCGATCGATCACGGCAAGCTTCCGAACTTGAAGCATATCGACGAACGGTTCATGAACCTGTCGTTCGACCCGGGCAACGAATATTCGGTGCCGTATTTCTGGGGCACGGTCGGCATTGTGTATAACCCCGACCTGCTTGACGGCAAGACGCCAACGAGCTGGAACGACTTGTGGGACCCGTCGCTGCGCAACAATATTTTGCTCGTGGACGGCGCGCGGGAAGTGATCGGCTTCGGGCTGAACAGCTTGCATTATTCGCTCAACGATACGAACGAAGCGCATCTGCAGGAAGCCAAACGCAAGCTGGATGCGCTCACTCCGAACGTGAAGGCGATCGTCGGCGACGAGATCAAGATGCTGCTGGCGAACGAGGAGGCGGCCGTCGGCGTCGTCTGGTCGGGCGACGCGTCGGAGATTATGTCCGAGAACGAGAAGCTCGACTACGTCGTGCCGGAGGAAGGCTCGAACCTGTGGTTCGACAACATGGTCATCCCGAAGACGGCGCGCAATATCGAGGGGGCTTATGCCTTCATGAATTTCATGCTCGATCCGGAGCATGCGGCCCGGAACGCCGAATACGTCGGCTATTCGACGCCGAACAAGGAAGCGCTCGCGCTGCTGCCGGAGGACATCTCGGGCGATACGCGTTTCTATCCGAGCCCGGAGCTGACGGAGAAGCTGGAAGTGTACGACAACCTCGGGAAGAAAATGCTCTCGCATTATAACGAGCTGTTCCTAGAGTTTAAGATGCATCGCAAATAGAATAAAGTGGCCATACTGGGGTAATGAGGGCTGGCATGATGCGCATCGCGGTCGTGCCGGCTCTTGTATTTCTATCTCGCTGATGGGCTAGCTAAATGCTGCGCGGTATTATCCGCACGCAATCCAATTGGCAGTGGCCGAATGCTGCAGGCGACAGCGCCCGAAGAGCCGAATCAGGAAAGCGGAGGAAACAGAGGATGACGACGTTAAGGCAACAATTCGAACAAGCGGGCATTGCACTGCGCAAAGACGTGCCGGCAGACATCCGCGAGGCGACGGATACAATCGGCGACGCAGAGACGCTGCTGATCGTCATGGGCGGCACGGTGGCGGAAGGGGCGCCGATGTCGGACCACCTTTGGCATTTCGATATGGCGAGCATTCATGGTCCCGGCGATTACGCAGCCATTGCGGCCGAGCTTTGCCGGTTGTCCGGCGGCGTGCTGCCGATCGAGGATATTGCCGATGAGTTCGACACGGAGAATGAACGCGCTTATCTTTCATTTACCTACAAGGGGCAACGCCACATGTGGGAGTTCATGGTCGATGGGGATTGGACGGACACGAATATTTTCGTCGGGTTCGAGCATCTGCTGGCACAGGCGGGGAGCGGGCTGCGGTTCACGTGTTACGCCTGGGAAGGCTCGGATGGACTCATCGGCTGCGCGACGCCGGAGCAGGTCGAACGGATCGCGGAGCTGACGGGCGTTCGCTTCGAGTGGCTCGTGGCCGATTAGTCTGCTTGCCCTCGGTCGAGCGGGCTCTCCTCGGCAGGTTAGCCGGCCGGATTTACAGCCGCCGTTGTGCGGCTTTTTTTCATTCCACATCCCGCGATGATACAATAATAGCCAGTATAGACGTTGCATCACGTTCGTCTGCAAGGGAGGTCCGATTTGCCGCACACCCTCGCAGAATGGATGTGTCCAAGGAGGGCTCGACATGGCGCGTCAAGACGAAGGAGAACCGATATTCTTCGAATCGCCCGCCGCATTCCGGCAGTGGCTGGAGGACAACCATGAACGTCAGCGCGTACAGTGGATAGGGTATTACAAGAAAGGAGCGGGCAAGCCGACCATGACGTGGCCGGAGTCGGTCGACGAAGCGCTCTGCATCGGCTGGATCGACGGGCTGCGCAAAAGCATCGACGAGGAGCGGTACATGATCCGCTTCACGCCGCGCAAGCCGGATAGCATCTGGAGCGCGGTCAACATCAAGCGAGTGGCGGAACTTACGGCGGAAGGACGCATGCGACCGGAGGGACTTCGGGCGTACGAGCTGCGCAAGGAAGCCAAATCCTCCATCTACGCGCACGAGCAGGAGAGTCCAGCCGCGCTGACGGACGAAGAGGAGCGGGAATTCCGCGCCAGCGGCGAGGCATGGACGCAGTTCGAACTTATGGCGGCGTCGTACCGGAAAATCGCGCTGTGGTGGGTGGCCGGCGCCAAACGGGAGGTCACGCGGCGCAAGCGGCTGACGGCGCTGATTGAAGCATGCGCCAAGGGCGAGAAGCTCGCGAAGCTGCAGTGGGGAACGAAGAAGAAAGAAGCGGCGGAGTAACGGCGTGCATGGCTAGATCAGACCGCCGTCGGGCAGCCGCGAGGCTGACAGGGGACTTCCGGAACCGGGCGGCGTGAGCTTGAAGCGAATGTTTGCTCGGGAGGATGGCGATAAGGCCCCGGTGCTTGCTCCTGCCTGTTCCCATGATCGTACGGCAGGATGTGCCTCACCATGGATTTTTGTGCGTAAATTATATATACTTTATTTTTGTGAGTTATATTAGGTTGTCATCGATGCGAGGGAGGTGCGATGGTCATGCTGCGATTAAGCGTATTGGACCAAACGCCCGTGCCGGAGGGCAAGTCGGCGGCGGAAGCACTGCAAGATACGATTGAATTGGCGAAATTAACGGAGCGGCTCGGTTATCATCGCTTCTGGATGTCGGAACACCACAGCACGAAGGGGCTTGGCCATTCGTCGCCGGAGGTCATGATTGCGGCGGTCGCCGCACGGACGTCGACGATCCGCGTCGGCTCGGGCGGAGTCATGCTGCCGCATTATAGCGCGTACAAGGTGGCCGAGAACTTCCGGCTGCTGGAGGCGCTCTATCCGGGGAGAATCGATCTGGGGCTGGGCCGGGCGCCGGGCGGCATGCCGGTGGCGACGCGCGCGCTCCAGGAAGGACGGATGGGCGGCATCGACCGTTACCCGCAGCAGGTCGATGATCTGCTGCATTATTTCGGCCTCGTGCCGAATGCGGATCATCGCTTCCCGGGCTTGATCACATCGCCGGTCATCGAGTCGGCACCCGAGGTCTGGCTGCTGGGCTCCAGCGACGATAGCGCGGGACTGGCCGCGGAGAAGGGGGTCTCCTTCTCGTTCGCGCAGTTCATTAACGGCGCCGGCGGCGCTTACGCGGTCAAGGCATACCGCGACCACTTCCAGCCGAACGTATCGGGACAGCAGGCAGGGGCTATGGTGAGTATTTTCGCCGTGTGCGCCGATACGGACGAGGAAGCGGAGCGGCTGGCGTCGAGCTTCGACTACCAATTCCTGCAGCTGGAGCAGGGCCGGCTGTCCGAGGGCGTCGTGCCGCCGGAGAAGGCGCTGGCGTATCCGTATACCGCGGTCGAAATGATGCGCGTGCGCGAGAACCGCAAGCGGATCGTCATCGGTTCGCCGGAGACGGTGAAATATGAGCTGCTGCGCCTGGCGGACGCGTATGGGACAAACGAGATGATGGTCGCCACGATCGTGCATGATTTCGAAGCGAAGCGACGCTCTTATGAGCTGCTGGCGGAGGCGTTCTGCCTGCAAGGCGCATCTTCGCAAGGATAATAGATTGGCGGGTAAAAACAAAAACCACCGCGGTTCTGCGCTGATGTCGCAGAAATGCGGTGGTTTTTAGCTTCGTCAGGACAGCTGGGCGGCCCGCTCGGGCGCGACCCGCGATTCGCATTCCGCCGTTCCTTCCCGAGTACTACTCTTTGGCGATCGTATTCAGCGAAGCGAACGCATGCGGGCCGAAGCCTTCCGACGCTTCGCCGGCTGGCATCGTCACATTGAATTGATAGCCAATGCCGTCGATATCCTTCACGATGACCTCTTTGGTCTCCTTGTCGGAGCTGGCGAGCAGGAACAGATCGGCGTCGCGCATCGTGGAGTTGATCTCGTCGCCTTTCAGCTCGCGCACCTCGCCGGTTGCGGACAAGGCCTTCTGGGCTTCTTCGCGCAGCTTATCCAGCTTGTAATCGGCTGGGAGCTGCACGATCTCTGCCTTGTAATCCGGGAAGTTCTTCATGGACAGCGCGCCCGACTTCGCGTCGAAGTCGAACAGCTCGTCGAAGACATATAACGAGTAGCCTTCGCCGCGCGCGAGCTTGGCGGTCTTCTGCTCCTTCATGCCCTCGATCTCGAGCGTCAGCTTGGTTGTCTCCGCGCGCGTTACGCCGCCTGCTGCGCCGCCTTGCGCCGCTTCGGCCTTCTGGATCTTAGTCAGCACGCGCTGCTTCGAAGAGGCATCGCCTTCGATGGCGACCTCCTCATATTCGAACGTGACGGGGTCGTTCTCCTCCAGCTGCTCGAGGATAGCCGGATCGATCGACTCGCCGAGCTGGAAGGCGGTCGGGCCGTCCGGGGTCTCGATTTCGACCGTATGCGAATCGGCCGCGCCGTTATATTTGCCGGTTCCCTGCAAGATCGGATTGTCGGCCGGAGCGGGATCGGTGACGCTTCCCGCGTTGCCTGGCGCGGTCCCTTCATTATTCGTTGCGCTGCCGCTATCGGGCGGGGTGTTCGTGTTATTGCCGCCGCCGTTGCTGCATGCCGCGAGCGATACGGCCAGCACGGCCGTCATCAGGATGGCTGCCAGTTGTTTGGATTTGTTCATCGTTAAGCACCTCCATCTGTATTAACGATTCGGCGGTGGGAATAGTTGCAAACCAATAGATCATTCTTACCCGCTGCACCGTATATGCAAAAAGTTGGCGGGTGGCTTGGTTCTTTTCCGACTAAATCGATTGACATTTACGCATATTGGGTTAAGATGGAAGTAACCCCACGGGGCATCGAAATGAAATCATGGAACGGGAGGCGTGGTTATGAGCAGAACAAGGGTCGCGATCATCGGCGGGAGCCAGACGGAGACGTTCAAGAAGCTGGGCGACAAATTAGGCTTTATCGTGGAGCATCACGACGGGAAGACCGGCGGCGGATCGGTGGAAAGTTATTTTCAGCGGATCATTAATAAGGCGGATATTATCATCATCCTGCGCGGGGCGATCAAACATACGTCGATGTGGGCGGTTCGCGAGCTTGCGGAGAAGAAGGGGAAGAAGATCGATTATCATGACGGATTCGGCGCGACCGGCGCGCTTGAGAAGGCGATGCGTCTCGTTGGGTAGCAGGCGGGATGGAAGTTCGGCCGGGCAACTGGCACGATCCGACTCACCGACTAGTGTCTTCGGTGTGACAATGCGACAAGGCCGGATTGACGACGACGGAGAAGCAACCGTTATGATCTGTATGGGCACCCCACGCGGGGAACACGACTAGAAGGCTGGTGGCCGCAATTATACCTTGTATGCAGCAATAGACCCTATCCCGGGCAAGACGGGATGAGGGTCTATTTTGATTGTATTATTTTGATTTGCGCCAAGCTGATGAAAGCCGCATTCCGATCATGCGATTAGGCACGCGAATCCATCACTTCAAGCCGACCGCTTTGCCGTCGAGATTCCAAGCCGCCTGAACCGGCACGCCGAGGTGCGCCAGCGCGGTGACCATGACATCGGTCTGATTGGTCGCCCCGCTAATCGGACCCATGCTTGCGCTGTCGCCGCTGGCGATGAAGAAGATCGTGCGCTCTTCGATGCTGCTGCCGCCATGGTTGGTGCCTTTGCCGCCGTGGTCGGTCGAGAGTAGGATTAGCCAATCCTCCTGTGCGTAGGTTGGCCGGTTCTTGATTGCGCTCACGATCGTGCCGATCTGACCGTCGACGGTCTGGAACGCGCTGATGTATTGCGGCACGGTGGTGCTGAAGCCGTACGAATGACCGGCGTGGTCGACGTCGTCGAATTGGAGGAACAGGAAGTCGGGATTGCCGTTCTGGAGCAAATTGACGGTCTCGGTGACGACGGCTGCGTCGGTGGCAACATTCTTCTCCAGGTCGACGCCGTCGACAAGCGACGTGTTGATCGGCGACCAATGCACGATGGAGGCTGTCGACAGCGCGGATTGATATTGCTCGGCTCGTTTCATGAGCGAAGGATACTGCGTGAAATTGGCGTTCGTCCAGGAATTGTCCGTCACGCCATGCTTGGCGAACCAGACGCCGCTATGCAGCGTGGACCAGCCGGTCGCGCTCCACGTATAGTTCGAGTTGGCATTGGCGCTCCACGTGTAGGCGCCGTTTGCGACGAGCGCGTCGATCGCCGGCGTATTAGCCGCTTGGAGCGCGTCCGGACGAGCACCGTCAATGCCGATGACGATGACTTTTTTCTTCTTCGGCAGCGCGGGGGCGGATTGATAGAGGGCGGCAATTTCGCCTTCGGACAGCTCGCGTTTGAACAGCTGGAACTCGTCGAGCTTGGCGTTCAACGCGTAGCCGTACGCGCCCGTGCCGTCCTGCGCGATGTTCGTGCCGTACGTCGTGTCGATGCTGCCGGTCTTGGCCGCGATGTTGACCGTGTTAACGAGCTGGCCATCTTTATAAAATTTTGCCGCCCCATCGCGGTTATGAGTAATGGCGATATAGTGCCAAGTGCCGTCGGCGACGCCGGAGATCGTCGCGTCCGTGCGCGTCTGGCCGGCGGGCGTGTAGTTCCATTTGAGCGAACCGTTCGACTGCAGCGACAGCACCCACCCGGCGTTCGCCCCGGAATTCCAGTTCTTGTTGCCGATGATGGCGGGATCCCCGGATACGCCCGAGGATTGAATCCAGAAGGCGACCGAATAGTCCGTTGCCGAACCGAACGTCGTGCTTGCCGTCTTGCCTAGATTGAGGTATTGTCCGGCGGCGGTGAACGAGATTGCGCTGCCGACGCGGCCTGCCGTAAAGGCGGGCGAGCCGTTCAAGGCGACGGAGGTCTGGGATGCCGAGGTATCGGAGGTGCTGCCTTCGAATTTCAGCTGAAGCGAAGCGTCGGTCGGCACGGTCGCCGCGGCGGATGCCGTACTCGAGGCGGCAAACGGAGGAAGCGCCACCAAGGCGGCGAGCAGCGCCGTGGCAGATAGACGAAGCGTTCTGTTCATTATGGTCTCTCCTTCAATAATTGAATTGCAACACATTACATAATAATTACATGCATTACTGTGTTTTATTATGCTTTCTGTTGCTTAATTTGAAGGATACGAGCCTAAGATTATCGGATTGTTAGCTTCGCATGAAGAGATCGTGGAGATGGAATTGAGGGATGCGAAAGCGGGTATGCATGGAAAGGGTTGGAGGGAACCTATTTCTATGGTTGAATAGAGGAAGCGCGGCGTAACGTTGCACATTGACACCTTCCTGCCCGCTCGCCGTATAAAGGACATCGTCTTCATAGGCATAAGAAAGGAGTTCGGAGCATTGGAAGCAGCTCTTATCGGAAGTTTCATCTCCGCGATGGCGACCGTCCTCGGCGCCGCCCCGATCTTCTTCATCCGCAAACTATCGGAGAAGTGGAAAGACATTCTGATCGCATTTACGGCCGGCATTATGGTCTCGGCCTCCACGTTCGGCCTCATGCCGCAGGCGATCGAGGAATCGGGCATCGTGGCGCTGACGCTCGGCATTGCACTCGGCATTTTCATCCTGGACATGATCGAGAAGAACATTCCCCACGTGGATGCCTGGGAGGGCAGCCGGATGAGCTCGTTCGACAGCAAGTCGCTGCTCGTCATCATCGCGCTGTTCATCCACAACATTCCCGAAGGGCTCAGCACCGGGTTCAGCTATGCAAGCGAGGATGCGGGGCTCGGTCCGCTCGTGGCGATCTCGATCGGCGCCCAGAATATGCCGGAGGGGCTCATACTCGCCGTGTTCTTGATTAATTCCAAGGTGAGCAAGCTCAAGTCGCTGGCCGTCGTCACGTTGACCGGCCTAATGGAGGCGGTGTCCGCGGTGGCGGGCTACGGGCTGGCCAGCTACGTCGAGAATCTGATCGGCGTCGGACTCGCGTTCGCCGCCGGAGCGATGATGTTCATCGTGTACAAAGAGCTCATACCGGAAAGCCATGGGCACGGCTTCGAGCGGTCGTCGACGTATTCGTTCATCGGCGGCCTGCTGGCGATGGTCTACATTAGTTATTGGTTCGGGTGAGCGAAGGCGCGGGAGAGGCGGTCGCCTAGACGGCCATTGGCCCAAACACGCCGCTCTGCTGCCGCACCGGCAAAGAAAGAACGTCTCGACGTCGAACCCGTTCCGGCAGCAGCCGAGATGCAAAAGGCCGTCCCCGCCATGCGCGCGCATGCTGCGGGGACGGCCTTTTGCCGCTTCGTTACGTCACCTTCTGTCCCTGCTCTCGCACCAGTTCGATAAAGTGGCGGGTGACGGGGTCGAGCCATTTGCGTTTATGATGGATAATTTGCGTGTAGAACGTAATGTCGGCGTGCCGGAAGGCGAGCGGCACGAGCTTGCCTTCGTCGAGCTCGCGGCTGACCGCGATGTGGGGCATAAGCCCGATGCCAAGTCCGAAGCCGACGCACTGCTTGATCGCTTCGAGCGAACCGAATTCGTTGTGGATATGGTAGTCTACGCCGTGCTTGGCAAGCAGGCGTTCGAATGCACACCGGTAGACGCAATTTTTCTCGGTAGCGATGTAGGATTGCCCGAACAGCTCCGCGACCTCCAGCCGTTCCTGGCCATGCAGCGCGTGGCCTGGCGCGGAGACGAGGACGAGCGGTTCTTCGCGCACGATAATGTTGGTCAGATCGTCATCGTCGTACGGGAGGTCCAGCGTGACGCCGACGTCGAGCTCCCCCGTCTTGACGCCCTGCATGACCTGCTGCTCGCTTAGGGGCCGTACCTGCACATTGATTTGCGGGTAGCACTGCCGGAAGCGCTGGAACACGGGCGGGAGGAAGAAGGCGACCATCGACTCGATCGTGCCGATCACCAGATTCCCTTTGGTCTGCCGAGAGATGACGTGCTTGGAGTCGTCGTACAAGGCCAAGATTTGCTCGAAAATGACATGGAGCTGTTCGCCAGCCGACGTCAGCCGCATGGAACGGCCGAACCGCTCGAATAGGACGACGCCGTATTCGTTCTCTAGCTTCTGGATGTGGGCGGTTACGCTTGATTGCACATAACCGAGGTTCTCCGCGGCCTTCGTGAAGCTGTGGCAGCGGGCGACCTCCATGAATGTTTTCAAATACGTGAAGTCCACTTGCATCACCGCCGTACGTTGTTGTTAGAGGATTTTGGAGAAGAGCCGGGTGAGGGGCAGATAGGAAACAAGCACGCGGGCACGCTTTTTGAAATCATGCGCGAACTCGCCGCGTTTGCGCATCAGCTCGAGCTTCCGTTCCACTTCTCGCCTGTCGTATTCCCATAGTTTAAAGGCTAAATATTCCTCGTTCAACATCTTTTTCGCCCCTCTTTCGAAAGTGTAGGTGCAGCGGCCGGTCGTTTCGTGATGCGGAGATGGATGGGCTTGCATATGTTCGTCTGGTGAACCGCTTGGAATTTGGTGATGTCATCGTACCACCGGACCGGCGGGGAGCGTTATCCATAGTTTTGAATGGCTGAAATCGGAAAAACCGATGGAAACGTTTACGAAAATAAAGCGATCTTGACGGAAGCGCCAGGGAGGATTTAACATATGGACTACTTTCACGAACCATTCGAAGGCAGCGCCGATGCGAGAGCGGCGAAGCGCTAAATGCGTGATAGGAGGAGAGCGGCATGCTGGAGACGTTTGCACCATCGGACGACGTATTGACCGGACGTTTTCTGAAGGACGAGGTCACGTATAATTTACTGCATCTCATTGCGGGTTCGGAGACGTCTGTTCGTTGGGCGGCACCGGAGCGCACGCTCATCTACGCGCAGACGCCGGGATTTAACGGTTGGCTCTGGGCCGCGGAGGAAAGCGGGGAGCGAGCATCGCTGTTGTCCGCCTTGGCCGACGTGCTGACGGAAGGAGAGCCGCCGCCGGGCATCACGGGCGAGCCGCGCCTGGCGGAACAATTCGCGAAGCTGTATGCCGCGCGGACGGGAAGCGGCTATCGGCACTATATGAGCATGGAGGCGTATAGCTGCCCGAAGGCGAAGCCGCCGTCCGGCGTGCGCGGCCACGCCCGCTCGGCGGTGTGGGACGACGCGGATACGGTGGCCGAGTGGCTGGTTGGCTTCGACGCGGACGCCTTCGGCCGCCAGTCCGATGCGCAGAGCAAGCGGCCGGCCGCGGAATCGCTCATTCGCCGCGGCGACTTGTATCTCTGGATGGCGGACGACGAGCCGGTGGCGCTGGCGAACATCGCGCACCGCTCCCCGCGGCACGCGCGGCTGAACGCGGTCTATACGCCGCCCGAGCACCGGGGGCGCGGCTACGCCAGCGCCGTGGTGGGCGAGCTGTGCAGCATGCTTCAGATGGAAGGGCTGACGCCGATGCTCTACGCAGACGCCGCCAATCCGACCTCCAATAAGGTGTACCGTAATGTAGGGTTCGTCGCCTGCGGACAGGTCGCGGAATATAAGTTTACGACTGAATGAAGAAGGAGCAGCGCCGGCCCGCGCTGCTCCTTTGTTCGTTCTATATGAGGTTAATTATTCGCGCCATTACACGTTCCGAAGCAGCAAATAAACGAAATACGAGCCGCCCAGAATGGATACAACCAGTCCGACCGGATCGTGTGAATTCGGATTCTATGAATGAACGTCAAGAAGCCACCGTTGCAAAAGCGGTGGCTTCTTGACGTTATGTTCTTTTGTGAACAAAGTAAAGCGTGTCCGCGAAAGCGGAGGAAAGCGAAGGTCGGACGGAGCCGCATCAAGTGCATCCGGTGAAGCTACCCATGGCTTGTAGTTGACTGGCTTATGACTTCGAACTGACTTCAAACCCCACTGAAGCTTTGTCCGCGAGGACAAAGCGTGCCCAGCTCAAGCAGACCCGCCGACCGCGAGCAATTGTGGCAGCACGAAGAAGGGAGTCCAGAGGGCAAAGTCCTATGGTTCCCCTCGGCGGAGGGGGAAGGGGGAGGGAGCAACAAGGGGGCTTGGGGGGCGGAAAAAGAAAAGGGGGATATAAAGGGGCGAAGCCCCTTGGTTACACCCCGAGCTTATTCCGGTACTCCTGCGGCGTCAGTCCGTAGTGCTTCTTGAACAGCTGGATGAAATAACTCGGTTTCTGGTAGCCGAGCATGACCGAGATCTCGTAAATTTTGTCCGGTGACTGGGCGAGCAGCGAGGCGGCCTTCTCCATGCGCACGCGAAGCATGTATTCGCTGATGCCTTCGCCCGTCTCGAGCTTGTAAATCTTCGAGAGGTAGGACGGATTCAGGTAGACGCTGGCCGAGATCGTGTGCAGCGACGCGGTATCCAGGTGCTGATGAATATACTCCTGCACCTGGCGGATGATCGCGGATCGGGAATCCTGCTCGACGCTGCTGACCGACCGGCGGTAGCTGGCGACGACGCGTCCGGTCCAGCTTCGCAGCTCCTCGACCGTATTCATGGGACGTCCGCTGGCCACCGCGTAGAAGTCGTCGCCGATCGTGTCCGCCAGCCACTTCTTGTTCTTATGAATGAGCGCGGCGATGGCGGAGGCAATCGTGAAATACGTCTCCAGAATATGCTCCTGCGACGCCTGCCAGTGCTCCTCCAGCTCACGGAAGATCGCCCCGAGCTTCTCCTCGGCCGCCTCCCAATTCCCGATCTCCAGCAGCGCGCCGATGCTCGGCGACCGGTACAGTTCTCCCAGCTGCTGAGGCTCGCCGCGCGTCGGCTCCTTGGCAAGGGAGACGAACAGCTCGGTATCGCGGCCGATGAAATGGCGGAAGTTCGCCAGCGATGATTGGTGCATCGAGCCGATCTCGTCTGGGAATACGCCGCTTTTGCTGGTGAGCACCGAGATGCCGATGCGCAGATAGGACCTGGCTGCATGCTGCAGCTGGAACGCTCGGCTCTCGATCCAATCCTCCAGCGTCTGTCCGCCTGCCTCGGCTGAGGACGGCGCGTCGGCCGATCCCGCGTCCGCACGTCCAACTGCGCTCTGCCGCGTCTTCTCGGCGAGCAAACAGACGATGAACCCGTGCGCGTCCTTGCACGTCCACACCTCCATTCGGTCCTCGAACAGCTCGGCCGCCATGTTCGTCAGCGCGTAATCGATCAGCGTCTCGCTCTGCGCGTCGTACCGCTGCGCCGTATCGTCGATCCGCAGCAGCATTAGGTGGGAAGGGGCGCCGATCGCGAATGGCACCTCGTACATGTCCAGCTGTTTGGCGAGCTGTGGGGCGGGTGGCGTTTTGCCGGTAATGAGGTCGAGCAGCAGATATTCCCGCAGCTTCGGAAGCTGCTCTCGGAGCGCGTACATCGCCCTCTGGGTCGAGGTGATCTCCTGCCATTCCTTCTCGAGGTCCGCCAGCGCCTTGCGAACCGCCTGCATCAGCTCTTCGTCGGCGACCGGCTTCAGCAGGTAATCGCTGGACTGCAGCTGCAGCGCCTGCTTCGTGTATTCGAAATCGGCATAGCCCGTCAGCAGGATGCACTTCGTATGCTTCCACGTCTTCTTGATCTCCGCGATCAGTTCCAGCCCCGACATGCCAGGCATGCGGATATCCGTGACGACGACGTCGATCGAATGCTCGCGCATGAGCTCCAGCGCTTCGCGCCCGGAGTAAGCCTTATGCACGACGTCGACGCCGATCGTCTCCCATGGCAGCATGTCCGCCAGGTCGTCGGCCAGTACCGATTGGTCGTCGATGATAAGCAGTTGGTGCATTGTTGTGTCACGTCCCTCTGTTGAATTCGTTAAAATGAGGCTCGTCTGCCGTTGCGCGGCCTATGATGCGGCCAAGCTCTCCTCCGCCTTGTTCGGCCAGTAGAGCTCGGCGATCAGGCCGCCTTCCTCGCGCCGTATAATGCGCAAGCCCGCCTCGGGGCCGAACTGCAGCAGCATCCGTTGGCGGGTATTCCACAGCGCGCAGCCTTTGTCCTCGGTCGGCGGCATCGAAATTTGCTGCTGCAGCTGGGCGAGCTGTTCTTCCGTGACGCCGATGCCGTCGTCTTCGACGGTGATGACGTTGTACCGGTCGTTGCGCGCGCCGGTAACGCGAATCATCCCGCAGCCCGCCGGCTCGATGCCGTGCAGCACGGCGTTCTCGACGAGCGGCTGGAGAATCAGCCGCGGCAGTTCCAGCTCCCGCATCGTCTCGGGCATCTCGATCTCGTATTGCAGATCCTGCACCTTGATCGCCTGGATCGCCAGGTAACTGCCGACCAGATCCAGCTCTTCGCGCAGCTCGGCGCTCATCCGCTCGGAGCGGGTGGTGTACCGGTAATATTTGCTCAGGTGCATCGCTAGCTCCATGACCGTCTCCTTCTCGCCGAGCCGGGCGAGGCTGCGGATGAGCGTGAAGCAGTTGTAGAGGAAATGCGGGTTGATCTGCGATTGCAGCTGCTTCAAATTCGCGTCCCGCGATCGGATCGTCTCCAGGTACACGTTCTGGATGAGCTGCTCGATCTGGCGCGCCATGTCGTTGAAGCTGACGAGCAGGAAGTGGAACTCGTTGTTCGGATGGAACACGTTGAGCGTCGGATAATCGCCGCGCTTCAGCTTCCGTACGCCGCGGACGAGCTCGCGGATTGGCACCTGGACGTTCGTGTACAGGAAATACGCGCCGATCGTGCTGCCCACGAGCAGGAAAAAGATCGCGCCGTAGAACAGGTAGCTGTTGAACGTAATCGGCCGGACGACATCCTGGATCGGCAGGTAGTCAACTAGGTATAGGCCCAGCTCCTGCATCCAGACGCAGCTGACCGCGTATTCGCTGCCGGCCAAGGCGAAGCGGGTGAACGGCTTCTTGGACAGCTGGCCAAGGTCGAGCGACGCGGTCAGTTCGCCCTGGAGGTCGCGATTCGCGCTGTTCGAGGCGATTACCTCGCCATCCGACGTCATGAAGAACGGATCGCCCTTGCCGCCCGCCTTGAAGCGGTCGAGCGACTTCACGAGCTCCGTCGCGGGGAAGCTCATCTCGACGATAAGCGTCGCTTCGGGCAGCGGCGCGTCGAACGGCTCGGTGATGTAGCGGACGAACCGGGGCTGCTTCCGGAAATAGGCCGGCACGTCGGTCGTATAGTTCCACACGCGCGAGAAGGTGCGATCGAGCACGGCAGGATCGTACTGCAGCGAGGCGTTCGAGGAGACGAACGTCTTCGTGTCGGGCGTGTAGATGCTGAGCGTCGTATCCCAAGTGGAGGAGGCGATGAGCAGCTTCAGCTTGTCGTCGATGCGCAGCTTCTCGGCGGTCTGCTCGTAGAGGCTCGCGATTTCGATGAACTCCAGCGCCTTCACGTTGATATCCTCGCTGATGACCAGTCCGCTCTTGGACAGCTGGAGCGCGATATTGTCGGTCTGGGTGGCGAAGTAGCTGAGATCCTTGTACATCGATTTCTCGACCTCGTCGGAGACGACCTGCAGGCTTGTCTTATACGAGAACCAATAGAGCCCGATGATCGGGATGACCAGCATGAGGATCAGGCCGACGATTTTTGTAAACGTATTCATTCGTAAAGTGAACGTGGCGCATCGCCTCCGGAGGAAGGATCAGGAAACAAAATTTCGGGCATCGTTCCAAAATTAATGGCACAGACGGGCTATTTTTGCCATTGCTATACTTACTATTGCAGGATGACGGCGCAGATGTCAATCCGCAATAAAGAGTGGAGAGGGTATGGGCATGAGTACGACAACGGAGGCGCTTACGCCGGTTAGAAGCGGCGTCAAGACCAAGGCGGGGAGCTTTCTCCGGCGGACATGGCCGCTGCATCTGATGCTGCTGCCAGCCGTAATTTTGCAATTTCTGTTCGGTTATTTGCCGCTCGGGGGCCTGGTGATCGCATTCAAGGATTTCAAGCCTTACGACGGCATTTGGGGATCGAAATGGGTGGGGCTGGAACACTTCAAGTTCATGTTCGAGTATCCCGACAGCAAGCAGGTGATCATCAATACGGCGCTCATCGCCGGGTTCAAAATCATGTGCAGCATCATCGTACCGTTCGTGTTCGCGCTGCTGCTGAACGAAGTGCGGCGCAATTCGGTAAAGCGGACCGTGCAGACGCTCGTGTATTTGCCGTATTTCATCTCGTGGGTGTTCTTGGGCGGCATATTGAACGATATGCTGGCGTCCGACGGCATCGTGAACAGCATGCTGAAGAGCTGGTTCGGCCTCGAGCCGATTCTGTTCCTGGGCGACGGCACCTGGTTCCGCATCGTGGTCGTCGTGAGCGACGTCTGGCAGCAATTCGGCTTCGGCACGATCGTCTATTTGGCGGCGCTGGCGGGCGTGAATCCATCGCTCTACGAAGCGGCCGAGGTGGACGGGGCGACGCGCTGGAAGCAGACGCTGCATGTGACGATTCCTTCGCTGACGCCGATCGTCATCGTCGTCGGGACGCTTGCGCTGGGCAACATTTTGAACGCCGGCTTCGACCAAATCTTCAACTTGTACAACCCGCTCGTGTACGACAAGGGCGATATTATCGATACGTTCGTGTACCGCACCGGCATTTTGAACGGCCAGTACAGCTTCGGCACCGCGGTCGGCATTTTCAAATCGGTCGTCGGGTTCGTGCTCATTGTGATCGGCTACCGGATCGCATACAAGCTGGCGGACTACAAAATTTTTTAAGGGGCGGGCGTCATGTATTACAAATCGACAAGCTACCGGTTGTTTACGGGGTTTAACTATTTCCTTCTGCTGCTGGCCTCCGTGCTGTGCGTGCTGCCGATCGTGCATATTCTCGCCGTCAGCTTCAGCGCCAGCGCCGCCGCCAACTCGCATCTCGTCGGGCTGTGGCCGGTCGACTTCAATGTGGAGTCGTATACCAAGACGATGAACAATCCGAACTTCGGGCGGGCGTTCCTCGTGGCGATCGAGCGGACGCTGCTCGGCACGTTCATGACGATGGCCGTCATCACCCTCGCAGGGTATGCGCTGTCCAAGGAGAACGCGGCGTTCAAGAGCCGCAACGTGTACGCGTGGTATTTCGTCTTCACGATGCTGTTCACCGGCGGCGTCATCCCGACCTATATCGTCGTGCGCAATCTTCACTTGATGGATACCCTATGGGCGCTCGTGCTGCCGGGGGCGGTGCAGGTGTTCAACATGATCCTGCTCATGAACTTCTTCAAGGCGACCCCAAAGGAATTGGAAGAAGCGGCGTTCATGGACGGGGCAGGACACTTTACGATCCTCTTCCGCGTTTATCTGCCGCTGGCGATGCCGGCGATCGCGACGCTGTCGCTGTTCTCGATCGTGGGCAACTGGAATGCGTGGTTCGACGGGTTGCTGTATATTAACGATTACCGGAACTATCCGCTCGCGACGTTTCTGCAGACGATCATCGTCCAGCAGGATTTCAGCAAGCTGAATCCGGACGTGAACGAGCTGAAGAACATTTCGCAGCGTACGGTGAAGGCGGCGCAAATTTTCATCGGAATCCTGCCGGTACTGCTCGTCTATCCGCTGCTGCAGGGGTATTTCGTCAAGGGGATCGTGCTCGGCGCGGTGAAGGAATAGGGCGATCGGCTCATCGAAGAGGATAACAAATTGGCATCGTCCTCGAAATCGTGGTATTTCGGACGGGCCCCAAACGGATTTATAGTGATCGTGAGAGAAAGCGGAAAGCGTTCTCAGGCGTCTTTCAACAAGATATCGGGGGGATACACACAATGGTTTTCAGATGGCAGCGGATGCTGAGCGTATCGCTGGTGGCGGCTTTGTCGCTGAGCCTGGCGGCTTGCTCGAGCAACAACAATGGCGGCAACGAGCCGGCGAACAACGGAAGCAATAGCGGCGGCAATGCGGGCGCGGCGTCCAATGCGGGGAGCGGCGGCGAGGCTTCGAACGCGAACGTGGACGAGACCGGCTGGGACGGCAAGAAATACGCGGAGCCGGTCACGCTGACGACGGTCAAGGGCGTCGGCACGAACTATTATTTCAAATCCGGCGAGACGATGGAGAACAACGTCCTGCAGAAGTACATGAAGGACAACCTGGGCATCGACGTGAAATACGACTGGGTCGTGACGGACACGAACGACGCATACAAAACCAAGCTGCGCCTGATGCTCTCCTCTGGGGAGAAAATGCCGGACGTCATCACGTACCGCGGCGACATGGAAACGGTCAACATGCTGATCGACTCCGGCCAGTTCATGGACGTGGGCGAGCTGTTCGACAAGTACGCGGGCGAGGCGTACAAAGCCGGCGTCGCGCTCAATCCGGACACGTGGCTGCCGGTGACGCGCGACGGCCAGCGGATGGCGCTGCCGGTGCTGGATTACGCGTATAACGACGACATGCTTCTGTGGCTGCGTCAAGATTGGATGGACAAGCTCGGCCTGCAGGCGCCGAAGACGGTCGCGGAGTTCGAAGCGATCATGGACGCGTTCGTCAACAAGGACCCGGACGGTAATGGCAAGTCGGACACGATCGGCCTTGCGACCGGCTTCAAGAACACGTATCTTGGCTGGATGAGCGACATCAGCTGGCTGTTCGGCGCTTACGGCACGCTGCCGGGGCAATGGAACAAAGGCGCGGACGGCACGCTGTCGTACGGCTCGGTCGACCCGGCGGCGAAGCAGGCGCTGGCGACGCTGAAGACGTGGATGGACGAAGGCTACATCTCCAAGGATTCCGGCATCAAGGACGAAGTGTCCGGCTCCGAGCTGTTCACTAAAGGCCAAGCGGGCGCGATCGTCGGCCGCAACTGGCTGCCGGATTGGCCGTTCGGCGATCTGCTGAACAACGTGCCGGGGGCGAAGTACAAAGGCTATCCGCTTCCTGCGGGCCCGGACGGCAAGATCGGCGCGCAGAGCGGCAACCCGTCGGTTAACGGCTGGATGCTCATCAACAAGGACGCGAAGAATCCGGAAGCGCTGCTGCGTTACTACAACTTCTTCTTCGACAACTGGGCGAACCCGCAGGCGGGCAGCGAGTTCGAGAACGGCTTCGCGGAAGGCTACGACTGGGCGAAGCTGCCCGACGGCACGATCACGAAGGACCCGGCGAAATATCCGGACCTGTTCCCGGACTACGCGGACCGCACGCATTTGGTCGAACCCATCTACTACTCGCTGACGTTCGATGGCGCGCGCATCCCGTCGCTGTACGCGGATACGATGATCAAGCTGGCCAATGGCGGCACGCCGGAGACGCCTTACGAGAAGCAGACGGCGGGCGTTCGCAAGCCGGAGAACCTCGAAGCGATGAAGATCGTGCTTGACCAGAAGGACATCCGGATGAAGAACTACTTCCAAGGTCCGCTGACCGAGACGATGAAGCAGAAGAACGAGCTGCTCAATAAGCTGGTCAACCAGACGTATTCCAAAATCATTTACGGTCAATCGCCGATCGACGAGTTCGACACGATGGTCGCGAACTGGAAGAAATCCGGCGGCGAGCAAATCACGAAGGAAGTCAACGAGTGGTTCCAATCGGCTTCGGGCAAGTAAAGAGCTAAGCCTGGCGCTGTGGAGTCAGCAGGCTGGCAGTGCAGTTGCGGTCGGCAGGCGTAAAGCCTGTTGACCGTATTGCACCTGACCAGTTACCGCTGGCCGGTGACAGCCGAACGCTGACCGGCTGATGTCCGTTGGTCCGCGCGTTAAGCGCCAGCAACCTTACTGAATTCAAGCGATTTAATAAGATTGAGCAAGCATGACGCAGGAGAAGAACCACACCGATCGGCACGACGACACCAGGGGGAGGAACGCTGCAGCACAAGAGATTGTGGCGTTCCTTTTTTTGCGCCTTATTCGAGGCGGTGTAGGCAGGGGGAGGAACAGCCCACTATGAAGCGCGCTACACGTCCCGCCAACGAAACGGCAGTATTTTTTCTTCATTAATATATGTAAGCGGATACAGGTATCCGGGTATGAACAAATTTGACGCTGAACACGAAACGCATCGATATCCATCAGACAGAAGGAGCGATCACGAGATATGGCAAATCATGCGAGCAAGAAACGACGGCAATGGACGGCGCTGCTGCTTAGCGCGGCGCTAATGACAGGACCGGCGACAATGGGCTGGGCGGCTGAACCGGGGGTTGGAGCATCCGGCACTTCCGGCGGCCAAGGCGCGGATACCGGGCAAACGTCGGCCGGCAGCGTGAGCGCAACAGCATTCGGCGATGTAGCGGGCAGCTGGAGCGAGAAGGAGATCGCGAAGTGGGCGACGCTCGGACTTGCCTCGGGCAATGACGGGAAATTCCGTCCGAACGACAGGATTAGCCGCGCGGAATTCGCGAAGCTTCTCAACACGCTGTTCGGCTTCCGGGCGAAAGCGGCGGACGCATTCGGTGATGTGGCGGCGAGCAAGTGGTACGCGGAGACGGTCGCGATCGCGAAGCAGGCGGGGTATGCCGCCGGCTATCCGGACGGGCTGTTCAAACCGGAACAAGTTGTCACGCGGCAGGAAGCGGCGAAGATGGCGGCAGCGCTGTTTCCGCTGAAGGCGGCTCCGGGTAATGCCCTCCAGGCGTTCACCGACAACGCGCAGATCGGCTCGTTCGCGAAAGAGCCGCTGGCGGCGCTCGTGGCGGGAGGTTACTTGAAGGGCTTTGACGACGGCACGCTCCGTCCACTTGCTCCGATCTCGAGAGCCGAAGCGGTCGTTCTCCTCGATCGCCTGGCGGGCGAGATCGCGAACCAGCCAACCAAACGCACAGGCCTTCAACTTCCGGGGGGACTGCTCATTAGCAGCCCGGACGTGACAATCGAGCAGAGCAAAATTGCCGGCAGCGTCATTCTTACGCCGGGAGTCGGCGAAGGGGATGTCACGCTCGACGGGGCCGAAATTACGGGCACGCTGGTCATTAGCGGTGGCGGTGCCAATTCGGTTCATATCCGCAACTCCCAAATTAAAGCGGTCGTTGTCGACAAGCCGGACGGCGCGGTACGCGTCGTGCTCGAAGGAACCTCGTCCGTCGGTCAATTGGACGTCGCGAGCAGCGCCAAGGTCGAAGTCGGCGCGGAGGCATCCGTCGACAAGCTGAAAGTTGCGGACGGCGCGGACGGCACGGAACTGCAGGTCCAAGGCACGGTCGGCGAGCTGTACTCGGAAGCCCGCGGCGCCAAGCTGAATGATCAGCCGGTGGAGAAAGGCGCAGGGTATGAGGTGAAGAAGGGCGAGGTGAAAGCCGCACCTCCTAAAGGCAGCACCGGCAACCCAGGCAACGGCGGCAACCCGGGCAACGGAGGCAACCCGGGCAATGGAGGCAACCCGGGCAACGGCGGGAACCCAGGTAATGGTGGCAACCCAGGCAACGGTGGCAACCCGGGCAACGGAGGCGGGCAGACGTTGACGCCGCCTGCGCTCACAGCGGATGCGACGGACAATATGGTCGGCAAGGACATCGTCCTCACATTCACCGATAACGCCCAGTGGCGGGCCTCAATCACGAAGGTGAAGCTGGGTACCAAGGAGCTGACGCCTGCGCAGTATGTCATAACGCCGGGCCAAGTTACGATCGCAGCGGCAGCGGTGACCGAAGCGGGCAGCCTTGCGGTAACCGTGTCCGCAACGGGCTACGCCGACGCGACGCTGTCGCAGCCGATCGGGCAATGGGACCTCGTCTGGAACGACGAGTTCGATGGCGGCACGGGCGCGAATTTCGATACGAACGGCGTCGATATGTCCAAATGGGGCTACCAGAACGGCACGGGCGCGGAATACGGCTTGGACGGCTGGGGCAACGGCGAACAACAATATTACACGAAAGACAATATTGTCGTCCAAGACGGCAAGTTGGTCATTACGGCGAAGAAGCAGACGGTATCCGGCAAGCCGTATACGTCCGGCCGACTGTGGACGTCGCCGACGTTCAGCAAGGCCTACGGCAAGTTCGAGGCCCGCATGAAGCTGCCGGAAGGTCAAGGTTTGTGGCCGGCGTTCTGGATGATGCCCAAGGACAGCGAATACGGCGTTTGGGCGTCCTCCGGCGAGCTCGATATTATGGAAGCGCGCGGCCGGCTGCCGCACGAGGTGGGCGGCACGATCCATTACGGCAAACCTTGGCCGAACAACAAGGCGACCGGCAACGCGTACACGTTCCCCGAGGGCGAATCCATCACGGGCTACCATACGTACGGCGTCGAGTGGGAGCCGGGCGAGATCCGCTGGTATGTGGACGGCAAGCTGTATCAGACGCTGAACAACTGGAACAGCCAAGGGGCCGATCAGCCGGACAAATACGCCTACCCGGCGCCGTTTGATAAGCCGTTCTATATGATTCTGAACTTGGCGATCGGCGGGCAATACGATGGCAACCGTCTCCCGAGCGACTCGATGCTTCCGGCGACGATGGAAGTCGATTACGTGCGGGCCTATGAATTGACGGGCAAGCCTTACCGTACGCCGATCGAGCCGCGGACGGAGAAAGAGCCGATCCCGGCGAACGCCAAAGCGGCGATAGATGGCAGCTATATTTATGATCCAGCCTATACGAAAGGGCTGAAGGACATTACCGCGCTCGACCAGACGCTGGATCCGCTCTATTGGAATTTCCTGCATGCGCCGGATTTCGGCGGGGCGGGGAGCGGCGCCATCGAGACGGTGGACGGCAAGCCGTATGCGAAGGTGACGGTTCAAAATCCAGGCAACGCGGTTCATGCGCTGCAGCTGATCCAATACGCGACGCTTGTCAAAGGCCGCGCATACAAGCTGAGCTTCGACGCCAAAGCCTCGGCGAACCGCACGATCGCGGCTAAGCTCGGGGGCGACGCCGATAACGGCTGGGGCGCGTATTCCGATCAGTTCCAGGTGCCGCTCGGCACGGACGTGAAGCACTACGAATACCGTTTCCAGATGACGAACGACACGGACCTTGCGGCGCGGCTGGAGTTGAATCTCGGTCTCAACGCGAATACGGTCTGGATCGGCAACGTCCGGTTGGAGGAGGTTGAGAGCGCCGAAGAACCGAACGGGCCGAAAACGCCGCTTGCCGACGGCAACCACGTCTATAACGGCACGTTCGATCTTGGCACGATGGACCGCATGAAATATTGGAGTGTCCAGACGACCGGCGCACCGGTCAGCGCATCGGCGAGCGTGAATGCGGAACGCCGTGCGCTTGAGGTCGCGATTGCAAACGGCGGGACCGATGCGAAGGCCGTCACCGTTACGCAAAAAGGCATCAACCTGCTTCAGACCGATACGTACCAGCTGACCTTCGACGCGAAGGCGGAAGCGAATCGCACGATTGGCGTTCGATTCGTCAGCAAGGACGGCACCGTGCAGTACGGGGCCAAAACGGGCATTACGCTGAGCGCGTCCGCCGCGAGCCAGACGGTCACGTTCACGATGCCGGCACAAGTCACGGATGCGGAAGGCCAGCTCGTCTTCGATCTGGGCGGCAGCGACGCCGACGTTGTGCTGGATAACGTCAAGCTGATCCGCACGACGAACAACAATGTCGATTACGGCGGCCTCAACCTGTTCCCGCTCGTCAACGGCGACTTCTCGGGCGGATTGGCCGGCTGGGAGCCGTTCACCCAAGGCGCGGCTGCGCAATTCAGCGCCGAGGGCGGCGTGGCCAAGGTTGCTGTCGGCAACGTAGGCACCGAAGCTTGGAACGTCATGCTGAATCAATCCGGCCTGGAGCTGAAGAAAGGGCTGACCTATACGCTTTCGTTCGATGCGCGCGCTTCGGTCGCCCGCGATATCGAAGCGACGTTGGAGGATGCGGCGTATAACCGTCATTTCCAATCCGGATCGCTCGCGATCGGCAGCGACTGGAAGACGTTCACGTACACGGTGAAGCCGACGGCCGACGTGAATCTCGCGCTCAAGCTGCTGCTCGGCAAGACGGCGCAAAGCCCGGCTGGGGCCCATGACGTCTTCTTCCGCAATATGGTGCTGGAGGTCAAGGACGCGCCGGTCAAACGTCCGCCGCTGCTGCTGGCGGATACGACGGACAACCGGCTCGGCCAGCCGGTCGAGCTGACCTTCGCGGATAACGCGGCGTGGCGGGCGGCAATCGCGTCGGTAAGCGTGGACGGCACGGCGCTGACGGCGGAGCAATTCACGGTTCAAGCGGGCGTCCTCACAATCAAAGGCGGCGCGTTCGCCGCGGAAGGCGCGCATACCGTCACGGTGAAAGCGGCAGGCTTCGGCGACACGTCGGTCAAACAAAGCCTGACCGCAAGCGACGGCAACCTGCTGCGCAACGGCAGCTTCGCTAGCGGCAAAGACGGCTGGACGCATTGGGCGGGCGACGGCGGCGTGTCGGACTTCGAAGTGGCTAGCGGCGCGGCGAAAGTCACGATTCATTACAACGGCGGCATTCATCCGGAGTGGAACATTCCGGTCAGCTGGTCTACGCAGCTGATGCAGAAGGACATCAAGCTGGAAGCGGGCAAGACGTACGAGCTGAGCTTCAAGGCGTCCGCCACGAAGAGTCGCCCGATCCTGATCGAGTTCACGGGATACAACAACAACCAGAAGACGGCCTTTGCAATTCAAGAGAGCGCCGCAGTGTACCGGACGACGATTCAGCCATCCGCTCCGGTAACCTTCACGCTTAATTACTTGCTCGGCAATGTGATCGATGGCGCCAACGCGACGCCGAACGAGCCTCATGTCATCACGATCGACGACGTCGTACTGAAGGAAGTGAAAGCGGCGCCCGCGTTGACCGCGGACGGTGCGGACAACAAGGTCGGCAGTCCGATCGAGCTGACGTTCGCCGACGCGCCGGCTTGGCGCGAGGCGATCACGGCCGTCACCGTGAACGGTGCGGTCGTGCCAAGCGATCAAGTCGTCATCGAAGCAGGACGCATCCAACTGGCTGCGGACTTGTTCCCGGCGATGGGCGCCTACCGGATCGGGATTGAAGCGGATGGCTACGGCATCGTCAACCTGGTGCAGGAAGTAAAGACGAACGCGCCGAATGTTGCGCTCGGCAAGACGGTGACCGCTTCGACGGCCGGGCAGCCTGCCGCGAATGCCATTGATGGGAACGGAGCGACGCGCTGGGAATCGGCATCGGCCGATCCGCAGTGGATCAGCGTGGATCTAGGCGCGGTGTATAAGCTGGATGCGGTCGTTCTGAACTGGGAAGCTGCATACGGCAAAGCCTACAAGCTGCAAGTTGCGACGGCGGCAGACCCTGGCGACGCGGATTGGACGGACGTCTACACCGAAGCGGCTGGCAACGGCGGCCTCGATACGGTCGCGTTGAATGGCGCGCAGGCGCGGCATCTTCGGATGACGGGGACGGCGAGAGGGACGACGTACGGGTATTCGCTTTGGGAACTGGAAGCCTACGGCGTGCTGGCGGAAGGGGAGAGCAACCCGGGCGAAGAGCCGTCGCTTCTCGATCCGCCGGCACTCGCAGCCGATGTGTCGCAGAACAAGGTGGGGCAAGATATTACGCTGACGTTTCCGGCTAACGCTGCATGGACCGGCGCCGTGACCGGCATTAGCGTGGAAGGCCGGACGCTCGTCAAGGATACCGAGTATACGCTAGCGGATGGCAGTCTGACCATTCGGGCGTCCATGTTCCCGGCGGCGGGAAGCTATACGGTGAGCGTAGCCGCCCAAGGCTACAAACCATCCGAGACCGAACAGACCGTCGCTGCGGCCGACGCGAACTTAGCGTTAGGCAAGAGCGTGACGGCATCGAGCCAAAATGCGCCTTTCGCGCCGGAACTGCTGACGGACGGACGCGCGGATACGCGGTGGGAAGCGAATTGGCAAGCGAATAACGCGGCGGAATGGATCGTGATCGATCTGGGGGCCGAGCAGGCGATCGAACGATTGAGGCTGATTTGGGAACGAGCCTATGCGTCCGAGCTGCTTGTGCAGGTTGCAACCGGCGAAGCCGCCCCGTCCGCGGCAAGCGGCGATTGGCAAACGGTCGCAACACTAGACCGGACGCTGGACGAGAGCGGTTATGTGGAGACGGTAGACCTCGGCGGGCAAGGCGCCCATGGCCGGTACGTTCGTCTCTATATGACCGGCAGAGGCTTCGCGCCTTACGGTCCGTCTCTGTTCGAGGTCGAAGCTTACTAGTCGAGCTCGATCAACCAAGAAGCATCCTTTTGTTGTCATGCGGCAACAAAAGGATGCTTTTTCAATTTAACAGGAAAATAAAGGGTATGAACCTCCCCGGCTCGAAATGGATAAGATCGCTAATCGTTAACCGCATTAACCGCACTAACCGCACTAACCGCATAGAAGTGAGAATGGGTGCTGGAACGATTGACATACCGAGCGGGCGTCAGCGTGGCACGAATATATTTTTTCTTTGATTGGGAACCTTGGGGATTTATTTTGCGTCAGGAGGATTGATCGTGATCCGATCAGCGACAATGCATGGTTCAGACATGGGAGGTTTATATCGGAATGAATATTAAGGGCGTCAATCATTTTTGTTTCTCCGTCTCGGATCTCGAGCGATCCGTAGCATTCTATCAGGACGTGTTCGGGGCAAAGCTGCTGGTCACTGGCCGTAAGCTCGCATATTTCGATTTGCAGGGCATCTGGATCGCCCTCAACCAGGAGGATATCGAGCGTGCTACCGAGCCGGGAACCTATACGCATATTGCGTTCACGCTGGAAGAGGACGACTTCGATGCGGCCGTCGCGCGGCTGAACGAGCTGGGCGTCTGCGTGCTGCCGGGCAGGCTGCGCGACGAGCGGGACAAGCGGTCGATCTATTTCCTTGACCCGGATGGCCACCGGTTCGAATTCCATACAGGGACGCTGGCCGACCGAATGGCCTACTACCGGGAAGAGAAATCGCATATGGTGTTCTATGACTAATCGGCTCTATCATTTCAGCGAGAATCCGAATATTCCGCTGTTCGGGCCGAGACAGAAGGCGAATCGGACGAACATGCCGCCTGTCGTGTGGGCGATCGACGAGGAGCATGAATATACATTCTATTGCCCACGCAATTGCCCGCGCATCGCATACCGCCGTACAGGACCTATGAGCATAGAAGCCGAGCGGCTGCTGTTCGGAGCATCCGGCGCGGACAGCGTGCTCGCCGTGGAGAGCCGATGGTATGCCGAGATCGAGCGCTGCACGATTTACCGCTACGTCTTCGAGCCGGACGGGTTCGAGCTGTTCGACGCGACCGCAGGCTACTACATATCCCCGAACCCGGTGCATCCAGTACGAGTGGACGCCTATGATGGCTTGATCGGTCGGCTGCTTGCCCAAGGGACCGAGCTTCGGTTCGTGCCCGATCTGCATCCGCTGCGCGACGCCGTGCTTGCCTCCGGCATTCCGGATTTCGGCATCCATCGGTTCGAGTTTGCTAAGCGAGCGGATGAGCAATATAGAGGATAGAGGGCTGACATTCAGAATGGAGGAGACGCATTTGAGAAGAACGTTAACAGGCGGCTTCATGCTGCTCGGCGGCATCGGATTATATATTGGCATGCGTCTGGCTGCGCTGAAGTTCACGGAATTGATGATCGGATCGCAGGGCTCGTATACGGAAGACGGGATTCGCGAGTTATACGAATCGGCCTATCGCGGCAACGGCTTCATGACAGTCGGCGTACTCGGCATTTTGCTGGCCGTGCTGGGCTTTTTCCTGCTTCTGTGGGATGTGGGTTTGGGAGGATTTATTCGTAGGCAGCGAGAACAGATCCGAGAGAGTAATCGGGCATTCGACGAGGAATATTGGGAAGCCAAACGCAAGCGTGAGGCCGGTGCGGATTAGGAGTGTGATCCGATGTGTTCTTCATCTTGCTATTACTTATCGGCCCTATAGCATTCTGGCGGCCAGCGGTTAACGAAATCGGAAGGAACGAATGGACATGAAGGAACTGACAGAGTTGACGGAGAAAGAGTTATTGAGCCGGCTTGCGGAAGCAGGAGGCGGCCGGGAGGCTATCCTGTTCTTCACCCCGCTATGCGGGACCTGCAAAGTCGCCGAACGGATGCTGCAGGTGGTCGAGGCATCCGGCCAAGCGATCCCGCTGCACAAGCTGAATATCAACTATGCGCGGGAGCTGCGCCAGCGGTGGCAGGTCGCGAGCGTGCCTTGTTTGGTCGTCGTGGAAGCGGGAGAAGTGCAGGCGAGAGAATACGCGATGCACGGCGTCGATTTTTTATTCAACTTATTGAAGGAGGCATAAGGGATGGACTATCGTTATCCGATCGGGCCGTTCGCGCACGAAGGAGCGGTCACGCCGGAGCAACGGGAAACCTGGATTCGGGAGATCGAGAAGCTGCCCGCCAAGCTGCGTCTGGCGGTAGAGGGTCTAAGCGAGGAACAGCTGGATACGCCATATCGCGAGGGCGGTTGGACCGTTCGACAGGTGGTTCATCATGTGGCGGATAGCCATATGAACAGCTTGACGCGGTTCAAGCTTGCGCTGACGGAGGACCAACCGACGATCAAGCCTTATGCGGAAGAGCGTTGGGCCGAGCTTGCCGATACGAGGACGGCCCCGGTCGAGCTGTCGCTGCATCTGATCGAGGCACTGCACGAACGCTGGGTGCTGCTGCTCGAATCGTTGACGGAGGCGGAATTCGAGCGTGCGTTCTATCATCCGGAGTCGGGGGAGACGGTACCGCTTGACCGGAGCCTTGGCATCTATGCGTGGCATGGCAACCATCATGCGGCGCACATTACGGCGCTTCGGGCGCGCAAGGGCTGGTAATGGTCTAGGTCTACATAGGAGTAAGCAACGCAAACCGCCGGGCATCGGCGGTTTTATTGTTATCACGGGTTATCGACGCTTGTGGCAAAATGGCGGCGCTGCCAATCCGAAATTCGGGTTTCCCTCCGCATAGTTTTCAGGCCGTTGGCCAAGCTATCCTCGAAATCGAAAATGAGGCGAGGGAGCACAAGAATTTATGATGACATCCAAACGCTTGGCATTGGCTGGGACGGCGCTGCTGCTGGCCCTGGCTGCTTCGGGTTGCGCGGGTTCCAACCAGAAGAACCCTTCCGGCGCGGAGAACGGCAAGAATACCGCGAAGAATGAGACGAGAGCGCAGCAGACCGGCAAAGAAAGACCGATCCTGCAGGGCGGCAACCAGGCGCAAGGCAATAACAGGACGTCCGGCGGTCAGATGAAAGCCAAATCGAGTGAGGCGCAACCAAGCAAGCTGCAAGTCAACGATAATGAAGCCCGAATCGGAATTCGGCAAGTCGAAG
Organism: Paenibacillus aurantiacus; assembly: GCF_042431225.1. NCBI lineage: Bacteria > Bacillati > Bacillota > Bacilli > Caryophanales > Paenibacillaceae > Paenibacillus > Paenibacillus aurantiacus. The sequence continues at coordinate 63,482 of NZ_JBHMDO010000015.1, read as the reverse complement.
GGAAGCCCTATGTATCGCTTCGCGACCTGCTAGGTCCGCTCGGCTACCAGATGCGTCTGTCGGATGACGGGCGCGAGGTACTCATCGGCGGCACGGATCCGCTCTACAAGGTGGGGTTGGATTCCACCAAAGCCGAGCGCGACGGGGAAGCCATCATGCTCGCCGAGCCGACCAAACGCCAGGGGGACGACGTGCTAATCCCGGAATCGGCGTTGGGCGATCTGTTCCAGGAAGATATCCGCTTCACCAAGGAAGGCGGCAAGGACATTAAGCTGAGCCCTCTCTCCGAAGACCGCGGTACCGTTCGCGATCTGGAGAAGGGAGACGTTAGCGAAGAGCCGGGCGGCCAAGGACAGAGCGAAGCGAAGTCGGGCGGCGGCCTGGCCATCATCGAGGGCGATGAAGCTAGCGGGAGCGGCGGGATGAAAATGCAGGCGGTTGGTCTGCCGAACATCGACATCGACGCGCTGATTCAGACCGCCATGAAATACCGCGGCGTACCGTATTTGTTCGGCGCGGGCCCTTATTCGAAGACGAAGCGCTTCGACTGCTCGTCATTCACGCAATACGTGTTCGCGAAGTACGGCGTCAACTTGAGACGGGTATCTTACAGCCAGGCGACGCAAGGCATCTATGTCGGCAAAGCGAACCTGCAGCGGGGCGACCTGGTGTTCTTCTCCGTGCCGGGGCGGTTCTCATCGGACAAAAAGGTCGGCCATGTCGGCATCTACATCGGCAGCGGCAAAATGATCCACACGTTCTCCACGGCCAGCGGCGGCGTGCATATCAGCTCGATCAACACCGGCGCGTGGGTTAAACGATATTTGCGCGCAAGACGCGTAGCGACGTAACACACAGTATGCGCACAAGCGTCCGGTTCGGATACCGGCGCGTAATCGGCGCGGGCGCCTAATGGCCCCGCGCTTTCTTATTTTCCGTATCGTGCGCGGCGCCTATTGCGCATGCGGCAAACGGTTGAATTGCGGGCGTAGCGAAGGACGGTGCCTTTCGCGGCGATAAGTTTCCCTTTTATCGTTTTGGCGTTAAAGAGGATAAGCATTCTGCGCGGAAGGAGGGAGAGAACCCCATGACCGAATGGATGAACAGCGATCTATGGTGGAATCGTCTGAATATCATCGGAAGTAAGGCGGCCGTCATCGTCATCATACTCGGCATTACATGGCTTATTCTAAAAATACGGCGCACGGTAATCCGGCGGGCATTCACGCTGACCCGGCTGGACGAGAAGCAGCGCGCGACGCTGGAGTCCCTGCTCATGTCGCTGACCCGCTATATTCTATATATCGTGGCAGGACTGATGTGCATCGGTAATATCGGCGTGAACATTGGCCCGATTATCGCGAGTGCGGGGGTGGTGGGGCTGGCGGTCGGCTTCGGCGCCCAGACGCTGGTGAAAGATTTGATTACCGGATTTTTCATTATCTTCGAGGATCAATTCTCGGTCGGCGATTACGTGTCGATTAACGGCGGGCAGATCAACGGCACCGTGACGAGCGTCGGGCTGCGGGCGACCAAAATTCGCACATGGGCGCAGCATGTCGTCGTCATTCAGAATTCGGAAATCAAAATCAGTCAAAACTTCAACCGCGAACGGATGCGGGCGATTGTCAACGTCTCTGTCCCGTTCGATACGGATCCGTCGGCGATCGAAGAGGCGGTTCAAGCCGTATCCGAGCGGCTGACGGAGTCGATGCCGTATTTGTTCCTGCGCGACGGGCACGATCAGCCTGTAGAACCGCCGCAGCTTTATGGGTTGGCGGATATCGCGGACAATTCGCTGGTTGCCAAATATACAATCACGTGCTTGGTGAAAGATGTGCATTATTGGCGGGCGGGACGCGAGCTGCGCAAGGCGCTCGCCGAAGAGCTGATGGGCCGCGGCGTGGCCCTGGCCTAAGCGACGCGACGAAGCCCCCTTCGGCCGCAAGATGCAGGGGAAGGAGGCTTGTTTCGTTGCGCGTATAAGAGCGGAGCGGTTCTGGCTGCCGGAGTAGAGGTAGCCGGAGCATTTGCAATCTACATAGCTTGCAGACCGGCCTGGTTGAGCAGGTTCCAAGGCTTGTTATAGTGAGGCTGGAAGAAGAAATCGACAAAGCTGAGCTCATCCATCGTCATGCCGTTCTGGATGCACACCGATAAGGTGTTGATCGCCTGCGTCAAATCGGCCTTCGAGAGCACCTGCGCCCCGATGATCCGGCCCGTCTGCTCCACATAGACGACTTTAAGCAGCACCTTCTCGAACGTTGGCATGAATTCGGGACGGTAATTCTCGTTCAGCGTGACCGCTTTGACCTTCATGCCCCCGGCGATCGCCGCCGCTTCGGTCATGCCGGTCGACGCGATGTTGTAGTCGTATATTTTGATGCCCGACGTGCCTTGGGTACCCATGTAACGGACCGTCGGCGTCACGAGATTGCGGGCGACGAGCGTGCCCATCCGGACGGCGTTGGTAGCCAGCGGGATGTAAGCATGGGTGCCGGTCGGGTTGTAATGAATGGCGCAGCTGTCGCCGGCCGCGAACACATCGGGGTTGCTCGTGCGCATATATTCGTCCACGATAATCGCGCCGTTCGGCAGCATGTCGACTTGACCTTGCAGCAGCTCGGTATTCGGGCGGAAGCCGATGCACAGAATGACCAGATCGGCTTCGAATTCGCCGTTAGTCGTCAGCACCTTGCGCACACGCCCGTCTTGGCCTTCGAAGCCCGTAACGGTGCGGCCGAGCGCAAGACGGATACCGCGTGCTTCCAGCTCGCTTTCGGCTACCGCTGTAAATTCGGGATCAAGGTATTTGAACATCGTGCGATCCATGTTATCGATCAGCGTCACGTCTTTGCCGAGCTGCTCGAACGCCTCGACCAGCTCGATGCCGATATAACCGGCGCCGACGACCGTAACGCGCTTGGCGTCCTTCGCTTTGGCGATGATCGTCTGCGAGTGGGCGTAGTTTTTGCACAGCTGGATATTCTCCATGTCGATGCCCGGCAGCTGCGGAATGATCGGCCACGATCCGGTCGTCATGACGAGCTTGTCGTACGTATCGGTGAACGCCTCGCCGGTGTCGAGATTGCGGACGAGCACCGTCTTCGCCGCGGTATCGACGTTCAACACATCATGCTTCATGCGGGTGTCGACCCCAAGCTCGGCGAGCTGGGCAGGCGTCGCGTAGAAGAGTTTATCGGCCTGCTTGACGACGCCGCTCACGTGGAGCGCGATGCCGCACGAGAGGAAGGAGATCGTGTCATTCCGTTCATACACCGTAATTTGCGCCTCGGGATGGTGGTGGGCCATTTGCGTAATGGCGGCTGTTCCGGCATGCGTGCATCCAATGACGATAACTTTCATGGTTGTTTCCTCCTCGGTTTAGGTTGTGATTAAATTCACAATATAGGTTATTTATTATGGCTGTGATTATTTTCACAACCATCGGCAGCGTTATGTGATTATTTTCACAACCTCTTGATGGCTTAATCATACGGCTGCGGCGGCGGAATTGCAATAGGCTTTTTGGTCGTTCGCGAATTGTTCACAATGAGGAGGCAAGGTGGGGCCGCAGCCGAGGGCAATTGGAATATTTGGCACGCGGTCAGGGGCGGATAGGCGCAGCGGCCTGACGTCTAGCGCTCGCGCATAGCTAGCTGCTGCTGGTCCGATCCGTACAGCGGGCCACCCGTTGCAGTAAGGTCCTGTGGCGTTCAGACTCTGCGCTGCGCGTCCGAATGCTGCTGCCGAGTCGATCCGTACAGCGTGGTTCCCGGTGTACGGTCCTGCGGCGTGCCGGCTCTGCGCTGCCATCCGACCGCTGCTGCTGAGTCGATCCGTACAGCGTGGTTCCTGGTTGACGGTTCTGCGGCGTGCTGGTTCTGAGCGACCCTCCGACCGCTGCTGCCAAGTCCGCCCCTGCAATGAGCCTCTCCTGTACCGTGCGGCCGCAGGGTGCCTGGATCGCTTCCGACGATGCTAATAGGCGAGGCCGACCCGGGCGCCGACGTACTGCAAACTGTCGATTTGGCGAAAAGCGAATTCAGCGGTGTCTGGCACCGAAATTTGGACCCCGTCCGCCGGCAAATAATCGCGTTCCGCCCGGTATACGCCCGTGTATTCGCCGTCCGGCAAATAAGTAGGACAGACGATCGTCCATGCCAACCCGGAATCCGAGAGCGTCCGATAGAACGCGTGATGCTCCTCGGCTGCCCGGGTGAGCGTGCGCCTCGACTCGCTGGATTGATACCGGAGCAGTCCGGGCTCGGTGCGGCTGTTCAGAATGCCGGCCGTTCCGATCGTTATGATGCGTTCGATGCCGGCCTCCCGCATGGCGCTCACGATCAGCGGCGCGCTCTCGCTCAGGACGCTCCCGCCGTCCGTACCCAAGGCGCTGAGCACGGTGTCCGCTCCCTTCATCACGCTTAGAAGCGCATTCGGGTCGCATGCGCTGCCGGTATAACTATGAAGGTTCTCCCCCGCCAATGCTATACGCTGCGGATCGCGCGCGAGCAAGTTTATCTCGTGTCCGGCGGCGAGGGCGCGCGCAGCCAGCTCGCGGCCGACTCGTCCGGTACCGCCCAATAGGCACAGTTTCAATGTAATCTCCTCTTTCCATGTATCGGTATGCCCTTGATTATACACAAATACTGGCGGGGAAGGAGCGGGAGGCGACCGATTTGAGGCGCGAAGACGAAACATGATATAGTAATGGTGCCGAAAACATATCCGGATTCTAGGGGCGATCGTTGTGAGAATAGCGCAAAATTTAACGGACTTAATTGGGAATACGCCGCTCTTGGAGCTGCGCAACTATAGCGAGGCGGCTGGACTGCAGGCGAAGCTTGTGGCGAAGCTGGAATATTTCAACCCGGCGGGCAGCGTGAAGGACCGCATCGGCTATGCCATGATCAAGGATGCGGAAGAGCGGGGGCTGCTCAAGCCGGACTCGGTCATTATCGAGCCGACGAGCGGCAATACCGGCATTGGACTTGCGTTCGCGGCCGCAGCCATGGGGTATAAGCTCATGATAACGCTGCCCGAGTCGTTCAGCGTGGAACGCCGCAAGCTGCTGCGCGCGCTCGGCGTGGAGCTCGTGCTGACGCCGGCGCAGGAAGGGATGGCGGGGGCGATCCGCAAGGCGGAAGAGCTCGCGGCGGAGATTCCGAACGCATTCATCCCGCAGCAGTTCGAGAATCCGGCTAACCCGGCGATTCACCGCCAGACGACGGCAGAGGAGATATGGCGCGATACGGAAGGCGCCGTCGACCTGTTCGTCGCGGGCGTTGGTACGGGCGGCACGGTCAGCGGAGCGGGCGGCCGATTGAAGGAGCTGAAGCCGGAGCTGAAGGTGATCGCGGTCGAACCGTCCGATTCGCCGGTCCTCTCCGGCGGGGCGCGCGGCGCGCATCAGATTCAAGGCATCGGCGCCGGCTTCGTGCCGGGCAACTTCAACCGCGCCGTCGTGGACGAGATCCTGCAAGTCGGCAACGAACAGGCGCTGGAGACCGCGCGCCAGTTGGGCCGGCGCGAAGGACTGCTTGTCGGCATTTCCTCCGGCGCTGCCGTCTTCGCCGCGACCGAGCTTGCGAAGCGGCCGGAGAACGCGGGCAAGACGATCGTCGTCATGCTGCCGGATACGGGCGAGCGATATTTGTCCACGAACTTGTTCTTGGAGGACTAGATCGAATTCGAGAGGCGCTTCTGCTTGCGGGAGCGTCTTTTTTGCTTGGTTCCGCACTCTTGGACCCGCAGATAAAATCGAATGGGACCAGCCGGGGGCACAACCGTAACTCAGCGAGATGGAGGGCGCGTACGAAGTATCCGTAATGGACGCGGCTATCGTTAATTAGGACCATCTCTGGAAGCGGCGCGACCAGCTAAAGGTGCTCCGTCCTTGGCTCAGCGAGGCGCATACGGGTTTGCGCGGCCGATTGGGCATGGGGGCTGACGAGGATGCAGACAAATAATAAAGCGGCGTGCACTAGAATGTGCCGCCGCTTTATTGGCGTATCACGGACGGACGCGGTCGAGAAGCGCGCTGCCGATTATAATTCGACTGGGATTTTGCCGCCAGAGAGCTCGAACGGTTCGGAGTCTGCCTCATACGCTTCGTAGGTCAATGTGTCGAGGAAGAGGGGCAGTCCTTCGGCTACATGGAAGGTCGTGCCGGAGAAGGAGCACCGGTCAAACCCGAAGTCCATCGACGTAATGAGAACGGTGCAATCCCTGAAGGAACACCCGATATAGTGAAAGCCATCGAATTGGATGGTTTCGTTCTCGAATACCTGGTTCATGACAAAGCGCATAACATTCAACTCCTTTTCGTTGGTTCGATACCTGCGCGGGCGGCAGTAACTTGTCCCTATGTTATCAGGAGCGGCGTACGCAATTTGTCGGATTTTGGTGAGAAAAGCCTGCGAAATACCTTAAGTTTTATTAAAACGCGGCTGCCCGAAACGTAAGCGTTTTCTTCGTCGGATTGGCGATTTGGGACGCCTCCCTCGGAGCTTGATTGAAGTCGATGCCGTGCTGCTCGGGCATGATGAACCTGGCGAACGATTCGGGGCATGAATTATTCGCCTCTTCAATCATTCGCCGGGCTAAACATCGCGCATCTCCGTGCGCTGGGATAGTCGGGCAGCGTCTAAGGCGCTTATATAGACTTCCCACCAATGGATGGCAATCGGTTATTCCTCTCGCTAGAAGCACAGCTCCGTTGTCGTCCGCTCGCCACGTCGCTGCCCTAGAGGGCATCGCCGACTCACGTCTTGCGCACGGGCGGCAAGTCGAGGGTGGCGAGCATGTCTTTGCGCCGGTACGCGCCAAGCATCAATCCGATTGCGCCAAGCTCGACGATCGAACCGGTGCTCCAGCTCACAATTGGCAGCGGTACGCCGAAGTAAGGCAGAAGGCCGACGTTCATCAGCAGATGCCACAGCAGTTGGATGCCGATGACGGCCGACAATCCCGCGACCATCCCGCGGCCGCATCCGAATCTCAGTTTCAAGGCCATGCGGAACATCCGGTAGACGAATAGGACGGCCAGAGCCGCAACGGCAAGGCCGAAGATCCAGCCGAGGCTGTAGATGAGATAAGCGAACGTGGTTTCGGAATAAATGTATGGGAGTCGCTCATTAACCGCGCCAAAGCCTTGTCCCCATAAGCCACCAGCTTGGACGGATTCGACTGAACGCGCGGTGTAAAAGCTTTCGTCCGCAACAGGGTTCAAGAATCCGGTCAGCCGGTCTAGAGCATAGGCGTAACGAGGACTTCTTTCATACAGCATATAAAACGCCGAGACGATCGCCGCGCCGATGCCGGCTGCCAGCAACCACATCCGTTTCATGACCAGCAGTAGGACGGCAAGCGCAATGCCGTAGACAACAAGCTGAAAGCGCGCATTCATAACAGTGAACAGATAGGCAGGGAGCGCCATATAGAGCGCCGCTTCTTTCAGCAGACGCTGCCATCGCGCAAGTGAGCGCTGCTCGTTCGCGGCGCGGTGAAGCATGCCTGCGACGGCGACGATAAGCAGATAGGGAGCAGCTGCGGCAATATTGAATTCAAGGCCGCCGGGAGCCGTGATCCATCGATAACTACCGCTGATTTGCAGATCCGCCCACCGTGGATATGCCATCAGAAGCAGCGTCAGCACATAGAGCGCGGTGGCGTAACGCAGCAGTTGGCGATAATCGATGAAATACAGGCAGACAAGAGCAACGACGCCCATGGAGACGCGCGTGAGCTTGGAGATGGGCGAGATTTGCTCGCCGATCGCGTTATGCAGGGCGAATACGGAAATCAGTCCGATCAGCAGCAGTCCGGTGACCAACGCAATGACGCTCATTCGGGCTTCGGCTTGTGCGCCGCGTGCAGCTGCCTGCCGACAAGCTCGGGATTCCCCATGCGGCGAAGCGCTTGTTCGACAGCGGCGTCCGTGTTCGGCTCCTCGGCTTCTTCCGCGAACGACAATGCCAGCTCCTCCAAATGGGTCAACAGCTCCAACCGGATTTCGGCATGCATTTCTTTGGAGCGCACATGCGCGCACACCTGGTCAAGGTAACCTGCGACCAGCGGGTGATGTTCGATCGTCTTCATACTGGACCCTCCCCGATCACGCGCGTGACCGTACGAGCGAACAGATCCCACTCCTGCCGTTTCTCCCGAAGCTGCGCGCGGCCTTCCTTCGTCAGCCGGTAATACTTCCGCTTCCGTCCGCCTTCCTCACTCCAGAACGCTTCGACCAGCCTTTCGCTCTCCAGCGCGTGCAGGATCGGATAGAGGGTGCCTTCTTTCAGCGTAAAGATGCCGTCCGACCGCACCTCCAGCTCTTTCGTCATTTCGTATCCGTACATCTCTTTGCGGTCCAGCAGCGACAAAATAAGAATAACCGTGCTGCCTTTCATCAGTTCCTTGTTGACTTTCATGCTTGGCTCCTTCCTATGGGTTTAATATCGATGCATCGTGAATCTAGGTATATGGTAAAATGTTTTGGATAAAATTTCAAGTTAAGCGAAGCCTAATTTTCGCACTCGACAAACTTCGCGGCCGTCTGTTCCGTCGTAACGATAGAACGGTGACGGGGGGATGGGCGATGATTATTTTTATTTCTTCCAAATTGACCGGCAAAGTGAATCGGTTGGTCCGGCAGCGCCAGACCCGTCTTCTTATTAAGAGGCTGCAGCCCGAGTTCGATAAGCTAAAGGCCAGCCGCCGTCCGAGCGGACAGGACGCTTGACGCGCAAGTGGCATGGGGCGTACGATCGGGTTTACAGACTCCCGCCTCGAGCGGGGAATAACGGAGGTTCGAAAAGCGGATGGAGAGCAAGTTGACGGTGCGCGCGTTCAAATACGGGGAGCGTCCGCACTACGAGTGGGAGACAAGGGTGCTCGAACGCGGCGATACGCATTTGTTCGTACTTAGCGCGCCAGGGCGCCGGCTGCGGCATTTTACGAAGAACGCCGTGTTTACGATCGACCGGTGGACGCTGGAATTCTTCGCGACCGACTGTTGGTTCACGGTCAGCGCCGACGTGGTGGACGGGCGGATCGCGCATTATTATTGCAATGTGAACGAACCGGCACGAATCGGCGGAGGCGAAGTGTCGTTCGTCGATCTTGATCTGGACCTCCTGGGCGCAGATGGACAGTGGCGGGTCGTCGACGAAGACGAGTTCGCGTTCAATTCGGTCGCCTTCGGTTATCCGGAAGTGCTGATCACACGAGCGAAGGAGGAGCTCGCCTCCTTGCGGCGGCGCATCGAAGAAGGAAGGTTCCCGTTCGACGGGACGCTCGAACGGCTGGCAGCGCAGGTTCCGAGGTAGAAGAAGCGCGTCCCGATAAGCGCTTATCGGGCGGCGGGGGCGAGAACAGGAAGAAGCCTCCGCGATCCGCCTGAGAGGCCGATAGCAGAGGCTTGACATAATGCAGAGCGGCGCGCGAATACCGCCTGCGCCGGTCAGCGCTGCGGCTGCTCCGACGCCTGCGAGATGCGAAGCTCGACGTCGATATTGCCGCGGATCGCGTTGGAGTATGGGCACATCTGATGCGCCGCCTCCGCCAGCTCGCGAGCCTGCTGTTCGTCCGTACCGGGAATCGCGATCTCCAGCACGACCGACAGCTTGTATGTATGGCGCTCGTCCTTGTTCAGCGCGACATGGGCGGTGACTTGAGCGTTCGCCGCTTCCACGCCCTTGCCGCGTGCGATCATGCTAAGCGCGCTGAGGAAGCAGGCGCTGTAGCCGGCCGCGAACAGCTGCTCCGGGTTCGTCCCGTTCTGCGCGCCTTCCTGCGGCATGCCGAGCTTCAAGTTCAATTGGCCGTCATCGGAGCGCACGAAGCCTTCGCGGCCCCCGTGGGAAGTGACATGGGCGGTATAGACCGTTTTCAATTGCATCCTTCTCCTTTCGTTGTGACGCGTACGAGCTTTATTACCCGCCTGGGCTTAGGCGCGAATCGCAGCGATGTCTTGCCGGGCCGCGGGAGGAGAGTTCGTGCTATAATGACGGGAGAGTTAACGAACCCGAGGTGATCATCATATGGCGAAAAAAAGAAAGCCCGCCGCCCCAGTCGCAGCATCTGCTCAGGACAAACCGGCGACGCTCGCGGACCTGCTTCGTCCCGAGCTCGTGCAGAAGCTGAAGGCGCAGTCCGACCAGATGAAAGCGGCCGAGGCGCAGCAGCGGGAAGAAGCGCGGATTAAAGCCGAAGAAGCGCGCAAAGCCGAGCAGAAGCGGCTGGATAACGATTTCGAACATTTGCTGAACAACAGCAAGCTCGACTGGCGCAAGCACAAATAGCGCGGCGTACGCGCGCAGGACATACCCGCGCGAGCGGGCCAATCAAGACCGGCGGTTCCGACGCGGGTCTTCTTTGCGCTGCCGTCTTAGCCGAAATGACATCGAGCGTGGATGAATTGGAATAAGGGTATACCATACTTAACCTGATTACGGGACCTGTTGCGCAGGTACCAGAAGAAGATGGTACTTATTCGGCTCTCGTTCCGTCGTTATACTTTAAAGCATCGGCAGGCACGCACCGGTTGTGTGCGAGCATGAAAGGGCTGCCCGGTTACACCGAAGAGACGACTTCATCAGGAGGTTCTTCCGATGCAGAAGACCTATGTTATTCGAACAGGCTATGCGCTTGGGGCGGCGATGATCGCCGCCGCGACGATTTATTTTTTCGCTTCGGGGTGGGGGACGTTCGGCCGCGCCGCGCGAATCGCGCTCAGCGTGCTGCTGACCGCCGTGCTGTACGGCGCGTCTTTCGCGCTCTCGCGTCGTCCCCGCACCGCTTGGCTCGGCCGGGTCGCGGCGGTGACCGGCTGCGTGGCGTTCGGCGTCAGCGTCGCGCTTCTGGGGCGTATCTACAACTCGCATGCGGACAGCTACGGGTTGTTTCTCCTATGGAGCTTGCCAGCGTTGCTATTCGCTTGGTTTGGCGGATATTGGCCGTTTAAGCTGCTGGCGTACGGGCTGCTGCATATGGCGTTCTACGCGTACGTCGACGCGGCAAGCTGGCGAAGCCCGGATGCGACGCTGGATTTCATTGTCGGCGCGATCGTCGCGGCGGCGAATCTCGCGTTGTTTCTGCTGCTGGCGAAATATCGCGGCGAGGAGAAACTGCTGCGTACGTTATCTTTTCTTATGACGGGATTCCAGCTGGTATATTTGTCGAACTCCTTGAGCTTCGATGTGGCAGGGCTGCTCATGAATGCGGGATTTGCCGTTTGGGTTGCCGTCGTTGCCCGTTACGCGCTGGGCAGACGTAGAGATGGCAAGCAGCTGCTGGCCATGACGGGCCTGCATGCAGCTTGTTTCCTCATTCTGAAATATATCGAACTGGTCGTTCATTACCCGAACGTGCTGTTCTTCGCGCTGGGCGTTGTCTTCGTCATCGGGCTGCTCGCGGCGAGCGCGTCCTTCATTCGGTTCTTGAACCGGTTGGATGGGGAAGGAACGGACGCTATAGAAGAAGCAGAGCAGCCGGATCGCGAGCTGGTGCAGGTTGCCGATCCGTCCCAGGCGTCGGGTCGCGAGCAGACGCGTACGCGCCGCAGAACGGTGGCGGCGCTAGATATTCAGCGCGTGCTGTGGGCCGTCGTCAGCGGCGTAGGCGTCGTGATCGGCGCCTCCTGCATCGTCGGGCTGACCGTGCTGTGGGCCGGGGATGCCACGCCTGAAGCGCTGGCCGTCGTCAGCTTCCTGCTGCTGGTGATCGCGGCATTCGCGATGAAGGGCATACCGGCGCCAATCCGCTTCACGGTGAAGCTGATCGCGATCCTGCTCGGTCTCGTGACGGCCGCTTGGGCCGGCAAGCCGGTCTATGCGCTGCTCTATGTCGCGCTGTCGCTCATCGCTTGGGCGCTTACGAGCGGAATCGCGAAGCCGCTGCTCTTCTATGCGCTGGCGAACGTGTACGCCTTCTGGCTGCTGGATGCGGCTCTGCCCGAATGGCTGCAAGACGGATGGCACGAACTGGCCGCCTTGTTCGCGGTCAATGCACTCGCTTGGGCTTCGGCTGGGCCGCTCGTTCGGAACGCGGAGCGTAAGCGGTCTCTGCGCTATTCCGCTTACTTGGCGCTTCTCGCGTTAGGCTTGCTGCTCACGTGGGAGGAAGCCGGTCATATGGCGCGTTTCATCGCTGCCAGCTTGATTTATTTCGGCGCGTTGACGGCACTGCTGCTGGCGCAGTCGCACGGAGCGCCCCGCTTTTACTACCGCTGGGGCGCGGCCGCCTGGGCCGTCTTCCTGGCCGTCAAGTATTACGATACTGCTTGGAAGCTATTGCATAAATCATTCAGCCTCGCGCTGGCCGGCGCATTAGCCATCGCGCTGACGGCGTTCTACGATCGTCGGTTCGGCGGCGGGGCAATGGCGACAGTCACGCCGGTACCGCGCTTGCGCGCCAAAGTCTTCGTCTCGATTCTGCTCCTCCAAGGCGCATTGCTGGGCGGCATGATCGCGGTCAACGAGACAGCGCTGGCGAGCGGCGTGACGGTCAAGCTGGAGCTGGCCCCGCTGGACCCGCGCTCGCTGCTGCAGGGCGATTACGTGCAGCTGAATTACGGGATATCGACGCCGCCGCAGAAGGAGGTCCCCACCTTGGAGGAGCTCGGGTACGGCGCCAAGATCAAGGTCGTGCTCGCGCCGGACGCTGGGGGCGTCTATCGGTTCAGCCGGCTGTACCTGGAGGGAGATGCGCTCCAAGACGGCGAGGTCGCGCTTAATGGCAAGTGGGAGGGGTTCCGGATCGAATATGGCATCGAACACTATTTCATACCGGAAGGAACGGGAGCGGACGTGGAGCGCACGGCCAAATTCGCGAATGTCGTTGTCAGCCGGTCGGGCAACGGCATGATCGTCGGCTTACTCCCCTAATAAGCGGATTGGAAATACTACATAAGAGGCGGCGTTCGTGAGGGCTCCGCTTTTTTTGTATGCCGGCAACGTTTAAATCCCGGCAGGAAGGGGGACAATAAATTGACAACAAGAGGTGTAACACGCTATGCTATTTTACATAAAAATCTTGAAAATAGGCGGTCTGAACAATGGCATTCAACCCGAAAATCACGGACATGCAAGTGTCGGATATCAATGACAAAACGAAACTGTACCAGTACGTTGTGACCCTTCATGACAAGTCGAAATATCGGTTGTTCCTTAGCAAAAACCCGGAGTGGAATCTGCAAGCGGCCAACCGTCTGCTGAATATCCCGTGCCCGATGTGCCGCAAGGATTACTATTGCAAGTGCATGGATAAGCACCTCGACAAGCTCGAGGCCGAATTCCTGTCCCAAATTGAGAAACAAGCGTAAGCTTTCGTCCCAATGAGAAGCCGCGCCCGCCGAGCAGCATGCTGCCAGGCGGGCGCGGCTTTTTGTTCGGCTCGCTATCCGCGGTAATAGATATAGACCTTCTTCGTCTCGCCGTCCCAATAGGCGTTTCCGCCGAGCAAGTTCGCCGCCGTGCGCACGGGGACGTATGTCGTCGAATCGATCACGGAGAAGTTGTCGACGGCGGTCGCGCCGAATTGCGGCTGCTTCTCGACGTTATCCCAACTGACCGGATTGCCTGTCGCCGCTCCGATCTGGCGAAGCGGGGCGAATACGTGGCCCTCGATGGTGCGTCCGTATCCGGCGAGTTTGTCGTTGATGACGATTTTGATCGTATCTGGCTTCGTCGTATCGACGTCTTCTACTTCAGTGTGCGTACCGGTGTATTGATCGAAAAAAGCGCGTTCCATGACGTTCAAGTCGACATTGCCGCTTATGCCGTCCGTCTGTCCGCTCTGCGAATATTGAAAGACGGCCCAACGTCCCCAGGTGCCATTGTCCATCGGCTTGTTCACGCCGTAGTGGGCGACCCAGAGCGGATATTCGGCCAGCTCCTTGCCGAGATAGGATCTCGCGAAGCTCGCGCCGGAGTAGATCATGACGGGATGTCCGGTCTGCTTGCGCACGTCCTCCAGCCAAGCGTCGACCCAGTCGGTGAGCGCCGCCGCGCCGATGGAGGACGCCGCGCCCTCTACGTCGAGCACGTGGGGGAAATCGGCGTCGTAGCCGCTGATCGTGCCGACGAAGTGCGCCGCTTCGGCGCCTGGGGTGTTGCGCTCCGGATGCGCGTAGTGATAAAACCCGATCTTCACGTCCGCCGCCTTGGCGCCTGTGACGTTGCGTTCGAAACGAGGGTCGGTCGAGCTGTTGCCCTCCGAGGCTTTGATGAAGGCGAATAACTTGCCAGCCGCTTTGACCCGGCTCCAATTTACGTCGCCCTGATACCTGCTCACGTCAATGCCATTGACATTGCTGTCGCTTCTCGCCTGCATATCGCCATCCTCCCTTATTATGATCAGTCTATGCGGCTTGTCGCGCCTCCGACACGGCTAGGCTGCCCGGGTGGCGAGGATTTATGGACGGATTTCACTCCTGCATGCACTTGGCCTATAATAAGTATTTGTAAACGTGCCGGCTCGTACCGGACCTTATACATAAATTGGCCTGGGGGTTCTTATCATTATGCTGTGGTGGGTGTATTTGATTTTGGCGGCAGCGGGGTTTGAAGGCTTGGCGATGCTCGTATCGCGTGAGAAATTGATGCGTTTCGACTTGGCGGTCATCGATTTCATCCAAGGTATGGAATCGCCGGGACTGACGTCGTTCGCCAAGACGTTGACGACGATCGGCTCGAGCAAAGTCGTCATTCCGCTTGTGCTCGGGACGGCGGCAATGCTCTTCGTCGTGCTGAAGCATCGGAAAGAATTATATTTGCTGATCGGCGGCATGTTCGGCTCGACGCTGCTGAACGAAGGGCTCAAGCGGCTCTACGAGCGCGCCCGGCCGGACATTCATCGGATCATTGAGGAGACGGGCTACAGCTTCCCAAGCGGGCATTCGATGGCGGCCTTCACGTTCTACGGGCTGCTGACGTATTTGCTATGGCGCCATATGCCGTCGAAGCGGTGGCGCGGCGTACTCATCGCGTTCAGCGTTTGCATGATCGGCTGCATCGGCATTTCCCGCATCTACCTGGGCGTGCATTATCCGTCCGACGTGCTCGGCGGGTATTGGGTGAGCGCTTGCTGGCTGGCCATGTGCGTCAAGCTATTCCGCCGTCTGGCGCATGTGCGTAAGTAGCGGAGCGGTGACCTGCATATAGCCGTAGCACACCCGGCTTCCAGCGATGAAAGCGAGTGTGCCTGATTTAACTTATGGGAGCAGACGCTTGGATTATGACCGCTTAGATTAGGACGGTCTATTTTTATGGAGGTGCGGATTGGGAACCGGGCGGTGCGTCCGGGACGACGAGCGGTTATGGAGAGGTGGAAGTTTGATTATTCGTTTGACAATTCAGACAGATCGAGGTAAACTTATCGTACGCTTAATTCCCGTGACGCCAAGGAACGGGAAGCGGGGGAACCAATTTCGGCCCCGAACGCGCTTCGCTTGCTTCGCGCAGGAGAGGATGCGGCGGCCGGAACGCTTGCAGGTCTATGTGCCTGTTGGCAGGGGCGAGTCGTTACGCCGGTAACGTAGGGAACCATCTATCCCGAGTCCGTCAGCTAACCTCGTCAGCAGAAGATGGGTCCCGTGATCAGCACCAACTTCGCTCACATTCAGGAGACCCGAATTGACGGGTCTTTTTGTTGTTTCATGAAGACCCGGTTGTAGTCCGCAAGCTTGCCGCTCGTTACACGGGGGCTTATGGGCGCATGCGCTGGTCTTTTTTTCATGAAGAGGCCCTTATCCGTTATCGATTAACTAATACAGGAGAAGGAGGTTTCTGCCATGCCAAGCCAGGACCCAATGAATCCAGCCGTCATGCGGGCGTCGACTGCCCCTGCCGGTGGCCAGCCGCGGATAGACGATGTTCTGCTCCGCTTTCCGGAGGAAGCGGATTATTATTCGAACCTTATTGATTGGAACGATCCGGATGATCCGCTTCGTCTGCTGCACGAGCCGGCGAACCGGCTGGACGGACGCGCCGGGGCAATCCCGCCGCACGACGACATGCGGGATACCGTGCCGGGCTGCCAGCATGCGTATGGTTCGAGCGCGCTGCTGAACATCGCGCCGGAGTGGCTGACCGACTCAGCCAATCTCGAGCCGGGACTTGCGTACATCGCCAGTCATCCGGAGATCAACCACGTGCTGCTCAGCGGATTCGACAGCTTCGGTCTCTCTCTGCAGCAGCTGACGATTCTGCTTGGCCGGCTTCGCGCGATCAGCCACGTGCAGATTATTCGGTTGACAACGGAACTTCCGGTTCGTCAGCCGCGTCGAATATACGAGAACGAAGCGCTGCTGGAGCTGCTGCGCGCGTATTCGACGCCCGAGCGGCGGATCTACGTCACGGTGCATATTAC
Source organism: Paenibacillus aurantiacus (assembly GCF_042431225.1). Lineage (NCBI taxonomy): Bacteria > Bacillati > Bacillota > Bacilli > Caryophanales > Paenibacillaceae > Paenibacillus > Paenibacillus aurantiacus. Next base: position 47,111 of record NZ_JBHMDO010000015.1, on the reverse strand, counting down.
GCATCCTCGCGAATTGACCGCGGAAGCCAAGACGAGCTTGGAGTCGCTGCAGCAAGCGGGTGTCATCGTCGTGAACCGGACGCTGTTGATGCGCGGCATCAACGACGATGCCGTTGTGATGGGCGAGCTGCTCGACAAGCTCGTCTGGGCCGGCGTGGCGCCGTATTATTTGACCATGGCGGATCCGAACGGCGTGCACGAGACGCATGCGCTGCCGCTGGTCCGCGCTTATGAATTGGTCGAGGAAGCGAAGGCGCTCACGAGCGGGCTCGGCAAACGGGTACGCTTGTCGATGAATCATGCGTCCGGCATCGTTGAAGTGCTGGCCGTGGAGGACGGCCGCGCGTATTTGAAGCTGTACCGGGCGGGCGATGCGCGGCAGGGGCGTTTTCTCGTGCGGGATTGCGGACCGGAGTTGACTTGGTTCGACGAGCTGCATGAAGCCGAAGCGGCGGACGCCGCCGCGGCCGAATCTGCTGCAGGCGCAGTCCTGGACGCGGGCGGGGATATCTGGACAGAGCCCGTGCCGGATTTGCGCATCGAGTGGAAACCAGGCGAACGCAGCGAGGAGATCGTCTCGATCAACATGATGCCGATCGGGGATTGACGCGCAAGTGATCGCATAATGGCAAGGAAGAGGAAGAGGACAACCGGCAGGCCGAAGCGGCAGCCGGTTGTTTGGCGTTCGGAGGTACGGATGTAGGATGGCGAGAGGCTGATCGCGCATCGGTGAGCGTGCCAGCAGGCGTACACATTCGGTGGATTGGAGCGCGATAGTAATCTGTAGCGCATTATCGGAGAGGAGACGTCCCTCCGAAAAACCAGTGTGGATTCATGCGCGATAGCGATCCACAGCTCATTAACGGAGGCGAATCCCGCCGAAGAGGTCGCGATAGCTCGGTATCGGGGGAGCCTAATGCATGCCAAATAGGCCCGGAACAGACTTGCTGCTTCCGGGCCTTGCTCTATCGTGAGGCGTTAGTGCGAAGCTGCATATTCGGCTTCTTCCGCCGCCGGATCCATGCGTTCCTTGCTCATGATCCACGCGCAGACGAAGGCGAGCGCGGCCGGGATGATGCCAATCGCGAACGTGAACGTGATCGAGGACGAAAGGCCATCCGTGATTTTGTCCAGCACATCGCCCGGAATGTTCTGGCGGACGGCCGGGTTCAACAGCGCATGCGGATCGCTGAAGTCGAGCCCTTCCGGCACGGTTTGGTTGCTGCCGGCGAAGGAGTCGGTCAGCTTACGCGTCAGTGCGTGGCTCTGCAGAATGCCGAAGATCGTAATCCCGAGCGTCATGCCGAGCGAACGCAGGAAGTTGAGCGTCGAGCTCGCGGCTCCCCGCTGTTTGGCGGAGAAGGAGTGGATGGCGGCGTTGCTCAGCACGGAGAACGACGCGCCGATGCCAAGACCGACCAATATCATATAGGCCGTCACGGTGACACGGGATGAATCCGGCGACAGCGTCGTCAGCAGGGCAAGGCCCACGACGAGAATAAGCAGCGTCGGGATCATGATCGAGCGATACGGCAGCTTGGTGAGCAGGAAGCCGCCGCCCGTGGCGGTGACGACGGACCCGAGCATCATCGGCAGGAGCACGAGGCCGGAATTCGTTGCGCTGCCGCCCAGCACGCCCTGGATGAAGATCGGGATGTATACCGAAGCGGTGATGAACGCTGCGCCGCTCAGCATCGCGATCAGGTTGCTCGAAGCGTACAGGCGGTTGCGGAACATGCTGAATGAGATGATCGGCTCTGCTGCGCGCGATTCGATGAATAGGAATAAGGCGCCGAAGACCGCGAAGCCTGCGAACAAGCCGAGGATTTGGCCGGAGCCCCATGCGTATTCTTTGCCGCCGAGTTCCAGCGCGAAGATGAGACAGACGATCGCACAGATGAGCGTGAACGCGCCGGACCAGTCGATCGGCTGCTTGCTGTGCTCGTGCGATTCCTTATAGAAGAACGCGATCATCGCGAAGGAGAGCAGGCCAAGCGGGAGGTTGATATAGAAGATCCATTCCCAGCCGATGTAATCGGTAATGTACGCGCCCAGCAGCGGGCCAAAAATACTCGACATGCCGAAGACGGCGCCGAACAAGCCGCCAAGCTTGCCGCGGTCTTGCGGAGGGACGGCGTCGAACATGATCGTGAACGTAATCGGGACGAGAGCGCCTCCGCCGATGCCTTGAATGACGCGATAGAGCGATAGCTCGACGATCGAGTCCGCGGTGCCGCACAGGATTGAGCCGAGCATGAAGACGATGATGCCGAAGACGAAGAAGCGTTTGCGCCCGTACATATCGGACAGCTTGCCGAAGATCGGCATGCCGGCCATCTCGGCGACCATGTAGGCCGAGGTCACCCAGACGAATTTGTCCAAGCCGCCCATCTCGCCGATGATCGTGCCCATGGAGGTCGCGACGATCGTGTTGTCCATCGATGCCATCAAGATGGCAAGGAGGAGGCCTGCGATGACGATGCCGGGGGATTTAGGTTTTGTGTTCATGTGGTTATTATTTCCTTTCTCGCTTGGATTGGTCCAAGTGTGTCGGCCGATGCGTTTTCCATATTTGACCTTCACATATGATACCTTGGAGCCGCGTAATTTAAAACAGTTCTTTTTCGGTTAATTTCAGTATAGCCATCTATTCCTGACAACAGTTTGTCAGGGTTCGAAGGGCCAGTCTCTTTTTTCTCCTGCGTCATTGTCCATTCCCGCTTGGACGAGAGCCACGGCGGGCGGGTATACTAATGAGAGAAGGATCATCCAAGTGTGGAAAAAGGGGGTAAACGCATGATCCACAAAGAGCTCGATTGGAGAGCGGCGGACGGCACCCGCATGTACGGCTGCGAGTGGACGCCTGAGCTGGGTGCGTCCGTCAAAGGCGTCGTCGCTCTCGTGCACGGTATGGGCGAGCATACGGGGCGTTATGAGCATGTGGCAGGCATGCTCGCGGCTGACGGGTGGGCGGTGCTCGCGTTCGATCAGCGGGGACACGGGCGAACGGAAGGCAAGCGCGGCCATACCCCCGCCTACGAGGCGCTGCTCGAAGGGGTGGATTGGCTGCTCAAGCAGGCGGCCGAGCGCTATCCGGCGCTGCCGCGCTTTTTGTTTGGACACAGTATGGGCGGCAACGTGGCTATCAACTATCTGCTGCGCCGACAACCGCCGCTGGCCGGAGCGATCATTACGGGACCGTGGCTGAAGCTCGCCTTCCAGCCGCCGAAGCTATCGGTCGTCGTCGGCCGGATCGTAGAGAAGGTGTATCCGGGCTTCTCGAATGCGCGCCCGCTGGCCGTGCAGAACTTAACGACCGATCCGGAGATGGCGAGGCGTTATATCGAAGATCCGCTCGGGCACGGGAACATTACGGCGGCGTTCTTCTTCGGCGTGCAGCGGGCGGGGCTTTGGGCGCTTGAGCACGCGTCCGAGCTGACCGTGCCGATGCTGCTCATGCACGGCGGGGACGACAAGGTGACTTCGCTGCCTGCCAGCCAGCAGTTCGCCGAACGCGCGGGCGAGCTATGCGAGTTCATGGCCTGGCCGGGCTTTAAGCACGAGCTGCACAACGAGCGCGGTCGCGGCGAAGTGTTCGGTAGCATGCTGCTTTGGCTGAACGCGCGGCTGATCGCTTCTGCGTCCGAATAGGTTAACGCGGGAGGCTTTTCGAAGCGTGCCCGGACGGACATCGGTTGTTCACATTGCGCTGGTACACTGGTAGCAGACGAACTTGCGACCGGGAGGGGGAGAGCGATGGCGCCGTGGACGACCGAATTCGAGGATGCCGTAACGCCGCATTTCACGCATCTGCGGACATACTGCCGCTATTTGACGGCGAATGCATGGGAGGCCGAGGATTTGTTTCAGGACGTCATGCTGCGCGCGTACCAGCATTACCGCAAAGTCGGCGAGTTCCGCCATCCGCGTTCGCTGCTGTACAAAATCGCCCGCAACCTGACGATCGACGCCCACCGCAGACGGCGCGGCGTTCATGTCCCGGTAGATGAAGCGATGCAGCATCCAAGCCACGATCCGAACTACGCGACCATGCGGGGGATAATGGAGTGGATGGCCGAAACGCTGACCGAGCGGGAGGTCGAAATGCTCATGCTGGCCGAGGTGCTCGGTTATTCCTATCAGGATATCGCGCAGCGGCTCGGCTGCACGGTCCCCGCGGTCAAAATGGTGCTGCACCGCTCCAAGTCCTCCCTGCGCCAACGGACTGCCGCATCGTACGAAACCGGCTTTAAACCAGAGCGCACGGGTGCCTTGCGCCAAGCGAGCGAACGCGCGCGCTCCGTGGATCGTTGGACGGATGCGTTAATGCGGCTTGGATAGGAACCGGCGCCAACCCCGGACGAAGCGCCGGGGCGCTTGCCCGGAGAGTTTGGCTTCATCTGCAGTCTAACGACTGGTGGTCTTCGCCCGCGCACTACTTCTGGTACTACTCTGCGTGCACTACGCTACATGCACTACGCTACATGCACTACTCTACATGTTTTTCCCTTCATTACAGTGCTCTTCAAGACTCCTCGAACACTCAACTTCGCTTCGCTTTTGCCTTCCGAACAGACTCTAATTTGCCCAAGACCGCCGCTGCACTCGGAATAACGGCTGCCGGGGATGCGTCTTCCCCCAGCATCCTCACGCCTCTATAATCCGCCAGTCCAGAACCAGGCTTGATTATCCATGCTGTGCTCATGCAGCATTCGCAATAATTTACAGATAATTGGTAAATAATCGTATGAGGGAAGGCGAAAGCGACCATAATGGTGGAAAATAATGTAATACGAAAGAGGTAACCGAGGAATGATTCACATCGGCGTCGTCGCGGCGCTGCTCGCGATCAATTGGCGGCAAGCCGCATTCGCGAAATGGAGGCACTATCACGCCACGATTCTGTACATAATCGTCTGCGATTTGACTTACAGTTACTTCTGCGCGGAATATCCGCTATGGGTGTATGAGCTGCACAAGCCGTTAGGGAGCCGTTACGCCACGGAGCTCCTGTACACGCTGCTGTTTCTTCCGTTAACGGCACTGCTGTACTTGGCCCACTTTCCTTGGGAAAGCACATGGGCGGCGAAAGGGCGCTATATGTTGGGATGGATCACGGTATACGTGGCATGGGAGTGGCTGTTCCTGACGCTAAAGGGGATTTCGCACGAGAACGGTTGGAACATGCCGTGGTCGATTCTCTTCTATTGCGAAATGTTCCCGATGCTGGCGCTGCACAGCAAGCGCCCGAGGATGGCGTACGCGCTGAGCGTTGTCTGCGCGGGGGTATGGCTGGTGCTATTCCGGGTGCCGATTCAATGACCGCCTCACGGATGGGGGGATGCTATCCGGCTTCGCCCCGGCGAGAAGCAGATAGGCCGCGCAGCGCCCGGATATCGCGCAGGACGCGCGATATGGCGACGAGCATGGCGCTAACGGCCGCCAGGTCGATCGCGATCAACAGCCCAAGCCGAGCGAAGAAGCTGAGTTCCGGACCGTCCTCGGATGCGCGCATACTCAAATCGCCGGGAGCGGGCGTCCACTCTGAAGCGGCGGATGCAGCGCGAACATGCAGCGCCGGACCGCCGGGCGCGCCGGCCGTTCGCTGCGTACCGGCGAACCAGCGGTCTGCGGAAGCCAGGGCTGCCGCGCCGGAGGCGAATAGTACCAGCGAGAGGATGAGGTGAAGCGTGATCCTGACGCGTCGCATGAGAGCCATTGGCGGGCGTCCTCCTTTCCATCGTTCCGGCATCATGCCATTGCTTCCCACTATACCGCGGCAAGCTGAAGCCTTCCTAAAGCGAAGCTGAAAATTTTCTTAAAAAGAACCATCCGCTGCCATTCCCGCATCTGTTATCGCTCCACATCTGATCCCCGCTGGATAACACTAGATCTAGTGTCGACCTGTTGATAAATGCAGCCTCTATGTTCGGCCGCGCTGTGTGCGCATCCTCTTATTCGACAATCGTCCACACGCCATCCACATCCCGTCCACAACCGTTCCACATCCCGTCCACAGACTGTCCACAAGGGCAAAAAAAATTCCCGAAAACCCGAAATCCGGGCAGGAATTCGAGAAGTGGCGCAGTGAAAAGGCTTACCGCCGATTGCTACGAAACGGCGCTTTTTTTGTCGAAAAATTTTTCGAATCTAGCAAAGTGGCGCGGTTGCTGGGATGTTGAGTATCATTGCGAGAATCAGAGGGGGAGAACGATTGACAAACACTATATATTGATATAGATTTAGTTTCGGCCGACTACATATGGTTGAAGTCGAGGCAGACTGTGTATAGCATACTTACGAACGAGTTTCGTAGTATCTGTGTATAAGGAGAGAAAATGGCCATGTTAATCGCTTATGATTCGCGTACAGGGAACGTACGAAGATTTGTCGAAAAGGTCCAGGCCCGCTCGGTTCAGATCGATGAAACGATGACGGTGGAAGAGCCTTTCGTGCTGATCACCTATACGACCGGGTTCGGGCAAGTGCCTGACCGGGTGCAAGCTTTCCTGCGCAGGAATCATGAGCGATTGAAGGGCGTTTGCGCAAGCGGGAACCGGAATTGGGGAGAAGGGTTCGCCAAGAGCGCGGACACTATATCTCGTATGTACGGAGTTCCGGTCTTGCATAAATTCGAACTCGCCGGCACGGCGAGAGATGTTGAGCGATTTGAACAGGGGGTGCGGGCAGTTGAAGCATATTGAATTGAACAATTTGCTCATGCAGCGCGATGCGGACGGATTTTTCCAGCTGGAGCGCGATCAGGAAGCCGTAGAGGCGTTTATGGAAGAGGTATACCGGAAGAGCGTGGTGTTCACGAGCACGGCTGACAAGGTCCGGTATATGATTGATAACGACTATTACGAGGATCTGTACGAGAAGTATACGACCGAGGAAGTCGAGGACGTATACCGGATCACGCACGGCTACAATTTCCGATTCCCGTCGTATATGGCCGCTTCGAAGTTCTACACGGATTACGCCGTGAAGAGCAACGACCACTCGCTATACCTCGAGCATTATCCGGACCGCGTGGCGATCGTCGCCCTGCATCTGGGACGCGGGAGCGGCGCCACGGCGCGTACGCTTGCGGCTTCCATGATGGAGCAGCGGCTGCAGCCGGCGACTCCGACGTTCCTGAACGCGGGCAAGAGCCGCCGCGGCGAGATGGTGTCCTGCTTCCTGCTGGAAGCCGACGACTCGCTCAACTCGATCAACTATGTGTTGGCGACATGCATGCAGCTGTCCAAGATCGGCGGCGGCGTAGCGGTTAACTTGTCCAAGCTGCGCGGGCGCGGCGAATCCATCAAAGGCGTCGAAGGCGCGGCCAAAGGCATCATGCCGGTGCTGAAGCTGATGGAGGACGCGTTCTCCTACGCGGACCAAATGGGCCAGCGCAAAGGCTCCGGCGCGGCATACTACAACATTTTCGGCTGGGACGTCATGGAGTTCCTGGACAGCAAGAAGATCAATGCGGACGAGAAGTCCCGCATCAAGACGCTGTCGATCGGCCTGATCGTGCCGAACCGCTTCTACAAGCTGGCGGAAGCCAACGAGATGCTGCACGTATTCGCCCCATATACGGTGTATAAGGCGTACGGCAAGCATTTGGACGACCTGAACATGGACGAGATGTACGATACGCTGCTCGCGGACGATCGCGTCAAGAAGAAAGCCGTCATGAGCGCGCGCGACATGCTCGTGAAGATTGCGACTATCCAGCTCGAATCGGGCTACCCATATATTATGAACAAGACGAATGCCAACGCGGCGCACGCGCTCTCGGGAATCGGACAGATTAAGATGTCCAACCTGTGCACGGAGATCTTCCAGCTGCAAGAGACGTCGGAGATCGGCGACTACGGCACCGAGGATATCATCCAGCGCGACATCAGCTGCAACCTGGCTTCGCTGAACATCGCCAACGTCATGGAGCACAAGAAGCTGCGTGAATCGGTATACGAAGGCATGGTCGCGCTGACGGCCGTCAGCGACATGACGACGATCGCGAACGCGCCGGGCGTGGCCAAAGCGAACCGCGAGCTGCACTCGGTCGGTCTTGGCGCGATGAACCTGCACGGCTACCTCGCGAAGAATAAGATCGCGTATGAGAGCGAGGACGCGAAGGAGTTCGCCCGCACGTTCTTCATGATGATGAACTTCTACTCCATCGAGAAAAGCATGGAGATTGCGCGCGACGCGGGCATGACGTTCGAAGGTTTCGAGAAGTCCGACTATGCGAGCGGCGTATACTTCGACCGCTACGTGGCAACGGATTACCGTCCGACGAGCGAGAAGGTCAAAGGGCTGTTCGACGGCATGGATGTGCCAGGTCCCGAGCAATGGGCGGCGCTGCGCGAACAAGTGAAGCAGCACGGCCTGTACCATGCGTACCGAATGGCGATCGCGCCGACGCAGAGCATCTCGTACATCCAGAACGCGACGAGCAGCGTCATGCCGATCGTCGAGCAGATCGAGACGCGTACGTACGCGAACTCCACGACGTATTATCCAATGCCGTTCATGAACAAGGAGAATTTCTTCTTCTATAAGTCGGCTTATCAGATGGACCAGCTGAAGGTGCTGGACCTGATTGCGGAGATCCAACCGCACGTCGACCAAGGCATCTCCACGGTGCTCCACGTCAACAGCGACGTGACGACGCGCCAACTGGCCCGTTACTATATCTACGCGGCAAGCAAAGGGCTGAAGTCGCTCTACTATACGCGCACGAACCGCCTTTCGGTGGAAGAGTGCATCAGCTGCGCGGTGTAAACCGCGCAGTTTTACCGATGGGAAGGGGAAACACACGCATGAGCATGAGAGCTGTCAATTGGAACCGACCGGACGATGATTTCACGATCACGTTCTGGAATCAGAATATTATGCAATTCTGGACCGATGAGGAAATTCCGCTCTCCGACGACAAGATGTCGTGGTTGACGCTGAACGACGCGGAGCGCGAGCTGTACATGAAGGTGCTGGGCGGCCTGACGCTGCTCGACACCGTTCAAGGCGGCGTAGGCATGCCGAAGATTCTCGAGCATGTCGACGGTCTGCAGCGCAAAGCGGTGCTCGGTTTCATGGGCATGATGGAGCAAATCCACGCGAAGTCGTACTCCAGCATCTTCACGACGCTGGCGTCCACGGAAGAGATCGACGGCGTATTCCGCTGGGTTGAGAACAATGAACATCTGCAGCTCAAAGCGGAGACCATTTCCCAGTATTACAAGGACATCGACTCGCCGAAGAGCCTCTATCTGGCGATGGCGGCATCCGTGCTGCTGGAGAGCTACCTGTTCTACAGCGGCTTCTTCTACCCGCTCTATCTGGCCGGCCAAGGCAAAATGACGAGCAGCGGCGAAATCATCGACCTCATCCTGCGCGACGAGAGCATCCACGGCCTGTACGTCGGCGTGCTGGCGCAGGAAGTATTCGCGAAGCTGGATGCGGAAGAGCAGCGCGAAGCGCTCGAGACGTTCCATGGCTTGCTGCAGCTGCTGCATGCGAACGAAGAGAAGTACACGGAGTCGCTCTACGGCACCGTCGGCTTGACCGAGGAAGTGAAGAAGTTCGTGCGCTACAACGCGAACAAGGCGCTCATGAACCTCGGCCTCGATCCGCTCTTCCCGGAAGAGGACGTCAACCCGATCGTGTTCAACGGCATTAGCACGCGCACGAAGCAGCATGACTTCTTCTCGAAGAAAGGCAACGGCTATGTACGCACGATCCACGTGGAGCCGCTGACCGACGACGATTTCCGTTTCTAGACCTGACTTGCCATTCTCGTGAACCGGCTTTGGCCGCTTCCGCCTGTAGACGCTTTTTCCGATTTTGCGAATCGGAGGAAGCGTCTTTATTTTTTTGCAAATGAGTCTGGTTCTCAATGAAGTAATCGGCTATAATGTATTGAGAATGAGAATCAGTAACGACGGGACTTCATTCCCGATACCCGATATACCTTAATGCGTAGGCTGCGGTGGATACAGGAGTGGCCTAACGCGATCATACAAATAAATGAGCCATTGAAGATAGAATCAAAGATATTGACCAAGAACCGGTCGGGAACCAAGGAGGCACGTGAGGGATGGAGAACACGATCGATTACGGCAAGCTGGAGCAGACGTTCGGCATACGCACGAGCTTGCAGGAACAGGCGCTGATCACGGTGCCTGCGGCGGATTTGCTTCGTCCCGAGGTCGTACGCCAAGTGCTGGACACATACGTGCCGCTGCTGAAGGCGGAAGGGCTCGATACAGTAGGCGCGATTTTCGGCAGCACGTTCGGCAGCTTTGCCCAAGGCTATCAAGCGGCGTTGTCGCTCTGGAATCGCCGACTGCCGGCCTCGATCGATCAAGTGACGCTCCAACTCATCTCCATGGGCACGTATTTCAAAATCTCGTTCGTCATCGGTACGGATTGCGCGGCGGCCCCCTTGGATGAAGAGCAGCGCAGCGCATGGGTGACGGCTTCGCTTGGCGAATTCTACAACGAGACGATTCTACCGATCTTCCGCTCGATCGAGACGGCCTCCGGCATCAACATCGGCCACCTGTGGGGCCAAATGCCGACGTACTCGAATTACTATGTGGATTATCTGCTCAGCACGCTGGAAGACGAAGCGGCGAAGACCCGGCTATCCGAAGATTACGAGCTGCTCAAGCAGCTGGACCCGGCACTGCTGGATCGTGCGAAGAACCCGTTCACGGCGAAGCCGCGGTACATTCAAGATTTGCGGGACTGCGACAAGCAGATGCGAATGAAGAACGTTTGCTGTATGTACTATAAGACGGGATCGAAGGAATACTGCTACTCGTGTCCGAAGCTGAAAGAAAGCGACCGCGAGGCAAAGCGCGAAGCTTACCGCCAGGCGAACGCGGTTGCGGCGCATTAATTCGGTCACCAGATCGGCAATTATAGGATTACGGGCATTCTGTTGCAGGTCACCAGTTACCTTTATTAAGCAACTTCATATAAGGCTTGACCACGTCAACCTCAAGAGGGTATTATATCCGAAGCGAATCATCCCCGGCTGGGACGGTATGGTAGGGGATCTCCTTTAAAGGACGAGGTGGACTATGGCTTTAACGGCAACTTCATGGCGCGAGCAGTGGACGACGGATGTGAAGGGCAATGTGCTGGCGGGGATGACCGCCACGCTTGCGCTCATCCCCGACTCGCTCGCGTTTTCGTTCATGGCGGGCGTGCCGCCGCAGGTCGGCATCTACGCGACGATTTGCATTCTAATTCTCATTACGTTCCTGGGCGGAAGACCCGGGATGATCTCGGCGGCAGCGGGCTCGATGTCGGTGCTTATGCTGACGCTGGTGGAAGAGCACGGCATCCAGTATTTGTTCGCGGCGACGGTGCTGACGGGTGTCATCCAATATTTGATGGGCGTCTTCAAGCTTGGGAAGCTGATGAACTTCGTGCCGCAGGGCGTGTTGATTGGTTTCGTGAACGCGCTGGCGATTCTGATTTTCATGTCGCAGCTGCGCTATTTCAAGGGCGCGTCTTGGACAATGTACGCCCTGGCTGCGGCCGCGCTCGCGATTATTTACATTTTGCCGCGATATTTCAAGGCGATCCCGTCGCCGCTGGTGGCGGTCGTGCTGCTGACGTTCGCGGTGTGGGCGAGCGGCATGGACGGCGTGGCGCGCATCGGCGAGATCGACGCGTCGCTGCCGGCCTTCTTGTTCCCGGATGTGCCGCTTAATTGGGAGACGCTGATGATTATTCTGCCGACGTCGTTCTCACTGGCCATCGTCGGATTTACCGAGACGCTGCTTACGCATAACTTGTTGGACGAGATGACGGGCGAACGGACGGACAAGAACCGCGAGATGCGCGGGCAGGGGATCGCGAACTTCGTCGCGGGCTTCTTCGGCGGCATGGCCGGCTGCGCGCTCGTAGCCGAGTCGGTGCTGAACGTGAAGATGGGCGGCCGCAACCGATTGTCCACGCTCGTAGCGGCGCTCTTCCTGCTGCTGCTCGTGCTTGTGCTCGGCGATGTGCTGGCAATGGTGCCGATGGCGGCGCTCGTCGGCATTATGCTGATGGTGTGCATTTCGATTTTCGACTGGAAGTCGATCTTCAAGATGAACGAGGTGCCAGCCAGCGAGACGATCGTCATGCTGATTACGGTGGGCGCCGTCGTGGTCACGCATGATCTTGCGATCGGCGTCCTCGTCGGCGTGCTCATCAGCTTCATCCTGTTCGCCGTGAACGCCTCGCGGATGCAGATTGGCAGCGAGTGGGAAGGGAAGAAGCGAACGTACCGGATTCAAGGGCAGCTGTTCTTCGCGTCCGCTGCCGAATTGGAGACGCGCATTGAGCATGCGTGCGAAGCGGAAGAGGTGCACATTGACCTGACCGGCACGAAGGTATGGGATCATACGGCCGAGCTTGCGCTGGCGAAGACCGTGGACCGGTTGACGAAGGCTGGCAAGCAGGTGACCGTCAGCCGGACGGATCGAAGCACCGCATGGACGGCGCAATAATGGATTATGCAGCAGGACGAGCACATCATGACTCGGTTGACGAGGAGGATGTGCTTTTTTTCATTTGGCGCTGCAGCGTTGTCACAATCATGCGCCGGCGTTCGTCTTAAGGGTAAGAGAATATTGAGGATCGGAGCGTGGGGTGGAGATGGAGACCGAACTATTGTACCGCGAGCATCGGGGCATGCTCGTCGGGCTGGCTTACCGGATGCTCGGGAGCGCGGCGGATGCAGAGGATATCGTGCAGGATACGTTCATCGCGTTCGCCCAAGTGCCGGAGGAGAACGTCCGCAGCGCCAAGTCGTATTTGTGCAAAATGGTGGCCAATCGCTGTATCGATAAGCTGCGCGGCAGCGTCAGCAAGCGGGAGACCTATATCGGCCCGTGGCTGCCGGAGCCGGTCATTACGGATGAAGGCGGAGGCATGGAGGGCGACCCGCTGAGCCGATATGTGCACAAAGAGTCGCTGTCCACCGCTTATTTGCTGCTGCTGCAGCAGCTGACGTGGACGGAGCGGGCGGTGTTCCTGCTGCGGGAGGTGCTGGATTTCGACTACGACGAGATTGCGGAGATCGTCGGCAAGAGCAGCGTCAACTGCCGTCAAATTTTCCGCCGCGCCAAACGAAGTATCGGCGAAGCGCCGCTTGCCACGCCTGCGCTGCAAGGGAAGACGACCGAGCTGGTGCTTCGGTTCGCGGAAGCGATGCAGAGCGGAAGCGTGCCGAAGCTGCTCGAGGTGCTTGCCGCGGATGCCGTTATGCGCAACGATGGCGGGGGCCGAATTCTTGCCGCGACGAAGCCGATTCTCGGCGCAGACCGGATTATTCGCTTCTTCCTGGGCATTCTGGCCAAAGCGGAAGGCGCATACAGCTTTGCTTTCGCAGAAGTGAACGGACTCAGCGCCATCGTGACATTCAAGAACGGCAGCCCGCACGGCGTCTTGTCTTTTGAGGTGCGTGACGACAGAATCGTCAATCTGTTCTACGTCGTGAACCCGGACAAATTGGCGCGGCTGGAAGCCGATCGGATTCGCCCCATCGCCTAGCGCGAAGGGGCTCTTTTGTGCGCGATTCATCCCATTGCCGCTGACCTCTACCCTCCGGATGCACGCCTGTTGTTCGAGTCGAGGAGCCGGTAAGGGCATCTAGACACTTAACGTCACCGAAGAAGAGCGGAGCTATCGTCGCGTTTAAAGTCGTACAGAACGAAGGGGACCTCATGATCATGACCACTTCGGATACCCTGATTCGGATGAGGCGCGATAAATTAGTAAGCCACCGTGTCACAAACCCGTATGCGTCAACCGTCTTGTTAGCAAAAGCCGCGATGAGGGACCCGGATGAAAGGGTGCTCTTCGAGATGGGTGCATTCCATTCCGTCGCCAAGGAAGGCGGTGTGGCGTCACCTTGCGCGGGCGATAACGAAAGGATGGATGAAGATGAAAGCAGCGGAAGGTCAAACGAGAAAGACGGTCGTCATTGGCGGAGGATTAGCGGGATTGATAGCGGCAGGACGTTTGGCGAAGGCGGGCGAGTCGGTCGTCCTGCTGGAGAAGTCGGCCACGCTGGGCGGCAGAGGCATGTCGGTGCGAAAAGGGGATGCATGGATGAACCTCGGCGGACATGCGTACTACAAAGGCGGCGCGTTCGACCGGGAGTTGACCGGCATGGGTGTCCAAGTGACAGGGGCGGCGCCGCCTTCGAATCGCGCGCAGCTAATGTGGGGCGGGCGGCTCGTCACGCTGCCGAAGCTGCTGGCGTCGGGCAGCTGCTTGACGCTGTCAGGGAAGGCGAGCTTGGCCGGGATTCTGTTCAAAATGGGACGGCAATCCTCGATGCCGGATGCGCGGATGACGCTGCGGGAATATGCCGAACGGATGACAGGCGATCCTTCGGCCCGGCATATTCTGTACGCCTTGCTGCGGACGGCTTCGTATACGCTGGACCCGGATCATCAGCTGGCGCGGCCGGTCGTCCGGACGCTGCTGCGCTCGTTCAAGGATGGATTGCTTTATGTGGACGGCGGCTGGCAGCGTATCATAGACGGGGTGGCAGCGGCGGCGGTACGAGCGGGGGCGGACCTGCGCACCGGTCAGCCGATCGCGGAAGTCGTGCGAGGCGCCGATGGGGAGAATGTCATCGGCGTGCGGCTGCAGGATGGGACGCTGCTGGATGCGGACCGGGTGATCATGGCGGTGTCGCCGTCGGAATGTGTCCGGCTGGTACCCGGGGCGGAGCAGACTGCGCTCCGCCGGTGGAAGGAGGAAGCGCGGGCTACGGCGGTGGCCAGCTTGGACTTGTGCCTGCGCAAGCTGCCGGTGCCCGGACGGCCTTTCGTGCTTGGCATCGATCAGCCGGTATTCTTCTCGAACCATTCGGCCTCGGCGAAGCTGACCGATGACGGATCTGTCGTCGTGCACGTGACCAAATACCATGGCCTGGAACCGAATGATCCGAAAGCGGACGAACGGCAGCTGGAAGGATTCATGGACCTTGCCCAGCCGGGATGGCGTAAGGAGCTGTTGGCCAGGCAGTACTTGCCTCGAATTACGGTCGTCCACGATTATATGCATACACTCCGTTCCGAGATGAATGTGGGTCCGTTCGTGCCAGAGGTAGACGGACTGTTCGTTGCTGGAGATTGGGCCAGCCACGATGACGAGCTGCTCGCGGACGCCGCGGCGGGGAGCGCGATTCGTGCTTCGAATGCTATTATGGCCAGTCGGCGAACGGAGGGAAAGCTGCAAGCCATCGGATAAAAAGACGGATTGTGCCCAACCAGCCGTCGCCGCGCGAAAAAGGCCATTCCCCATCGATTTGGTTGGGGGACGGCCTTTCCTTTTTTTATTCATGGCGATCGCGTAGTGCATGTGCCGATCACGGTCACCGTTTCGGGTAGAGCGGATAGTCGACCTTGGAGGGCACCTCGATCAGAAGTAGACGAAGCGGCTCATCCGCGCCGGCCGTGAATGCCGCCTCATGCGTCTGTTCGGCGCGCTGGACGAGGAAATCGCGGTGCGCGAAGGCGGACGGCGCTCTCGATTCGTCGGTAATGGCGACCAGGCCTCCGCCGCGGATCGCCAGCGTCGCGAGCGTCCGGTCTTTCGGCACGGTATGACGGATCGTACGGCCTGGTTGCACCTCGACGTCCCACATGCGCGCATCAGCGACGAGCTCGATCGGCGAACCATCGCCGAGCACTGTTTTTCTCGTGTAGCCATCGCCCTCCTCGAGCGGGAACTGTTCATGCTCGATCTGGGAATACGTTGGCTCGCGCAGGAGCGCAGGACGCATATGCGGCTCGAACCAGATTTGGAAAGCCTCCATATCCGGACCGAGGAAACGCTCCTCGTGGCTAACGCCGGAACCGGTCTGCATGACCTGCGCGCCGCCGGCGCCGACCGTGCTCTGCGTGCCAAGCGTATCGCCGTGCTGTGCCTGCCCCTTCGTCACATAGGTCATAATTTCAAAGCCTTGATGAGGATGAAGCGGAATCGCCCCTTCATCCGTGGCCGTCGCCCACGCCCAGTAGAAGAGCGGGCCGATTCCTTTGATGACCGAGCCTTCGCCCGGGAAACCGATCGGCTTCTGCTCCATAATTTTGCCATGATCGAATGCGCCTTTTGCCTGCATCGTGGGCCCGTATATCATTGTTTGCATCATGATCGCCTCCTAATTCGGATCGTTCGTTAAGAGTAGGATACCTTACAAGACCGAGTAGCTGCCAGCGCCGATTAGCGCCAGACCAAGCAATGCGGCAATGAGCACGAGATTGTACTCCATCCCGTTCTGCGTAGACCACAGGCCATTCTTGCCGTGTACAGTTGCGATTGCGCCGATCATCGTAACGATGAGAATCGCTGCTCCGACCGGGAGCCACAGGCCGACTGCAACGAGCAAGCCGCCGACGAGCTCCGCCAGACCGACTGCAATTGCCATCGGAACGCCGGGTTTCACACCGATCGAGTCGAGCCAGCCGCCTGTGCCTTTAATGCCATAACCGCCGAACCAACCGAACAGCTTCTGAGCGCCGTGTCCGACGAAGAGAATACCGATTACCAGACGAATAAGAAGAAGACCAAGATCCATGTTCATTGTGAAAACCTCCATATTTTTGTTTTAAGTTTCTTTAAATTAAGATAATAGCCGGTTAAAAAGCTGCCCCATGTAAGGCTATGGCAGCTGTTGTTCTTGCGCTGCGCGTCCCAGCTTCTTCAGCAGGGCGGCGGCTTGAAGCCGTTCTTCATGTGACAGTCCGCTTACCGCTCGTTCAATTACACGTTCGTGCTTCGGGAACACCTCGTCGAGGAAGGCGCGCCCTTTGTCGGTAATCTCCGCATAAATGACACGCCGGTCGGAGGGGCTGGACTTGCGGCGGACGAATTCCTTCTTCTCGAGTTTGTCGACCACGTAGGTAATATTCCCGCTGGACATGAGCACTTTCTCGCCGATCTGCTGAAGGGGCATTTCACCTTTATGATAAAGGACGTCGAGCACGCCGAATTCGGTCGTATTCAAGCCATGATTTCGGATATCCGCGGCAGCATGGGCGCTTACCGACTGGAACGCCCGGGACAGGACGATGAATAAATGTAGGGCGCTGTCCAATGCCGCATCTGGCCGTTCATTCATGATGGTCACCTCCTCTTTGAATCTTTACGTCGAATATCTTAATTTAAAGATAAATGTTTTCGGCGAAAATGTCAACCTCAAATTTTTAGCGGCCTGGTTCATTCTCCATATGAGCAGTATGACCGTCAACGATTGCGGCCATGCATCGAGAGATTACGGTTATGTTTGTTATTAATCGTGGGCTCGTTCGTGCCAGAACATCACCCGATTCTCCTAGAGCGATCGTGCGTCTGTTTGCCTTGAATCGTCCTTCATGACGTGAAACTTTTCTCCTGACGGCTCGACTTGTCGAACATGTGCCTCCAACGAAGAAGGGAGCTACCCAGCCGGGCAGCTCCGCGTTCTTTCTAATAAATATGATGTACGATATCTTCGAAATTCGGTTCCTCCATATGAATATCTTCGATTTCGCCAAGAGTCTCGAGCAAGCGCAATGCCTCCATCGCGCTCATCTTCTCCCGGTTGCAGGTCGCAAGGACGGTACGGCCGTCGATGGCATGAATGTTCAAGGCGTCGTGAATGCTTGCAATCGCCACGACTTCGCTCTTATAAGTGACCGACATCCTTGTGGGCAGCCCGATCCGGTGTCGGAGCTCAGGAATTGTACCGTCAAAGCTTAATGCGCCTTCATTAATGACGATCACGCGGCTGCACAGCTGCTCGATATCATCCATGTCGTGGGTGGTGAGCAGGATCGTTTTGCCCAGCTCTCGGTTGATTTGCCGCAGAAACCCCCGAATGTTCTTCTTGGCGGTCACGTCGAGTCCGATCGTCGGTTCATCGAAGAACAAAATCTCCGGATCATGCAGCAGCGCGGCGGCAATGTCGGCGCGCATGCGCTGGCCGAGCGAGAGCTTACGGACCGGCGTCGCCATGAAGGCATTCAATTCAAGCAGCTCGGTCAACAGACCGATACGATCCTTTTTGCGCTGCGGATCCAATCCGTACATTGCTGCGAGGATGTCGAACGAGTCCGCCGTCGGCAGATCCCACCACAGCTGGGTGCGCTGTCCGAAGAGTACGCCTAGCTTGCGAGCGACGGCCCGCCGCTGCCGATGAGGACTTAATCCGTCGATTCGCACGGTACCGGATGTCGGGTGGAGGATGCCGGCAAGCATTTTGATCGTCGTGGATTTGCCTGCGCCGTTAGGCCCGATATAGCCGACGAATTCGCCTTTGGGGATCGAGAAGGAAATGTCGGTGACGGCATTCTTGATCCGGTAATCCCGAGCCAGCAGTGTCCGAATGCCGCTGAATCGTCCTTCTTTGGGCACGGTCTGCCGGAATTGTTTCGTTAAGTTCGATACGGTAATCATGTGGTGCCTCCTCGATTCTCGAGTATGGGGCTTGGGGCTATCGCTAACTGCCGGTGCTTTGGTAACGGGTCAAGCCGAGGCGCCAGAGCGCCAAGCCGGCGGCGAGAACAAGCAAAGCGAAGATAGCGGATGCCGCGAGGAGCCACCAGCCGCCTTCTCCCCGAAGAATATAGAGCGACGGAATGTAGTTGGCAAAAGCAATCGGGATCGCGCTCGCCAATAGCATCTGCATCCATTTGGGATAAATGGTGAGCGGATACTGCGCGGCTGTGCGTGCGGCGTCTTCGGTTATGTTCTGCAGCACTTCGATGCGGGTGATCCAGAATCCGACCGATGCGGTTGCAAGGCCAATGCCGAACATCAGTACCGCGCCCGAGAGTATGACGATGACGGTAAGCGGGATGGCGGAGAAATCGATTTGTCCGCTTGCGAGCAGCCCGTGCATCGACCAGACTAGGATGGCGACCCCTTGGGCGAGCTCGCCGAGACGGATGGAGACATTGAGCGTCATTAAGCCGAGCAGGACGGGAACGGGACGGAGCAGCAGGCCGTCGAGGTCGCCGCTGACTAGGTATTTCTCCAAATGATGCACATCGGAGGCGAACGTGCGGTACAGCGTTCTCGCCAGATGAAGCACCGCGTACAAATAGCCCGATTCCGTCAGGCTCCAGCCTTGAATATGGCCGAACTTATGTAGAATGACCGCAAGCATGGCGAATTCGACGACGCTGATGAAGGCGGACATGACGGAGGAGAACCAGAAGTTGAACTTATATTGCATACGGCTTCGCAAGCTGGAAGCGACGAGTAATCGGTATACCCGCAATGTTCTCATCCGCCCTGTACCTCGACTTTCCTTCTCATCAATCCGGTTACGGCCAAGCACAGTAACGTAAGCCCAGCCGCCCATCCGACCGCGCCGATCAGCGCCTGCGCCTGTTCGTGGCCGAGGTACAATTTCGCCGGTATATAATGAAGGAACGGATAAAAGGAGGCCGCGCTTGCGGACTGCATCCAAGCTGGCAGCCAATCGACTGGAATGAGAAAACCGGATAGCAGCTGACTGATCGCGAAGTTCACCCAGTACAGCCAATGCGATTCCGTCGTCCATAGCGCGGCAGCGCCAATCAAGTAGTTGATGCAGATCGAGATGTAAGCGCCACACAGAAGCGCGGCGGCCGTCCAAGCGAATGTAGGCCATGAGCTAGGCACATGAAGCGGGAACACGATGAAATAGAGGAGATAGATCGGAACGAATTTGTACGTGAATTGATACGCGATCTGGCCCCATTCCTTACACATGGATTGGTAGAACAGATGAGCCGGCCGCATGAGATCCGTGGCGATCTGTCCGGTCCGGACGGACTGCCCGATACCGAGGCCGTGCGTTAGGAATGAGGTCACCCAGAGACTGCATTGATTGAACGCAACATAGCTGATCATGCCGCTTAGGCCGTATTCGCCAAGGGAATTGTCATCGGCAATACCTACCCAGATATAAATATAGATGAGGCCGAATAAGCAGCTGGCGATGTTGTGAATCATGTGGGAACTACGATACTGCAGGTTGCGCAAATAGGATTTGCGCGCCAAAACGAGGAACAGCATGGTCCACCTCTTTCATCGAATGCTGAGGCCGCGGCGGTAACGGCGCCGGCGCCTTGCGGATGCGGTGGTGAAATGCGTAAAAGCAGCGGAACGCTATCATAACCTAAAGCGTGGTTTGCATCAACCCTTTTTTTTACAATCATCTTGCGCGTACGTTCCTATATTTAATAGAAGAGATTTTTTTGGTAATTACAAAAACACCGGCGGAATCGTGGTAGAGAACGGAGGTGTTCGGACATAAGAAAGTCGAAGAAGTCCCGATAATGCGGTGATAAATAAGACCGCTTCGTACGAAGCGGTCTTGGGTAAAGGGGTATAGACCAGGCTCAATGCTGGGGATGTGGGTTGATCGTACGATCGGCAGACCCTGCATGCTGGAGCTTCTGGACATTGATCGGCGCAGGGACTTCGTTCCCGCCCTCGAACTGATGCTTCACCAGCTGGTTGAACGAATCGTGCCATGGCGCAAGCGGCCGGCCCGCCCATGCTTCTTGCGCATATTGCACGAGATGATTAACGAACTCCTGGTTGGCCGAGATATGCACCTCTTGTACCGTTGGGGCGATTCGCCGGATGTGAACGGCGATCGTTTGTTTCAGTTCGCTCGATATTTGATTGTGGTCGTTGACCGTGAAGTAAGAGTTGTAAGGCCCCGCGACGCGTTGGTTATTCCAATAAGGACTGCCGTTATCTACATTATATACGCCTTCGTTGGAGCCGGTATTGTCTTGTTCCCTCGATCCCGCGCCGCCCGTCTTCTTCGTGCCGGCCGCCGTCCAATCGAGCGTCATGCCAACATAGGCGTTCTTGTCGGTCAGGAAGACGAACGCCCCAGCAACCCCGTTTATATTCGAGACGTCGGCGGAGAGGATGGAGCTGTATTCGACCCAATTGTTGTCATGCTGATGCGGATTGACGGAAGCCGTGCCATACATCCGGCTGCCCAGCATCTTCGGATCGTTCCTCTGCTTCGTTCCGTAATCGTAGGTGCTGTTCTGCACGTAGCGCTTGTACCCGCAGCCGCTCACGCCGGGGCCGAACGCGACGGCAAGGACGATCAGAGGCACGAGCGTCCTCCGCAAATATCCCCTGGTCATGATCAGTTTCTCCTTCCGTATTCGGGATTGTTCTTATCATGAGCCAGCCCATTCGAAATATGCGCTTCAAACCGATACATAAAGACCCATGGTTTTGGAGCACAATGAAGGATAGAGATGGCGAATTTTCGAGGGTGCAAAGCCTTTGAAAACAGTCAAATTGCAAATATGACAGCTTTGAGAACAATGTGTGAACTCACATTGACAAAAAGCACCTCCAACTTTATATTAATTAAAGTGATTAGATTGCGGAAGTTGTCTACACAGCTAGGTATTTCACGCAGTAGGTCGTTTTTTTTTGCCATCACGGCCGAAGCGAAAACGTCAAAAGTGGGGTTGATTGATGATGAATCGGTGGCACGTTCTAAAACGGCTCATGCCGCTTCTTGCCGGAATGGTGTTGCTGCTGTCAGCATGCGGACGAGCTGACCTGTCGACACTAAGACCGCAAGGACCGGTAGCCGAAGAACAATTCGGACTAATGAAACTGTCCATCACGATCATGATTTTGGTTGTCATTGTCGTGTTTGCAATCGCGCTCTACGTAATTATTCGATTCCGCCGTCGCCCAGGCGACAAAACGGTTCCGGTCCAGGTGGAGGGCAACCATAAGCTAGAGATCATTTGGACGGTCATTCCGATTATCCTGCTGATCATCCTCGGTGTGCCTACGATCAAGACCGTTTTCGGCCTTGCAGAAGACTACACCAAAGATCCGAACGCGGTACAAGTCAAAGTTACGGCTCACCAATACTGGTGGGAGTTCGAGTATCCTACATACCAAATCAAGACAGCTCAAGAATTGCTCGTTCCGGATGACGCGGTCATCTCGATTGAAGCGAAGACGGCAGACGTGCTTCACTCCTTCTGGATTCCGTCGCTGGCAGGCAAAGTAGATACAAACCCAGGCGGCAACGTGAATATCATGTACTTCGAAGCACCGAAACAAGGCGTATATCTTGGTAAGTGCGCCGAGCTTTGCGGACCTTCCCACTCTTTGATGGACTTCAAAGTCAAAGTCGTGGATCGCGCATCGTTCGAACGGTGGGTAGCAGCTCAGAAATCTCCGGTAGCGCTTCCGGCCGACCAAGAAATCGCAGATGTGCTCACGAATCAATGTCTGTCCTGCCATGCGGTAGGCGCGAACGGCGGTCAAATGTATCCGAACCTGACCGGCATCGGCAGCCGCGAATCGGTAGCAGGCATTCTGATCAACACAGATAAACCAGAGTACGCTAACGAAGGCTCGGTTGAAGAGAACCTGAAGAGATGGATCAAAGATCCTCAATCGGTTAAACCGGGCACGTTGATGCCGAAGGTCGATCTGTCCGAGCAGCAGCTGGATGCGATTTCGAAATACTTGGCCGATCTGAAGCTTGAATATTAATACTGGCGGATTAAGGGGGTACCTACTTTGGCTCATGGACATGCGGTCAAACGTTACAGCGGTCTGATGGACTGGCTGACGACGGTTGACCATAAGAAAATAGGCATTCTATATTTGATCTCCGGCGGCTTCTTCTTCCTGGTCGGCGGCCTGGAAGCGCTCCTGATCCGGATTCAATTGTGGAAGCCGCTCAACGACTTCGTCAGCGCCGATACGTACAACGAGCTGCTGACGATGCACGGCACGACGATGATCTTCTTGGCAGCAATGCCGCTCTTGTTCGCGCTGATGAATGCGATCGTACCGCTGCAGATCGGCGCGCGCGACGTAGCGTTCCCGTTCGTGAACGCACTTGGTTTCTGGACGTTCTTCTTCGGCGGCGTGCTGCTGAACGTCAGCTGGTTTACGGGCGGAGCGCCGGATGCCGGTTGGACGTCGTACGCACCACTGTCGACGACGACATTTAGCTCCGACCATGGCGTCGACTACTACGTGCTCGGTCTTCAGATCGCGGGTATAGGTACGCTCGTCGGCGGTATCAACTTCTTGGCGACGATCATCAACATGCGTGCGCCAGGCATGAGCTTCATGCGCATGCCGATGTTCACATGGACGGCGTTCATCACTTCCGCGCTGATCCTGTTCGCTTTCCCGGCACTGACCGTTGGTCTGGTTGCCTTGATGTTCGACCGACTATTCAGCGGTAACTTCTTCGAAGTTTCCAATGGCGGTAATGCGGTCCTATGGGAACATATTTTCTGGATCTTCGGTCACCCTGAGGTGTACATTCTCATCTTGCCGGCTTTCGGCGTTATTTCCGAGGTTATCAGTACGTTCTCCCGCAAGCGTCTGTTCGGTTACAGCTCGATGGTGTTTGCAACCGTGCTGATCGGTTTCCTTGGCTTCATGGTTTGGGCGCATCACATGTTCACCGTCGGTCTCGGACCGGTAGCGAACGCGCTCTTCTCGATCGCGACGATGTTGATCGCGGTTCCAACCGGTATCAAAATCTTCAACTGGCTGTTCACGATGTGGGGCGGTTCGATCCGCTACACGACGGCCAACTTGTTCGCCGTAGGCTTCGTTCCTACGTTCGTCATGGGTGGCGTAACGGGCGTCATGCTCGCAGCTGCGCCAGCCGACTTCCAGTATCATGACTCGTATTTCGTCGTTGCCCACTTCCACTACGTTATCGTAGGCGGTCTGATCCTGGGTATCTTCTCGGGTCTGTTCTACTGGTGGCCGAAGATGTTTGGTCGCATGCTGCATGAAGGTCTTGGCAAGCTTTGCTTCTGGACATTCTTTATTGGCTTCCACTTGACATTCTTCGTTCAGCATTTCCTTGGTCTGATGGGTATGCCGCGCCGCGTTTGGCAGTACCTGGATGGCCTTGGCTTCAATAACTTGAACTTGATCAGTACGATCGGCGCCATGCTGATGGGTCTTGGCACCGTGTTCTTCATCATC
Organism: Paenibacillus aurantiacus; assembly: GCF_042431225.1. Classification (NCBI taxonomy): domain Bacteria; kingdom Bacillati; phylum Bacillota; class Bacilli; order Caryophanales; family Paenibacillaceae; genus Paenibacillus; species Paenibacillus aurantiacus. Next base: position 23,105 of record NZ_JBHMDO010000015.1, on the reverse strand, counting down.
AACGTCATCATCACGGCATTCAAACCGCGCGACGCGGCGAACGATCCGTGGGAAGATGGCCGTACGCTGGAGTGGACGATTTCCTCGCCTGCACCGGAGTACAACTTCGCTCAAACACCGCTCGTACGCGGTTACGATGCATTCTGGAAAGAGAAAATGGAAGGCAAGAAGGCCATGACGCCTGCAGAACCGATTGGGCCGATTCATATGCCGTCTCCGTCGATTCTTCCTTTCGTAATGTCGGTAGGACTATTCATTGCAGGTTTCGGTTTGATGTATCACTGGCATGTGGTTACGATCGCGGGTCTGGCGATTACGCTGCTCTGTATGTTCCTCCGCTCGGTGTTCGATGACCATGGCTTCCATATCGAGCCAGACGAGCTGCATGACAAGGGGGTAAAAGGATGAGCGCATCGCACGTAGAAGGCAAACTGCCTCATGAGCCGGAGAAGGCGACGCTGGAAGGCCGCAATAAGGTCCTTGGCTTCTGGCTGTTCCTTGGCGGTGAGACGGTCCTGTTCGGTACCCTCTTCTCCGCATTCCTTGCCCTTCGCCATCAAGTCGGCGACGGCAACCCAACGGCCGATGAGCTCTTCAAGCTCTCGACCGTTGCAATCGCGACGGCGATCCTGCTTATTTCGTCGCTCACGAGCGTATTCGCGATTCAAGCGATGCACCGCAACCATGTGAAAGCGATGCTGAACTGGTTGATCATTACCGTTGTACTGGGCCTTGGCTTCCTTGGCCTCGAGATTTACGAGTTTTATGAGTACGTGCATGAGGGCCATAAATTCTCGACAAGCGCATTTAGTACCTCATTCTACACGCTCGTTGGTTTCCACGGCGCGCACGTATTGTTCGGTGTCCTGTGGATTACCTTGCTGATTATCCAGATTTCGACCAAGAAAGGTCTGACGGTGGTTACCGCGCCGAAAGTATACGTTGCCGGTATGTACTGGCACTTTATCGACGTCGTATGGGTATTCATCTTCACCGTCGTGTACCTGATGGGAAAGGTGGGCTAATCAATGGCAAATCATCATTCCGCTGCGGAAGAGCATGGCAGACGCCATAAGCATGAAGGCCCGCAGAAGCATATCGTAGCATTTATTTTCTCGGTCGTGCTGACGGTCATCGCATTTGCGATGGTCGCGGCTGGCGAGATTAACTCGACATTTGTCTATGTCATGCTGCTAGTTATGGCTGTCATTCAAGTGTTCATCCAGATGTCGTTCTGGATGCACATGAAAGACCGTGGACATTTGTATCCGACAATCGCGATTCTTACCGGCGTGTTCGTTGTTTTGACAATTGTCGTTATGGCCGAATATTGGACTTGGTGGTAAAATCGAATGAGGGAGAGGGAGGTCTAGGCGACTCCCTCTTTTGTCGTACGTAAATGCTTGTTTTACGAAAGGGGAGTCCAACCTGGCGTGCTAGGCTTACAGTATTTCAGCTTTGAAGAGTTGTGGAGCCCCATGTTCTTCTTCTTTATGGCTGCGCTGGTGCTGCTCTATTTCTATATCGCGGGACCGTGGCGATTGCAGCATCGGCCGGATGAACCGCCGGTAACGGCCGGACAGAAGACATGGTTTGTAATCGGCGCCGTCCTGTTCTATTTGGCACAGGGAGGACCTATCGATTTGCTCGGCCATATGATGTTCTCGTTCCACATGGCCAGCATGTCGCTGTCGTACCTCATTGTGCCGCCGATTATCATGCTCGGCGTCCCGGCTTTTATGTGGCGACTGATGTTTCAAGCTCCATTCTGGAAGCGTCTTAGCTTCTTCATGAATCCGATTTTGACGCTAGTGGCCTTTAACGTGTTGTTCTCGGTCTACCATTTCCCTGTCGTGCATGACTATGTGATGACGCATTTCTTCATCCACCGCGTCTATTACGTTGTCCTGCTTATCACGGCATTTATGATGTGGTGGCAAATCGCGGGTCCTGTGCCGGAATGGAATCGTCTGGCTGATGTTCGCAAGATGGCGTATATTTTCGCGAATGGGCTGCTGCTGACTCCGGCGTGTGCCTTGATCATCTTTGCAGGGGCGCCGATGTACGCGACGTATAATGACCCTGAAATATGGGCTTATGCCATGGGATATTGCGTCGGCGGCGATGCAGCCACGTTGTTGAGCCAATTCAGCGGTCCGACTTTCTTCAATCTAATGGGCCAGCTTGAGGATCAACAGACGGGCGGCATCATCATGAAGCTCGTGCAGGAGTTTATGTACGGGGGCATATTGATTTATGTGTTTAAGCAATGGTACCAACGCGAGCATGCCGACGATGTCGATACCGATGATTCGAGCGGCGGCAGACTGGGACCAGCCGGAGCGAATACATAAGGGTGGCAATCAGTTGGCGTTGGCGGTTGGATTCCTAGGCTGAAGCCCGTCATTCAGGCGGGCTCGTCCACTGTAATAAGGCAACAGGATTGATCAATGAATTGGTGGGATGCGCAAGTGTCGATTTATACGTTATTTCCGACGATCAGTACGAGCTTCATCGTGATCAGCGCCGTGCTCGTCGCCATCGGGTGGAACCTGGCGATCAAGCGCAAGCTGGATGCGCACAAGAAAGTGATGATTGCCGGTGCGGTGTTCGCTACCTTATTCTTTATCGTGTATACGTCGCGGACGATTTTCGTCGGGAACACGGAATGGGGCGGACCGGACAATTTAGAGCTGTATTATCGAGTATTTCTAATTTTCCACATCGTGCTGGCCACCGTCGCGGCTGTGTTCGGGATTTCGACGCTCGTGCTGGGGTTCAAGGAAAGATTCGCCAAGCACCGGAAGTGGGGACGCGTAACCTCGGTCATGTGGTTCTTCACGGCAATTACGGGTGTCGCCGTATACATTTTGCTGTATATGATGTACCCGGGCGGCCATACGAAGCCGGTGCTGGATGCTATATTCGGCTTATCGTAGATCAGACAAGCAGTACCTTTAGCGGGTGCTGCTTATTTTTTTTGAATTCGGCAGCTCTCGCATCGTTTCGGTCATCGTGCAAGCCCCGCCGTGGTATGAGATGCGCCTCGCCGCCCAGATAGGCACACTGCAAGTTCGCCTGGAGCCACCACGTACGAGCGGAGAGAAACACTCCCCCCAAAAAAATGATACCGTTTACACAATAGCTTGCGCGTGATAACATAGTGGTAGAATTTGTGCAAACGTTTGTACAATGGGATGTGGAACGATTCGACATCCGTGGGAAACAAACGTTAAATGGCATAAAAACAACTGGAAATTTGTCGCAATTTGTGCAAACGTTTGTGCAACGAAGGTTTGCAATGCCAAATGGGGGGGATGGCGATTCGGCGGCTGATGTCATAGCGAACAACGTTATAGCAGGTAACGGGGATTAGAAGAATGGGTCATAATTATAGCTTGATTTGAAATCGCTTGCATTAAAGGGACAGCTACATAGGAGGTTACGCGAAAATGAAAATTAGGGGAAGTGTGCGGCGTGTTTTGGCCTATGTCTTGGTTGCCGCGCTGCTGATATCCAGTATCGGCCTATATCCGAACGGGGCCGAAGCGGCAAGCCGGACGGCTTATCTCGTTGGCGATCTGCAGTCCAAGTTTAAGTTGGGGGCTGAGCAGACGCCGGTGGGCGACTGGACGCCGGATGCGGCGGCCACGCAGCTGACGGACCTTGGGGGCGGCTATTATTCGTTTACGGGTACGCTGCCGGCGGGCACGTATCAGTATAAAGTCGCCTTGAACGGCAAATGGGATGAAAGCTACGGGTTCGGGAATTACACGAATCCGCAAGGAACGAACAAAGACGGAAATATCCAAATTACGCTGACTGAAGAAAAGACGGTCACGTTCTACTACAACGATACGACGAAGAAAATCGCGGATTCTACTTACTACGCGCCAATCGCGGCCGATAAGCTGCCTTCCGTGACAGGAAACGTACAGGTGCTGGATGATGCTTCGGCTACGACGCCGTCGGATGCGGCAATCGTGCTGTCCGATCCGGATTTTGATAACGTTTACACGAGTCGTGTATTCGTGCCGCAAGGCAGCTACGCTTACCAGGTGTCCGTACCGGGGGCGGAAGCGGCCAGCGATGCGCTTTATCCGGCGGAGCCTGCAAGTCTGGTGCTGCCATCGGTGCTGCCAGTGACCTTCAAATACGATGCGGTCACGCACGCGACAGACGCAGCTTTTACCGTGCCGCCTGTCGTGGTGCCCGAAGTCGAGGTGCCAGCGGTTCCGCAAGGCTCCGTGCGCGTGCACTACCAGCGGATGGACAATGAGTATGCGACGCTCGGCCTTTGGACTTGGGATGACGTGCAGACGCCAACAAGCGGTTGGCCGACCGGCGCCATGCCGTTCCCAGAGGGTCAAGCGGATGGATATGGCGCATACATTGACATCCCGTTGAAGGCGGAAGCCAAGAAATTCTCGTTCTTGGTCGTCGATCGGGTCTCGGGCGTCAAGGACGGGAACGACAAAGTCTTCAAAATTCCGACCGCGCAAACGAACGAAGTATGGATCAAGGAAGGCTCGGATGCCTTGTCTACTTCACCGCCGGCTTCCGGTCTGGCGGAAGGATCCGTTCGGATTCACTATACTCGCGCAGATGATAAGGAAACCGAATACGGCCTGTGGCTGTGGGACGATGTCGCGAAGACGTCCGAAGCGAACGGCGCTTGGCCGGGCGGCGCGACGCCGTTCGAGAAGACGGACCGCTTCGGCGCGTATGTCGATGTTCCGCTCAAAGCGAACGCGCAGAAGATCGGCATGATCGTCATGAAGCCGACGGACGGCGACGTCAAGGATGGCGATAATCGCACCTTCACGCTGTTGGATCGCTACAACCAGCTATGGCTGCAAGAGAACGATACGAAGGTGTACGTATCGCCATTCGGCGAAACCGCGGACAGCTTCGTCTCTGCCGAGGTGCTGTCGACGAACAAGCTGCTGCTTGGGTTCACGCTGACGAGCGGTCTGAACGAAGCGGCGCTGCTCCAGGGACTGACCGTCAAAGACAAGGATGGGGCGGCGATTAAAGTGACGGGTGCGACCATCATCGATGGGACGCAAGTTCACGCTGCGACCGATCCTTTCGATCTGGCTCAGCTCCCGCTTAGCGTCAGCTACGAGGGCAAGACGGTGAGCGCGGCATCGGGCTGGCGCTTGCTGGACGAGATGTATAATTACACGGGCGATGACTTGGGCGCAACGTATCATGCGGCCGACAAAACCGCGACGTTGAAGCTATGGGCGCCTCTCGCGACGAAGGTCGTCGCAAAGGTGTACGACAAAGCGGACGCGTCGAAGCTGGTCGGCAGCGTAGGGCTGGCGAAAGGCGAACAGGGCGTATGGTCCGTCGATCTGAAACCGGCGGACATCGCGGGCGCGCAAGCTGTGCGCGACTACTTCTACCAGTATGAAGTGACCAATAACGGCATTACGAAACAAGTGCTCGACCCGTATGCCAAATCAATGGCGGCTTTCACCGTCAATACGAAGGATGAAGCGGGCGCGGACGGCGACAAAGTGGGCAAAGCCGCGATCGTCGACCTAAGCGGGACGAATCCAGAGGGCTTCACGTATGCCGACATTGCAGGTTATGAGAAGCGCGAGGATGCAGTCATCTATGAGGTTCATGTCCGGGACTTTACATCCGATCCTTCCGTCGAAATTAGCTTGAACGGCGAAAGATGGGGTTCGTACGATGCGTTCATCCAGAAGCTCGACTATATTAAATCGCTTGGCGTGACGCACATTCAGCTTCTTCCCGTCATGGCTTGGTACTATGGCGACGAGACGAAGATGGGCGAGCGCGAGATGGATTATTCCACCAAGGACAACGAGTTTAACTGGGGTTACGATCCGCACAGCTACTTCGCGCCGGATGGCGCGTACTCGCAGGATCCGACCGATCCGGAGCTGCGGGTCAAAGAACTGAAGCGGCTGATCGATGCCGTGCATGAAGCAGGCATGGGCGTCGTCCTGGACGTCGTCTACACGCATATGTCGAAGCAAACGCTGCTTGGCGATATCGTGCCGAACTACTACGCGTTCCAGGATGCGAATGGCAATTTCCTCGGCGACTTCGGCAACAATCTGGCGACCAGCCACAAGATGGCCGAGAAGCTGATGATCGATTCCGTGAAGTATTGGTTCGAGGAATACAAAATCGACGGCATGCGTTGGGACATGATGGGCGATGCGACGCAGGAAGCGGTGCAGAACGCATACAACGCGGCAGTCGCGATCAATCCGAAGGCGCTGTTCATTGGCGAAGGCTGGCGAACGTTCAAAGGCGCGTCTGCCGATCCGTCGCTGGCGGGCCATGGCGCCGACCAGGATTGGATGGACAAAACGAATGACGTGGGCGTGTTCTCCGACGAAATTCGCAACGAATTGAAATCCGGCTACGGCTCGGAAGGGGAACCGCGGTTCATTACGGGCGGCGCGCGTCCGATCGCGACGATCCTGAATAATATCAAGGCGCAGCCGTCGAATACGCCGGCTGATGACCCGGGCGACATGGTGAACTACATCGAAGCCCATGATAACTTGACGCTGCACGACGTCATCGCGCAGTCGATCAAGAAGGATCCGTCGATTCCGGCGAACGAGCTGGAGATCCAGAAGCGGATTCGTCTCGGCAATACGCTGATCATGACCTCGCAAGGCACGGCATTCATGCAAGCCGGTCAAGAATACGGCCGCACAAAGCAGTGGAAGGGCGAAGGGGTGCCAGAACAGAAGTATACCGAGCTGAAAGACGCGAAGGGGCAATCCTTTGGCTATTTCATCCATGATTCCTACGACTCCTCGGACGCGGTCAACATGTTCGATTGGTCCAAGGTGACGGATGCAGCCGCGTTCCCGGTTCAGAACCAGACGAAAGACTACACGGCCGGACTCATTGAGCTCCGTAAGTCGACGAATGCTTTCCGTCTCGGCGACAAAGCGACGGTCGATCAGAATGTCACGCTGATTACGGCGCCGGAGATTAAGCAGAGCGATCTGCTCATCGCCTATAAGAATCGCTCGACCGACGGCACGGGCAGCTACTACGTGTTCATGAATGCGGATAATACATCCAGAACGCTGACGCTGCCGGAGAATTTGACGACGGGGCAAGTGCTGGCCGATAACGACCAAGCGGGAGCGGAAGCGATTCCTGCCGCGCAGCAATCCGGCTTCGCGCTGACGGCAAGCACGCTTACACTCGATCCGCTGACAACTGTGGTCATCCGAATGGAGCAGAGCGCAGAGCTGCGGACGCTTGAAATCGACAGCGAGGCTTACGCGCTTCAAGTCGGCAAGACGCACCAAACGACGGTAACGGCGAAATATGCCGATGGCAGCAAGCGCGCGGTAACGGGGGCGGCTGTCTATGCCTCTAACAAGCCAAGCGTCGCGACGGTAACGAACGCAGGCGTCATTCAAGGCGTTAGCGCGGGCACGGCCAAAATAACGGTCTCCTTTGGCGGCGTTAAGAAGACCGCGCTGGTGAACGTGACCAGCGAAGCGGCCGATAATAAGCGTTACGTGCTCTTCACCTACGTCCGTCCGGACCACGATTACACCGACTGGAACTTGTGGGTGTGGGGTACGGGGGCCAAGAACGACCAAATCGATTTCACGAGCTTCGAGAACAATACCGCAAGCGTCCTGATCGAAGTGCATCCGCAAGCGACGAGCGTCGGCTTCGTGCTTCGCAAAGGGACGGATTGGAATACCGCGAAGCAGGATATTCCGGATGACCGCACCATCTCGCTGACGGCTGGGCAAGCGCTGACGAAAGTCGTCGTCACGAGCATGAAGAAGGAGATCAACCTCGTTCCGGCCAACAACGGTCCAATCTATGAGGATGGCGGCATCACGCTCGTCTACCGCGACGAGGCGCTGTTCAAGAGCGGTGGTATGACGGCAATTACCGACGTCAAGGTCAAATTGGACGGCAAAGTCTATCCGATGGTCTATGACGCGGACAAAGAGTGGTTTGCTTACAAATTAACAGGCGTGCAGGAAGGCGAGCACCCGTATACGTTCCTCGTAACGAAGAACGGCGAGACGACGGAAATCGCCGATCCGAAGAACGGCGATACGGCGCTGGTGTACCGCAAGCCGGCGGTTACCATTACCACGAGCACGGCACCGCAAGCGTTGAACGCCAACACGAACGCGGTTCTGACCGTGAACGCGCAGATCGACGAAGACGTGCAATTTACGAAAGGGTATTTGGATCTGACTGCTCTTGGCGGACCGTCCAACGTGACCCTCGACACGACGCTGATGAAGCATACGATCGCGGTGAAAGATACGATCGGCGCAGGCGAGAAGACGATTCCGGTCACGCTCGTCGATCAGTATGGCAATCCGCACCGACACAATGCGACGGTCACCGTGCAGGCCCGTACTTACACGGGCGGCGAGCTTGATTTTGACTGGGATGAGGCACGGATTTACTTCGCGCTGACCGACCGGTTCAACGATGGCGATGCGACGAATAACGCGAACGTGGACAAAACGCATCTGGAAGCTTACCATGGCGGCGACTTCAAAGGGATGATCGACAAGCTGGGCTACTTGCAAGAGCTTGGCATCAATACCCTCTGGATTACGCCGATCGTCGACAACATTGATTTCAACCAAGGCGAAGGCGAGAGCTGGGGTAAGCAATATGGCTACCACGGCTACTGGGCGAAGGACTTTACCCAGCTGGATGAGCATCTGGGCGACATGGCCGCCTTCAAGGAACTGATCGAGAAGGCGCATGACCGCGGCATCAAGATCATGGTCGACGTCGTGTTGAACCACACTGGTTACGGGCTGAAGCCGGGCGATAAGGCAGACGTATCGATCGCGGATAAGCAGCGCTTCAATGGCATGCTGCGCACGGACGGCCTGAGCGCGGACGTGAATCCGATCAAAGGCGAGCTAGCTTTCTTGCCAGACTTCATCACTGAGGATGAAGCGGTTCGGAATCAGGTCATCGCATGGCAGACCGGCTGGTTGAACAACGCGCGCACCCAGCGCGGCGACACGATCGACTACTTCCGCGTCGATACCGTCAAGCACGTTGAAGACACGACGTGGAAGGCGTTCAAGAACGCCCTGACGGCGATCGATCCAAGCTTCAAAATGGTAGGCGAGTATTACGGCGGCACCGTCAATAACGACGGCGGCATGCTGCAGACCGGCCAGATGGATAGCTTGCTCGACTTCGGCTTCAAAGAGCGAGCGAAGCAATTTACGGATGGTCAAATCGACGCGGTCGATACGTATCTGCAGGACCGCGAGGCTAGCATCGACAACACGAAGATGATGGCGCAGTTCCTGAGCAGCCATGACGAGAACGGCTTCCTCTCCGACTATGTGGGCGGGGACAAAGGCAAGCTGAAGATCGCGGCGGCGCTGCAAATTACGGCGAAGGGTCAGCCGGTCGTCTACTACGGCGAGGAGCTGGGTAACTCGGGCAAGAACGCCAATATGCAGAACGGCTTGTTAAGCGAGAACCGCAAGGATATGCCGTGGAACAAGCTGGAAGAGGAGAAGGCGCTTCACGATCATTATCAGAAGCTGCTGAACATCCGCGCCGAGTATTCCAAAGTGTTCGCCAAAGGAACGCGGACGAAGCTGGCCGGTTCGGATGTCCTCGGATACCTTGCGTTCAACAAGCATTATGGCTCTACGGATGTTGTAACGGTCATCAACACCAAGGCGGAAGCCGTGAAGGCGACGATACCGGTACCGTTCGGCACATCCGCGACTATCAAGGACATTTACGGCGGAACGACCTACACTGTTGCCAACGACGGAACGGTGACGATTAATCTGCCCAGCCGTAACGACGGCGGCACTGCGATTTTAACCTTCGTAGCGAACGGTTCGGGTTATGTGCCTGCGCCTACGCCTAGCACACCGAACGTATCGGAAGGCGCGCAGGTGATAACGGAAGCCGAACTGAAGAACGTCAAGAACGGTCAAGCGGAAGTGACGCTCGCGGCAGGCAAGACCGAAGCGCTGCTCCCGATCGCTGCAGCGAAGACGCTCGGCACGAGCCCTCTGCTCGTGAAGTCGGGCGAAGTGACGGCTCTTGTGCCAAGCGAAGTGCTAGGCGCAATTAGCAAGCTCGTATCCGGCGCGGATGCGGAAGGCGCGCGTATCGCCTTCGCAGTGAATCCGCTGCCAAGCAGCAAGACGCAAGCCATTTTGCAAGGACTATCGAACAAGAACACGGCGGCATCTGCCGTATCCGAGGTGGTCGAGTTCACGCTCGCCATCGTGAAGAAGGACGGCACCCGCCAGAACGTGAGCGCGTTCGAGCAGCCGATTACACTGTCGTTCCGTCTGAAAGACGGCGCGAATCCGGAGCTGCTGGGCGTTTATTACATCAGCGGAGACGGCAAGCTGGAATGGATGGGCGGTACCGTGAAAGACGGCATCGTCACGACGCAAGTCACGCATTTCAGCACGTACGCGGCGCTTGAAATCCGCAAGTCGTTCGCCGATGTCCCGGCAGGCTTCTGGGCGCACGCCGCGATCCAAGCGCTTGCGGCGAAACAAATCGCAACCGGCGTGACGGCGGATGCGTTCAAACCGGCCCAATCGATCAGCCGCGCCGAATTCACCGCGCTGCTGGCACGGGCGCTCGGCTTGAAAGCCGAAGGCCAAGCGGCCTTCGCGGATACGCCTTCCGGCGCTTGGTACTCGGCCTATGTCGCCGCGGCCGTGAAAGCGGGCATCGTCGGCGGCGTGGGCGGCGACAAGTTCGCGCCTAACGCGACGATCAGCCGCGAAGAGATGGCGGTCATGCTCGTGCGCGCGCTGGAAGCCAAGCAGGGCAAAGGCGCGGCGAAAGCAGCCGCGAGCGGGTTCGCGGATCAAGCCGAAATCAGCGCATGGGCTGCGGCATCCGTGGATACGGCCGCGGAGCTTGGGCTCGTGCAAGGTCAAGGCGGCAATAAGTTCGCGCCGAAAGCCAAACTGACTCGCGCGGAAGCCGCGCAAGTCGTCTATATCCTGCTCGGCAAGCTGCAGCCGTAATAAGCGGCAGCGTGCCCGAACGATTCGTCCCGGATGGCCTGATACAGGCTGTCCGGGACGTTTTTGTTTTCGGAAGCCTTTGCTGGGCATCCATGGTAATATAGAGGGAGAATGAGTCTGCGGTGCCGATCGAGCAGGGCCAACTCGTCGAGAGCGAAGCGCAGGCTATCGCAACCGAGAAGGAATAGCGCATGGGGGGACGTGCAGGATGCAGCAAGGGAAACCGATCATTATTGGCATAGGAGGCGGCTCCGGCAGCGGCAAGACGACGTTGTGCACTCGGCTGGAAGCGGAGTTGGAAGGCTATCGGATCAAGAGTATACATGCCGACAAGTATTATTTCCGCACGCGGATGAAGACGACGGCGCCGTTCACCGGCAAGATGTACGATGATTTCAACCATCCGGATTCGCTCGACTTTCCGAAGATGCTGGAGGACTTGCTGCGGGCGGCGAACGATGGGGAGACGGAGATCGTCATCGTGGAGGGCATATTAGTGCTGCATCACGCCTATTTGCGCGAGTGGATGGACGTCAAGCTATACGTCGAATGCCCGGCTGACGAGCGGCTGCTGCGGCGGACGGCCCGCTTTCTTCAGAAGGGATATGCGTACGAGGACATCGTGAACGAATATTTGGAGCTGGTCCGCTACCGCCATGACGAATTCGTCGAGCCGACCAAGTGGCATGCCGATCTGATCGTGAACGGATCGCAGGGGCCGGAGCTGGGCGTCAAAATTATGCTCGAATGGATTCGCCTTGCGGCGCGCAGCCGCAAATCGTTCGAGACGGTGCGGGACTTCAACGGGAAGCGGTAGCGGGAGCGCGCATCCGGTGGTCGACATGCCGCATACGACGATCGATATCGCGAGGGCATCGCAAGCGTAGCCATGTAACAGGGGCATCTCATCGTCATGCCATGACGCGGGATGCCCTTTTGATCGTCAGCAACCTACTGCTGAAGTTGGCCGTTTCGATCCTCAAACAACGGACTGCTGAAGTTGGCAGCTTCAGTCGTCAAACAACGGACTGCTGAATTTGACCGCTTCAAGCCCGGCGCTCGGGCCGCTCGGCGATCCGCTTGTCCAAGCGCTCGCAGCCTGTTCTGCGGGCCATCGCCCTTCCGCTTAATCGTCCCCACATGCCCGCCCCCGTTATCTGCGTCGCGAATTCGCCAACCATGCTGCTTTCCTAACCTGTTTTCCCATCTCGCAGGGAACCGCTCTCTATAACCGGGAATGCGCCTTTCGTTATCCTGAAGACAAAGAAGTGCTTCAAAACACGAAAACGGAGGCGTACAATGAAAACAGACATTGGTAATGGCAGGAATAAAACTTGGCTTGGCGTAGTGTTTCGATTTATTGCGATTGTATTTGCCGCGGCGGGTTTGATCATGCTGCAGGGCTTGTCGGAAGGGCTGGAGCCCTGGGCCCGCGGCTTCATGGCAGCCGCGCCGCTCCCGGATGACCTGCGGTTCCACGGGGCATCGCACGGCGCGCTCATCGGCATTCTGTTCAGCGTAAGTCTGCTCGCAATGCTCCGCGCACCGCTGAATAAGCCGCTACTGCTGCAGTTTTATTTTATTGGCCACCTTATCTTCCTCGGCACCTTGCTGGTGACGGATCCCGCGCTGGCCAAGCAATCGTTCTTCGTCTTTATTCTGTTCGCCGCCGTCCTCGGTGTCTTGTTCGCCGTCTATCCGAAGCGGCGCGACATTCTCCGCCCGCGTCAGCCGAAGGCGATGAATCGCCCGCTGCTCGTCATGACGGGCATTGCGCTGCTCGGCTTGCTTCCGTTCATGATCAACGGGGTTACCGGACAGATTGGCGATACGCAGATGCAGTTCCGCTGGGGCGAAGGGACAGCGCTCGGACTTGCGCTTGTCTACGCCGGGTACTTAACCGCAACGTCCCGCACAGGGGCGCGCACGCTCGGCATCATTCAAAGCGCGGCGTATGCGTACATGGGCGCAGCCTCGGTCACCTTGCCGGATCATCCGGGAAGCTGGGGGATCATTGGCGGTGCGGCTGCGATTGCATACGGCATGGTCTATGCCGTAATCGTCCTTAGACAACTGGCGCCCCATGCTTCCGTCGCAAAGCCGAATACGATTCAATCATGAGCTGAACGCAAAGGTGAGAAGAACATGAAGACTGCTCCAATTCAGACGCAAGCAGAGCATGGCGCCGGCCGCCGCCCGATGGGGTGGCGGTCTGCTGCGCGTTGGTGGGCTTTCCTCCTATGCGCGGTTTATGCGGGACTATTTTTGGCGAAGATCCCGTCCTACTACGTTTACTTACGGGACAGCTGCTTGCAGACTGCCTGCGAGTACGCCGCGCTTACCCCGATCCCAGCCGAGGTGATCGCCCGCTGGGGACTTTCGGACAGCGGGTTCGCCGGGTTGTACACGGGTATCGCCTTGTTTGATTTCGCCGTCTATTTCGCGGTTGCGTTCCTTGTCCTGCGGAAACGGCCGAACGAGCCTATGTCTTGGATTGCCGCGACGGCCCTGATTTCGTTTCATAGCGCGAGCTTTATCGCCGTGCAATGGCCGGGTTTACACGGATTGACCAATGTGCTAGGGGATTTGTCCACCTTGTCGTTCATCCTCTTCCTACTGCTGTTTCCGAGCGGCAAAATCGTGGTCAAGCCGATGTTCTGGACGGCGATCGGGGCTGCCGTGATCCGAAACGCGGCATGGTATGCCTCCGATCAACCTTGGGGAGCGGCGAATTGGCCGACCTGGCTGACGCTGCTGTGGATGGTGCTCCTGTACGGCTCGATTGTGTGGAATCAACTCATCCGGTACCGCAGGCACGCCGAAGTCGCCGAGAAGCAGCAGACCAAATGGGTGCTCTACGGGCTGCTGCTGGCGATTGGCGGGATGCTTGTCGTTTCGGTCTCTCCGTTATTGCATAACCCCGATTTCTATCAGTCGCCCGATCCCGTCGTGCTGTTTGCGCTGGATATCGCGATCATGCTGATCATGATGCCCATTCCGATAACGCTGGGCATTTCCATGCTGCGCAGGCGATTATGGGATATCGATCCGCTCGTGAACCGAACGCTGGTCTACGGCTGCCTAAGCGCCGCTATTATCGTCTTGTATTCGGTCGCGGTGTGGTATCTATCGGTGCTGTTCCGGTCAGGGCCTAACATGGTATTCTCGATCGTCGGCGCAGCGCTCGTGGCCGTCCTGTTCGCCCCGCTCAAGGAGCGGCTGCAGCGGGTCGTCAACCGGATGATCTACGGCGTTCACGACGATCCGTTCTCCGTTCTGGAGAAATTGGGCAACCGGCTCAAGGAGCCGTCTTCCCCGGCCGCCGTGCTCGAGATCGTGGCGAGGACCGTGAAGGATTCGCTTCGGCTGCCGTACACGGCCATTCATCTGATGGTGGGCGGCGAAGCGCTGAGCGTGAGTTCGGCTGGCGAGGAGCAGGGGGAGGTCATACCGATTCCGCTAATCGCCGGCGGGGAAGAGATCGGCCGGCTGCTCGTCTGCGCGCGCGGCCCGGACGAGAGCTTCAGCGAAGCCGATTGGAAGCTGCTGCGCTTTTTGGCCCGGCAGGCGGGCACGGTCGTGCAGGGCGTGAAGCAGGCGACGGAAATCGAGCGGCTGCTCGGCGATCTGCAGGATACGCGGGAGCAGCTGATCTTCGCCAGGGAGGAAGAGCGGCGTTCCATGCGCAAGAACCTGCATGACGACATTGCGCCGAGATTGGCGGCCATGCGCCTGACGTCCAGCCTGGTGGTGGATTGGATTCAGAAGGATCCGAACAAAGCGATCGACATCATGAACAAATTCAAGCAGGACATCGGGGACGCCGTGGACGAAATTAGAGGTATTGTCTATGATTTAAGACCGCAGGCGCTCGATGAGCTGGGCTTGAACGGCGCAATCCGGCAGCGGGTGGAGCAAATCGGGCAGATCAGCCAAGTGAAGGACATCGCCGCAAGCGCCCCGCCGCTGCAGGTGGAGCTTATGCTGCCAGAGCGGCTTCCGATCCTGCCTGCGGCGATCGAAGTGGGCGCCTACCGGATCGTGACGGAAGCCTTTCTTAATGTCGTGAAGCATGCGCGGGCGAGCAGCTGCCTGATCCGGATTCATCTTCGCGAAGAGGCAGGCACGCTTGCGATCGAGGTTACAGATGACGGGATCGGCTTCGCAAGCAATCCGGTCCCGACCGAAGGCGGTCTTGGGCTGTATTCGCTTCGGGAACGGGCGGAAGAGCTAGGCGGCAGCTGCAGCATACGGGAAGTCTCCGGCGGCGGCACGCAAGTGGCAGCGCAGCTGCCGCTTCGAACGAATATAAGAAGAGGGGGATATTAAGATGCTGCGAATATTGTTGGCCGATGACCATCCGATGTTCCGGGAGGGCGTCAGGAGCATCATGGAGAGCGTACCGGATTTGACGGTCGTCGGCGAGGCGGCCACGGGAGAGGACGTCGTCCGGCTCGCGCTGGAGCTTGCGCCGGACGTCGTGCTGATGGATATCCGCATGCCCGGCTTGAACGGCATCGAAGCTACCGCGCGCATCCGGGCGGCCAATCCGCAAATCGGGGTGCTCATTTGCACCATGTTCAAAGACGATGCCTCCGTCATCACCGCCATGAAGTCAGGCGCGCGAGGCTATATTCTCAAGGATGCGGATCGGGACGACATTATCCGGGCGATCTGGGCCGTTGCTTCCGGGGAAGCGATCTTTAGCTCGGATGTGGCCGCGCGGATGATCGATTTCGCGACGAAGCCGATGCAGCCGCTCGAAATGTTCACCGAGCTGACCTACCGGGAGCGGGAGGTGCTCAGCATGGTCGTGGAAGGGCATGCTAACGCCGAGATTTCCAAGCGGCTGGAGCTCAGCTCCAAGACCGTTTCGAACTACATGACGAACATCTTCAATAAGCTGCAAGTCGCCGACAGGGCTGGCGCGATTGCCAAGGTGAAGGAAGCGACCGGGCAGTAGTGCTTGTCATCGTTCATATTCATGAGGTTAATCAATTAATTATAGACGGCCAAAAACATGCATCGCCCGCATTCGAACGTCCATTGATGCGGATAGTCATTCACGACGTAAATTGAATGATCCTACACGTAAGCAATCACTCATGACCTTAATCAAAAGCTCATTGCCGAGCGCGCGGCGATGGGCTTTTTGCGCTTTGAGCATAACCATCACGGCCTCATATCCCTTAATTGGGGAGCCGAATACGCGGACTGGATAAGCAGCAGGAATAATTTTACTGGAAGGTGTTGACTGCCGAGTAGAGGTGTGATTATACTGTATATAAAGATATACACAGTAAACACACTAAACACAGTGAGCACAGATAAGAACTGGAGGAAATGCGAAATGTCTAGCTGGCAAGGGGCGCTCATGCTGTTCAGGCACGAAATGCGGCGATCGTGGGTCGGCGTGCTGATCACGATTGGATTTTTCAGCTACTTCGGCTTCATACTCGTCTTGGTGATCGGCGATATGCTAAGCGGCATGCAGAATGGAGAAGGGGATGCCGCGTTCCCGATCGATTTCCTGATGCTGTCGCTGCTGCCGAACATGGGCTTCATCATGAACCGCACGGTGTTCAGCTATTGGAAGACGAATCCGTACACGCGCAAACTCGCCTATTGGCGCACGCTGCCGATCGGCTTCCAATCGATCGTCCTCTACCGGATGCTGCAGTTGGTCGCCATGATTGCTATCGTAGGCATCTACTTCTTCGGCATCGAATACGCGTTTGTCGCCGAGTTCCGAGAGATGCTTTCCTTCGGGCAGTACCTGCTATTCGCGCTCTTCTGGATGGGGTACGCGCTATTGGTGGCCTCTACGTACATGTTCGCCGAGCAATGCTACAGCGGCCGCACGTACTTTATCGTCTGCTGGTGCTATATCGTGATGTACGCGTTGGTCGTGGCGGGACTATGGTACTTGGATATCTCGCCGACGCGGCTGTCGATCGAATTGGCGGGCGAAGGCAACCCTGCGGGCGCATTGATCCTCATCGTGGCCGGCATCGTCGCGCTGCTCGTATCGGGACATTACATTCGGCAGAAACTCGAAAGGCGCAATTTAATTCATGAATGACGACTCCGGTGTTGGAGGACGTGGACTTCCGGTGAAGGGCGCGTCCGCAGCCGATACGATAGAAGGTGTGCACGGTGTGGATTCCGATACAAATTAACGAACAGAGCGCAGAGCCGTTATACCACCAGATTGAAGTGCAGCTTCGGGCGCTGATCGTCAGCGGCCAGCTGGCGGAAGGAACGCTGCTGCCTTCCATCCGGGAACTCGCGGCGATGGTCAAATGCAGCGTCATCACGGTGCGGCGCGTCTATCAGGACTTAGAGAACGAAGGACTGCTGCGGACTAGGCAAGGGACGGGCACGTTCGTGGCGAAGGTGGGGGACGAGATGCGGGACGTACACCGGCGCAGCGCGGTGATCGAGGCGTTCGAGTCGGCCGTGGAGGCGGGCGTTCGGGTGCAGTGCAGCGAGGACGAGATGCGGGAGATGCTTGAGGAGATATTGCGCAAGCGGCGCGATGGGTAAGCGGGGAGGAGACTAACGGGATGTTTACGGAAGAGACGGCGATAGAAGTGAAAGGCGTTGTGCAGCGGCGCAAGCATTTCCAGCTCGGTCCGGTGGAGCTGGCGGTGCCCAAAGGTTACGTGACGGCGATCGTCGGGCCTAACGGATCCGGCAAAAGCTCGCTATTTCGGCTGCTGCTCGATCTGAGCAAGCCGGATGAAGGCGAGATGACAGTGCTCGGCGAGCGCGTCGGCGGAGACGACCGGCAGCTCAAGGCGCGGATCGGCTACGTGCCGGATCAGGCGATCGACGTCGAGGACTGTATGCGAGCGGAGGAGAAGGCGGCTTTCGCGAGCCTGTGGTACCCAAGTTGGGAGCTGAATCGTTATCAAGAGCTGCTGAGGCGGTTCGAGGTCGACCCGTCAATCAAGCTCGGCAAGATGTCCAAGGGGATGCGCCGCAAGTTCGACATCGCGCTCGCCATGGCGCACAACCCGGAGCTGCTGCTGCTCGACGAACCCTCCTCCGGCCTTGATCCGATCGCATGGAAAACGATGATCGAGGTGCTTCACCGCTACATGGAGCGGGGCGACCGGACGGTGCTCATGGCTTCGCACATCGTCGACGAGGTCAAGCGGCTGGCTGACTATATCGTCTTCATCGTTCACGGTCGGGTGCTCGGCATGTTCGAGAAAGACGCGCTGCTCGAATCGTGGTACGCCCTCTATATCGAGTCCGGGAGTACGGCAGGCAGTTGGAAGGCGATGCCCGGCTACCGCGAGCACGAACAGCTAAGCGGCACGCAGGTCAAGCTGGTGACGAGCGACGTGCTGGAAGCCGAGTCGTGGTGCGCCAATCAAGGGCTGCGCATTACAGGAAGGCAGAAGTTGGAACTTGATGACATTTTGACCGTACTCATCGAGCAGGAACGACGGCGGATCCACTCATAGCGAACGAGAAGGCAAGCTATTTTTCGAGAGAAGGGGCTTAACGCGATGAATCCATTGAAAGTAGACAGAATTTTCAAGCAATATGGCGACAAGACGGCAGTGAACGGGATCAGCTTCGAGGTTGGCGAAGGCGAAATCTACGGGCTGCTCGGCGGGAATGGCGCGGGCAAGACGACGACGATGCGGATGGTGCTCGGCTTGATTTATCCGGACGGCGGCTCGATCCAGTATCACGGCAAGCCCTATAGCGCGGAACAGCTGCGCGGGCTCGGGTATTTGCCGGAGGAGCGCGGGTTGTACGCGAAGGTCAAGGTCAGCGACCAGATTCTTTACTTGGCCCAGCTTCGCGGCATGAAGCGCAAGGACGCGGACGCTAATCTGAAGCGCTGGCTGGATCGGTTCGGCGTGCCGGAGTACTACGGGAAGCGAGTCGAAGAGCTGTCCAAGGGCAATCAGCAAAAAATCCAGTTCATCGCGTCGGTCATCCATAGTCCGAAAATCATCATTATGGACGAAGCGTTCAGCGGGCTCGATCCGGTCAATGTCGAGCTGTTGAAGGGCACGGTTAAGGAGCTGCGCGATTCGGGCACGACGATTCTGTTCTCGACGCACCGGATGGAGCATGTCGAAGAGCTGTGCCGGAACATTACGATTCTGCACAGGTCGAACCCGGTGCTGCAGGGCAATTTGAAGACGATCAAGAAGCAGTTCCCGCGCGAGCGCGTCATTCTGCACACGGACGGGGATGTTAGTGGCCTGGAATCGATCGGCGGCGTGCTGCGGGTAGATCGACGGGAGAACGGCTACGAGCTCATGATCGACCGGGAAGAAGCGGCGCGTCCGATCATAGATCTGGCGCTGGCGCAGACGAACGTGCAGCGATTCCAAGTGATGGAGCCCACGCTTAACGAAATCTTTATTAAGACGGTAGGTGAGAGCCATGAATAATAGTTTCTGGACGGTCGTCGGCTTCACGGTTCGCAACAAATTCAGAGGCAAAGCATTCGTCATTACGACGCTGGTTATCGCACTTATAATGAGCATCGGCATCAATCTGCCTTATATCATTAAGCAATTCAGCAGTAATGAGAACGAGGCCGTATCAGTTGGATACCTCGAGAAGTCGGAAGACTTGCTTAAGTCGACGACGTTCAATAATGCGTTCTTGGCCCAATCGCTCAATAAGTACTTCGAGGCATTGCCGGAGCCGGCGGTGAAGCTGATCCCGTTCAAGGAAAGCGGGTCGCCAGAAGGCGACGAGAAGGCGCTCAAGCAAGCAATCGCGGATGGCAAAATCAAAGGCTACATCGAATTCCAGCCAGGCAAGACGGGCGGCTTCCCGAATGGCTTCCCCGATGTCGTGTATAAGTCTGAGAAGCTCATGGACACGAACGTGACCGAATCGCTCGCGGTCGCCCTGCAGGCGGTGAAGACCAAGATGATGCTGGAGGGTTCCAACCTGTCGCAAGAGAAACGCGACCTGCTGCTTGCGGAGGTGGATGTCCAGACGGTTCAGATTTCGACAAGCGCCGGCGCGGGCAACGTAGGCGAAGGCAAGACCGCCTCCGAGCAAGCGATGGATATGGGCCTTGTTTACGTGATCCTCATTCTTCTGGTGATGGCCATTATGGTCACCGGCCAAATGATCGCAAGCGAGATTACGGCCGAGAAAAGCTCGCGCGTCATGGAAATCCTCATCACGAGCGTGGCGCCGGTCACGAGCATGTTCGGCAAAATCTTCGGCATGTTCCTCGTCGGTCTGGCTCAGATGCTCACCTTCGTGGGCGTGATCCTGCTGAACATGGCGCTGCCGCACAATAGAGAACCGCTTGCCGACTTGAATATCCGTTTGGCCGACATCGATCCCGTGCTTTTGGTGTACGCGCTCGTGTTCTACCTCATGGGCTACTTCCTGTTCGCGACGCTGTTCGCCGCGGTCGGTTCGCTCGTCAGCCGCACCGAAGATCTGGGCCAAGCGGTCATGCCGATCACGGTCGTCTCGCTGGTTGGTTTCTACGTATGCATGTTCGGCGGCTTAAGCAACCCGGACACGACGGTCATGAAAGTGTTCTCCTTTATCCCGCTGTTCTCGCCATATGCGATGGTCGTTCGGCTTGGGCTGAGCAATCCGGCCGCCTGGGAAGTATGGGTATCGATCGGCTTGCTGCTGATCATGATTCTGGTCGCCGGCTGGCTGTCCGCCCGCATCTATCGCGCCGGGGTGCTCATGTATGGCAAACGCCCGACGATCAAAGAGCTGCGCAAAGCGATGAAGGCATACAAAGTGTAGATTGCTGCACAACTTCACTTCCGATAGGAAGGACGATTAGACCATGGAAAGATTGAAGTTTATGTACAAAGGCTTTTTAAGAGAACCTCTGTCGTTTAAGATTCTAGTTTCGTTATCCTTGCTTTCGGCGATCATTTTTAGTAGTTCATTCTTCTCTTACAATACGAATTATCAAAGCATCGCCAAATTTTCCGCGGCTATCTTTTTTGTCGCATACGGGTTGAAGATGCGGAGGAATTTTCGTATCTCGGTTATTTTCTTCGCTGCAGCCGTGTTATGTGTATTTCTGTCGTGGCGGTATTCGGCGTTTGGATGATGTACCCCTAATAAGGGGATTGAATCCGATTACTTCATCTCGCGAGAAACTATATTTCATAAATGTGGGAGGTTTTTCGAATGAAAACGTATATTCCATTGCTGGGTATACTGCTGCTGATCGCTTATTCGTTGGTTACGCATTTTGAAGCACCGATTCATGATGTGGCGAAAGGCGGCATGTTGGGTCTGTCCGTCGCGTTCAACGTCTACGCCCTAGCAACATTCAGAAGAAAGCCGTCCGTCGCCTAGTCCGAAGTTATGCAAGTCCCCGCTCTTGGCCGAAACCTCCTAAGCGTAAGCAGCGTGGAGCGGGAAGTTTCTTAATTATGGGGAGGAACATTCACTATGTCGAGAAAGAAGAGAACCGCGCTATTATCCGTCGCCTTATCCGCCTCTATGCTTGCATCCGCCTTTCCGGCAATCGCCGCGCCGACCGCGTTGGACGTCGAGGTGAACGGCAAGAAACTCGAGTTCGCGTCGAACGCGCCGATTGCCCAGGACGGCACGACCTTCGTTCCGCTGGAATCGACGTCCAAGGCGCTTAATCTTTCGCTTCAAGACGCCAAGAACGGCACGATCACGGCCGTGATCGACGGCAAACAGGTGACCCTTCAAGCGAAGCCCAAAACGATCGGCGGCGTGACGTACGTTCCCGTTCGCATCATTGGAGAGGCGGCCGGTTACGAGGTGCGCTGGGATGCCGCAACCCGCACGATCGAACTGACGTCGAAGATCGTCAAGGAAGGCGGCAAAGGCTTTCTTTGGGAAGTAAAGAACGGCGGCAATACGGTTTATCTCGTCGGCTCCATGCATATTGCGGACGACAGCTTCTATCCGCTGCATCCTTCCTTCGAGCAGGCATTCGCGGAAGCGGACTACCTCGGCGTCGAGGTGGACATCTCGAAAGCGGCCGACCAGGATAATCAGAAGTTGATCATGCAGCTGGGCACTTATCAGGACGGCACGACGCTCAAGGATCATATCTCGGCAGATACCTACAAGCAGGTTGGCGAGATTTTGACGAAGAGCGGACTGAAGGCCGACGCATTGGATACGTTCAAGCCGTGGGTAGTCGAGACGACGCTCGCCACGCTGAAATCGATGGAGGCTGGGTACCAAAGTACGGTCGGCATTGACCTGCACTTCATCCAGAAAGCGGTGGAGCGCAAAATTCCGGTCATCGAGCTGGAATCGTACGAATCCCAATTGAACATGTTCGACGGCTTCTCGAAGGAGCTCCAGGAAGCGAACCTTAAGACGACGCTAACCAATTTCGATCAGGTTGACGAAGGCGTGGATCAAATGGCCGAGATGTGGAAGAAAGGCGACGATGCCGCGCTGCTCGAGCTGACGGCCAAAATGTCCGAGAACGAGGAATTCGGCAAGGCGATGCTCGACGACCGCAACAAAGGCATGGCAGATAAGATTGACGGCTACTTGAAGAGCACGGAGAAAGCCGAGTACTTCATCGTTGTAGGCGCAGCTCATTACCTAGGGGACACCGGGATCGTCAAGCTGCTGCAGGACAAAGGTTATACGGTTACGCGGAAGTAGATACAAGCGCGAAGAGGTCTCCCTGGCAATGGGGAGGCCTTTTGCTTTTCAGAGATTTGGGATATTTTACAACTTGCATTGGATTGCGTCGCGGTGTATTCTATAAATCCGCCCGCTGAACAAGCGGACAAGCGGAAGTCGCAACTGAATGTTTTACTTTCGGAATTCGAAAATAAAATAAAAAAACAGTTGCAAAGCAGTAACGAAGTATGATATATTCTAATTCCGGTCGCGAGAGCGATTCGGAAAGGTAAGTAACTAACTTGTTCCTTGAAAACTGAACAATGAGCGATATGTCAAAGCTAGTGAAGTAATGAGCTAAACAAGCACTTCTCGACAAAATGCTGCTCGTAACCTTCGGTTACAGCAAATCAATTTGTCTTTTATGGAGAGTTTGATCCTGGCTCAGGACGAACGCTGGCGGCGTGCCTA